>NZ_RAVX01000001.1:0-408318 GCF_003611605.1 Corallococcus sp. AB011P
CAGTTTGGTTCGGAAGCGAAGCTGGCGCGTCGCTATGAGGTATGTCGGGGCACCATCCGTGAGGCGCTGCGACGGCTGGCGGCGAGGGGCCTGGTGGTGCAACGCTCCGGACGCAAGACGCGCGCGGTGGCGCTGGATGAGTCGCTGACGCTGGAGAACCTGGGCCTGGCGCTGCATGACGCGAGCAACCCGGACGCCCGGTGGCTGCTGGAGGGCTACTTCAGCCTCAAGCGGCAGGTGCTGGTGGAGCTTCTGGCCGATTGCTGCGCGAGGGCCTCGGACCTCGACCTGGACCGACTGGGGAGCACGTGCTTCCAGTTGCAGGACGCGGCGCGCTGGGAGTCGGGTGCAACCTGCGCCCAGGTGGAATTCGAGTTGCTACGGCAGGCAGCGCGGGTGGCGGCGCGTCCCGGGCACGTGCTCCTCGTTCAGTCCCTGCAGCGGGCATTCCTGGGAGGCGCAGCCCAGTTGCTGCCGCTCATGGGCGGAGAGGCGCTGCGCGCATGGGCCGTTCGCGTGACAGCGATTCTGCACGAGCGCGACGTGCTGGCACTTCAGCACGAGCTGCCGGCGCTGCTGAAGGCTCGCGATGAGCTCGTGCTGAATGCTTTCGCTCCCGTCCCCACGAAGCCTGTGTCTCCAGAGGCCCCATGCTCCCAGGAGGACCTTCTCCGCGCCCCTATGTCAGCCACCGCGCGGGACGGTGCGCCGGAGGCACGGCCTTGCGCCCAGGAGTGCCGTCTCGGCGAGTCCACGCAAGTCATCGGGCAGGAGGAGGCGCTGGAGGCACAGCCCTTGGGCGAGGGACGCGACCTCGACGGCGTCGCGTCAGCCGCTGGGGACCTCCAAGTGCTTGGGATTGCTCCCTGCTTCCCTGAGGAGGCCCCTCCCGTGGAGCCCGACATCGGGACGAACTTGCCGGGAGTGGCCTTGGGCGACCTGCCCGACTGTCGGACAAGTTGGGACGCTTCGCCTCCGGATGGCGGCCTTCAATCCGAACCATCACCCACTCGCGCCCATGGACAAACAGGTGTGGCGGAGCTTGAGGAGGGGGGCGGGATTCACGGCCGCCTGAGACGGTGGGTGGCTCGTCTCTGGCGGTCCATTGCGCATTCCCTGGGACAGCCCGCCTCGGGTTCCCTCGCTCCAGGCGACCTGCTCAGAGCAGTTCAATGCCGGGGGAAACCGACGAGCCTTTCACCGTCGCTTCGTCCGGACGCAGCTTCGCGCGCACGCGCGGGTCCAGCTTGAGGATGACCGCCTCCACCGCCTGCGCCTGGGTGTAGTCGTTGGCCGGCGTGAGCAGGAAGAGGCCGACGGCCGCATCGCCCCCCGCCGCCAGCGCCACCTTCCTCACGTGCGCGATGAGGTCCTGCTTGGAGTCCACCCGCCCCCGGCTGAAGGCCAGCTTGCCCAGCAACTGGTGCGAATACCCGTCCTTCACCTGGAGCATGTGGGAGGTCATCTCGATGCCCTCCGGCAACGTCTCCTGCAGGAAGATGACCGACGCCGCGTCCTTCACCGCCGCCGCCTGGGCCAGCACCTCGCGGTCGCGCTCGGGCAGGTACTCGCCGTAGCCCCGGTACTCGTTCTGCTCCAGGGCCTTGCCGTGAAGATAGGTTGGACCCGAGCAGCCCAGGATGGCGAAGGCGCCCACCACGAGGGAAAAGCAGACAGGTCGAAGGTTCATGCCCTGGCTGTCTAGCACACCGCGCGAGGGCATTCGTGGACGCGCGGTGCGCCCTTTCGTGCTCGAAGCTGGAAATGGAACCCCGAGCTTCGGCGTAGAACGGGCCACATGCTCAGCCTGCGCAACCTGGTGAAAGTGTATCCGGGCCCGGTGACGGCCCTTCGTGGCGTGGACCTGGACGTCCCCAAGGGGATGTTCGGGCTGCTCGGGCCCAACGGCGCGGGCAAGTCCACGCTGATGAAAATCCTCTCTGGCCTGCTGGAGCCGACCTCCGGCGAGGTGACGCTCGACGGCCTGGACCTCGTGCGCCACCCGGAGGCGCTGCGCCCGCACCTGGGCTACCTGCCGCAGGAGTTCGGTTTCTACCCGTACCTCTCCGGGCAGGACATGCTGCGCTACCTGCTGGAGCTCAAGGGCGTCACCGCGCCGCAAGGGCTGAAGGCCCTGTGCGCCCAGCTGCTGGAGCGCGTGAACCTCACGTTCGCGGCGAAGCGGAAGGTGAAGGAGTACTCCGGCGGCATGCGGCAGCGGCTGGGCATCGCGCAGGCCCTGGCCGGCGACCCGAAGCTCCTCATCGTGGATGAACCCACCGCGGGCCTGGACCCGGAGGAGCGCCAGCGCTTCTACCGGCTGCTCGCGGAGGTGGCCCACGAGCGCACGGTGCTCCTGTCCACGCACATCGTGGAGGACGTGGCCATGCTCTGTCCTCGCTTCGCCGTCATCCGCCACGGCCGCGTGATGGCCATCACCAGCCCCACCGAGGCGAAGGCCGCCCTCCAAGACACCCTCTTCGAGGGCACCGTCCCCCCGGCCGACATGGCCGCCTTCCAGCAGGCCCACCGCGTCACCCAGGCCGTGCTCTTCGAGGGCAAGAACCGCGTGCGCATCCACGCCACCTCGGGCACGCCCGTGCCCCCCGGCTTCGAGCGCACGCCGCCCACGCTGGAGGACGCCTACCTCCTCCTGATGAAGGACGCGCCCGAGCCCAAGGCCCCGGCGCCGGTGTCCGCATCCGGCCCGGCGGTGGGCGCGTGAACGCGGCCCGGCTCTGGCGCGTGGCGCGCACCGAGTGGCGGCACCAGACACGGCGCCCCTTGTTCTGGGTGCTGCTCGTGCTGCTGGTGTTGCTGGTGTGGGGCGTGTCCTCCGGCAACGTCACCATCGCCGCGGGCAGCACGGAGGTGGGCGGCAAGAAGGCGTGGATCACCAGCGCCTTCGCCGTCGCCCAGACGGTGCTGCTGCTCTCCTTCTTGCTGTTCACCTTCTTCGTGTCCGTGGGCGCGGGCATGTCCGTCATCTCCGACGACGAGGCCCGCGTGCAGTCGCTGTTGCACACCACGCCGCTGACGCCCTCGGAGTACGTGTGGGGCAAGTTCGCGGGCGTGCTGGGCGCGTACGTGCTGGCGCTCGGGTGGATGATGGGGCTGCTCGTCTTCTTCCACCACGTCGTGCCGGCGGGCGCGGACGCGGAGTTCCGCGGGCCCTTCGCGTTCGGGAACTACGTGGGCGGCGCGGTGTGGTTCGGCCTGCCGCTCATCGTCTTCATGGCGGGCGCGGCCTTCGCCACGGGCGAGCGCACGCGCCGCGCGGTGCCGGTGTACTTCCTGCCGGTGGGGCTGTTCTTCCTCAGCGCGTTCTTCCTCTGGGATTGGTCCCCCGGCTGGCTGGACCCGCGCGTGAACCGGTTCCTGATGGCGCTGGACCCCGGCGGCTTCCGGTGGCTCACGGAGACGTGGATCAAGGTGGACCGGGGCGTGGACTTCTACAACACGCAGCCCGTGGGGCTGGACGCCCTCTTCGTCACCAGCCGCTTCGTGCTCATGGCCCTGGGCCTGGGCGCGGTGGCCTGGAGCGAACGCCACTTCCGCCGTGCGCTCCGGGGCGAGGTGCGCACGAAGACCCCTCGCAAGGGTGTGGTCATCGACGCGCCGCCCACGCAGGTGGCGCTGTCGCACGCGGAGGCACCGCTGTCCGCGCTGCGCATGGTTGTCCGTCCGCCGGGCTTCTGGACGGGGCTGTGGACCGTGACGCGCGCGGAGGGGCGGGGCCTGTTGTCTCAGCCGGGGCTCTACCTGTTCCTGCCGCTCCTGATGTTGCACGTGGTGTCGCAGGGCGCCACGGCGATAGGTCCCTTCGACACGAGCCTGCTGCTGGTGCCCGGCCGCTTCGCGGTGCGCACCATGGGGCAGGCGTCGGTGCTCGTGTGTCTGTTGTTGATGTTCTACGTGGTGGAGTCGCTGGAGCGTGAGCAGGCCTCCGGCTTCGCGCCCATCCACGACGCGACCCCGGTGCGCACGCTGTCGGTGCTGCTGGGCAAGGCGCTGGCGAACAGCCTCGTCGCGGTGGCGCTGCTCGCGGCCATGGCGCTCGCGGGCACGCTGGTGCAGGTGTCGCAGGGCAATGTGCCGCTGTCGCTGACGCCGTACGTGCTCGTGTGGGGGCTGTTGCTGTTCCCCACCTTCCTCCTGTGGACGGGCTTCATCCTGGCCGCGCGCGCGGTGACGGGAGGCCGCTTCGGCACCTACGCGCTGGCCCTGTCCGCGCTGGGCCTCACCGGCTACCTCGCCGTGCGCGGCGACCTCACCTGGGTGACGAACTGGCCGTTGTGGGACGCAGTGCGGTGGACCGACCTGGGCGCCTTCCAGGTGGATCGCGCCGCGCTGGTGCTCAACCGCGTGGCAGCGCTGGGCGCGGCCGTCTTCTTCACCGCGCTGGCGGTGCGCCTGGACGGCCGCCGCGTCCGCGACTCGGTGACGACGCTGGAGGGATTGAAGCCTTCGGGCCTCGCGCGCGGGCTGTGGCGGCTGGCGCCGTACCTGGCGGTGCCGGTGGTGGCGCTGGTGTGGCTGGGCATCCTCGTGGGGCAGGGCCACCAGGGCGCGGCGGCGAAGAAGCGCGCGAAGGAGTACTGGCAGAAGAACCTGGCGACGTGGAAGGACGCGCCGCAGCCCATGCTGGCGGACGTGGACCTGGACGTGGACCTGGAGCCGGAGTCGAGCGCCTTCCGCATGAAGGGCACGTACACGCTGCTGAACCGGCACACCGTGGCGCTGCCTCGCTTCGCCTTGAGCGGCGGCGATGGCTGGACGGACGTGCGCTGGACGCTGGACGGCCAGGACGTGACGCCGGAGGACCGCGCCGGGCTGTATGTCTTCACGCCGTCCCCGCCGCTGCCGCCCGGAGCGAAGGTGACAGTGGGCTTCCAGTATGCGGGCCACGTGCCGGATGGCGTGTCCCGCGAGGGCGGCGCGTTCAGGGAGTTCATCCTCCCGTCCGGCGTGGTGCTCACCAGCGAGACGCCCACGTTCGCGCCGGTGGTGGGCTACGAGGAGGAGCGCGGCATCGACCCGAAGGAGAACCGCTACGAGCCGCGCGTGTACGCGGACGACTTCTACGAAGGGCCCACGGAGGCCGCCTGGGGCAGCAACATGCCGTTCCCGTTCCGGATCCGCGTGAGCGGCCCGGAGGCCTACACGCTCAACTCCGTGGGCGTGCGCGAAAGCGACACGGTGAAGGACGGCCGGCGCACCACCGTGTGGCGGAGCGACCACCCGGTGAGCTTCTTCAACGTCATCGCGGGGAGGTGGACCCGCGTGGACGGCGCGGGCTCGGTGGTGTTCCACTCCCCCGCGCACGGCTACAACGTGCCGGAGATGATGCGGGGGCTGGAGGCCGCGCGCCGGTACTACTCGGAGTGGTTCCACCCGTTCCCATGGGCGGAGCTGAAGCTGTCCGAGTTCGCCGGCCTGGACAACTACGCGCAGGGCTTCCCCACGAACATCACGTTCTCGGAGTCCATCGGGTTCCTCACGCGGACGACGCCGGAGTCGAACGCGGTGCTGCTCGTCACCGCGCACGAGGCCGCGCATCAGTGGTGGGGCGACCTGCTCATCCCCGGCAAGGGGCCCGGCGGCAACGTGCTGTCAGAGGGCATGTCGCACTACTCATCGCTGAAGCTCATCGAGCAACTCGACGGGCAGGAGGCGCGCCGGCAGACCGCGAAGCGCATGGAGGAGCGCTACGGCAAGGACCGGCGCGTGGACGCGGAGCAGCCGCTGGTGAAGCTGGACGGCTCGCGCGACGGCGACACGGTGGTCCTCTACGAGAAGGGCGGCTGGACGTTCTGGATGCTGGAGGACCTGATGGGCCGCGACGCGATGCACGCGGGGCTCCAGGCCTTCCTGAAGCAATACATGAACAACGCCGACCATCCGGTGCTGCAGGACTTCATCGCGGTGATGCGCCCGTTCGCGCCGTCTCCCGAAGCATTCGACAGGTTCACCCGGCAGGCCTTCTTCGAGGTCGTGGTGCCCGAGTACCGCGTCAGCGACGCGCGCGTGACGAAGTCCGGCGGCCAGTGGGTGACCACGGCGACGGTGACGAACGTGGGCGCGGGCCGCATGCCAGTGGAGGTGACGGTGACGAAGGCCGGGGAGTCCAACACGCCCCTGGGTGCCGCGGGGGCCGTGACGCGCGTGGAGCCCGGCGCGGGCGAGGCGGTGCAGGTGACGCTGCGCTCGGAGTTCGAACCGGAGCGGCTGCTCGTGGATCCGGACGTGCGCGTGCTCCAACTGCGCCGTGAGCAGGCCCAGGCGAAGCTCACGCCTCCGTGACGCGATGACATGACACGGTGACACGCGTGTCTCCGCGCAGCGGGGACACGTTGTCACGATGTCAGACGTCACCGTTGTGCCGCTCCCTCTGCGAGCAGGGTGGCACATCGATTGCGATGGGCGTCCCCCAGCATGGCGGACCTTGGGGGTCCGGCTTCATGACGGGGGTTCATCACATGGTCTCGACGCAGTGGAAGCTGGGTGTGTCGCTGATGTTCGTGTCGGCGGTGGCGTTCGCGGAGCAGGGCGTCACCACGGGGTCGTTCCCGGTGGAGCGGCGCAACGTGGTGACGGTGTCCGTTCCCATCCAGAATCAAATCTCCGAGGTGTCGCTCGAAGGGGAGCGCGTGATGGGGGAGCGCTTCTCCGTGGGGCTGGGCGTGTTCGCGTCCTTCTCCCAGCAGCGGTCGCGGTTCGAGGAGCTCCAGCCCTACGGGTTGGAAGGCTTCGACCAGAAGTACCACCAGTTCGGCCTGGCGCCATCGGTGCGCTTCTACCTGACGGGACAGGCGCCCCAGGGGCTGTGGCTGTCACCGCGCCTGGAGGTGGGCTTGGGGCTCATCTCCGGCTCGACCGTGAGGCTTCCCGAGGATGCGGGGCCATACGACAACAACCGTACGGACTTCTGGACCGTGGGGGGAGCGGCGGTCGTGGGATACAGCGTGGTTCTGGAGCCCGGCTTCACGGTGCAGGGCGGCGTGGGGCTGGGGGCCCGCCGCGAAGCGCGCTCCTATGTCTCCGTGCGCCCGACCGAGCAGGGGGGAGTGGTCGAGGTGCCGGTCCACCAGAATACGTGGAACCTCACCCAGCGCATCGTGCTCAACGTGGGCTGGGCCTTCTGACGTCAGGGCCCATGCGCCCGCGTGCTCACGGTCCACGGCGTGCGGGTGGTGTCCACCCACAATAGCTGGAGGTCCCAGCTGCCGGGCGCGGCGCCGGGCGTGTCGGTGGCGACGGCGAAGACGCGCGTGTCCGGCTGGGGCGTCACGGAGAAGCTCGTGCGCGGCGCGCGGTTGGCGTCGTTGGACGGCACCACGCCCAGCGTGACGGTGCCACCGGAGGGCAGCGGCAGGCCGTCCTGCGCGGTGGCGGAGGCGAAGGGCACATCGAGGAAGGGCGCGTCCGGCAGCACGCGGCGCTCCGAGCCCAGCGGGCCGACGTCCACGGCGGGCGTGTCCGCGGCCGCGTGCACCCAGCGCAGGCGCAGGTTGGACGGGTCGCTCGCGAAGCGGTCCGTGAGGGGCAGCAGCGTGAAGGGAGACGCGGCCGGCCGGGGCGGCACGAGGTAGCCCGCGGCGACCATCAGGTAGCGCTCGCCCGGGACGAGCGTGGGCGTCGTCGCCGTCACCACCGGCGCGCTCGTGGGACGCTCCGTCCCGGACGCGGCGGCGAAGAAGTCCAGCGTGTACGCGCCCGGCGGCACCTGGAGCGGCGAGGACAGCGCGCCGTACGCGAGGCCCCCGGTCAGCTCGTTGTCCCTGTCGAAGAGGTCCAGCGCGGGCGCGTCCGGCGACGCGTGCAGCACGTACACCGTGGGGTTCTGCCGGAGGATGGCCAGCGTGCCGTCCCGGCCCGCGGTGAGCAGCGAGAAGCCGTCACCCGCGCGCGCGGGGGCGGACATGAGGCCGGTGGCGACGATGAGCGTGTCGGTGCCGGAGCCGGGCGCGGGCACGGTGAAGGACGTCAGGGCCTGGCCACCCGTGCGGAGGCCCACCTGGAACGCGGCGCCGGAGGGAAGCACCAGCGCCGCTTCTCCAGAGTCCTTGAAGCGCGCGAGCGCCCCCACCTCCACCGAGCCGTCATTGCCCAGGTCCACGTCCACCGTCGGCGCGTCCGTGCCGGCGTTGACGATGCGCACGCGCGTCTGGCCTCCGTCGGCGGGCACGGTGTTGTCACGCAGGAGCATCGTGCGCATCGCCGCGCCGGAGTCCGAGGCGCCGAGGGCCCCCGCGGCCACCACCGTCCAGCGCGTCCCGGCCTCCATGCCCACCGGCTGGGACACGACAGGCGTGGAGCTCGCCGCCGAACCCGTGGGCCGCAGCTCCACGGTGGCGGCGCCCGCGTCGCGCGTGAGGTAGGGCGTGGTGGCGCCATAGGCCACGGCCCGGGCCACGGGCGTGGGGTCACCGGCGAGGTACACGTCCATCGCGGGAGCGCCCGGCGCGGCCTGCACGATGCGCAGCTGCGCCTGGGTGGGCGGGACGAGCACCGGCCCGTCCTGGGTGGGCGGCGCGTCGGAGTCCTCCGCCGAGCCGCCTCCGCACGCGGGCGCGAACACCCCCAGCGACGTGAGCGCGACGACGAGCAGTGTCTTCCCCCGCATCCAGGCCATGTCGAAGTCCCCCTCCTCGGCGGGCCGCGGACGCGGCTCGGCACCGATGTCGACAGGGGTAAGGGTGGGCATCCCCCCCACGCGGGCGAACCCCCACGCAAGGGCCACTGTCCGCCCGCGACGTTGTGCACCGGCGCACGTCGCAAGTCCCGGGCATCACGGTCGCGGGGGCTTTCGTGGAGACGCGGAGTGCGATCACCGTCCACGCCGTCACGGTCGCCCGGCCGCCGCGGTGCATCACCTGGCCTGGGCCATCCCCTGTTCAAAACGCATCATCGCGCGAGGAGAAAGGAATGGCGCGCGTGGATGCCGGGGAACACGACGGCGCTGGTAGGGTCGGCGGCACCATGAACCTCGCGTCCCTTCCGCTCATCGTGTCCCTGCTCACGGCGCAGACGCCCGCGCCGGCGTCGTCGAAGACGCCCCCCGCGCCGGCCGCCGCCGCGAAGGCACCGTCCGCCGTCCCTGGCATCGCCCCGCTGCCCGGCCTGCCCAACCTGTGGGTGAGCGGCGTGCCGCCGGTGCCGCCCGCGCTCTCCCAGCGTGTGCAGCAGTACCTGGAGTCCCGCTCCGCGCAGCTCCTGGACGTGAGCGGGGATGGCCAGCAGGTGCTCATCTCCACGCGCTTCGCGGACGTCAACCAGCTGCACCTGGTGGAGATGCCGCTGGGCTCGCGCACGCAGCTCACCTTCACGAAGGAGCCCATCAACCGGGCGCGCTTCCTGCCGGGCAACCCGCAGATCATCTTCTACCTGCAGGACACGGGCGGCGGAGAGTTCTACCAGGTGCTCAAGCTGGACCGGCGCACGGGCCGCTCGGAGTTGCTGACGGACGGCAAGAGCCGGCATGAAGAGCTGGTGGTGTCGAAGGACGGGCGCTGGCTCGCGTACGCGGGCACGGGGCGCAACGGCAAGGACACCGACGTGTACGTGGCGCCCACGGCGGACCCCAAGCAGGCGAAGCGGGTGACGGAGGTGGAGGGCAGCTGGGCGCCGCTCGAGTTCTCCCAGGACGGCTCCAAGCTGCTGGTGCGCCAGTTCCGCGCGGCGGACGACGCGGACCTGAGCGTGGTGGACGTGAAGACGAACACGCGCACGCAGCTCACGCCCAAGGAGGGCAAGGGCAGCGTGGACGCCGCCGTCTTCACGCACGACGGGCAGGGCGTGTACGTGGCCACGGACCGCTACAGCGACTTCGCGGAGGTGTACCGGCTGCCGCTCACGGGCGCGCCTCCGGCCGCGCCGCCGTCGCTGACGAAGTCGGTGCGCTGGAACGTGCAGGACCTGGAGCTGTCTCCGGACGGGCGCAAGCTGGCGGTGGCCATCAACGAGGAGGGCTTCGGCCGGCTGTACCTGCTGGACACGCGCACGCAGGCGCTGTCGCCGGTGGAGACGCCGCGCGGGGTGATTTCGCAGGTCCGCTTCCCGGCCAAACGGTCGGACCGCGTGGCGTTCTCGCTGACGTCGGCGCGCGTGCCGCTGGACATCTTCACGGTGGACCTGGGCACGAAGAAGACCACGCGCTGGACGCGCTCGGAGGTGGGCGGGTTGGATCCGGAGACGTTCGTGGAGCCGGAGCTGGTGCGCTACCCGTCCACGGACGGCGTGAAGGTGCCGGCGTTCCTGTACCTGCCGAAGAACGCGAAGGGGAAGGTGCCGGTGGTGGTGATGTTCCACGGCGGCCCGGAGGGACAGAGCCAGCCCATCTTCAGCGCGCAGACGCAGCTGATGGTCACGGAGCTGGGCATGGCGGTGCTCTTGCCCAACGTGCGCGGCTCGGAAGGGTACGGCAAGGCGTACCGCGCCATGGATGACGGCGTGAAGCGCGAGGCGAGCCTGGCGGACATCGGGGCCACGCTGGACTTCGTCGCCTCCCGGCCGGAGCTGGACGCGGCGCGGGTGGGCATCTACGGCGGCTCCTACGGCGGCTACATGACGCTGGCGACGGCGGCGTTCTTCCCGGACCGCATCAAGGCGGCGGTGGACGTGGTGGGCATCTCGTCGCTGCCGTCGTTCCTGCAGAACACGCAGGCATACCGGCGGGACTTGCGGCGCGCGGAGTACGGCGACGAGCGCGACCCGGCGGTGCGCAAGGTGCAGGAGCGCATCTCGCCGCTGGGGTCGGTGGACAAGATTCGCGCGGCGCTCTTCGTGCAGCAGGGGGCCAACGACCCTCGCGTGCCGCAGTCGGAGGCGGAGCAGATCGTCCAGGCGGTGCGCAAGAAGGGCTCGGACGTCTGGTACCTGCTGGCCACGGACGAGGGGCACGGGTTCCAGAAGAAGACCAACCGGGACATGGCCCAGACGACGGCGCTGATGTTCTTCGAGAAGCACCTGCAGGGCCCGGCGGCAGGGCAGGGGAGCGGGGCAGCGGGCGGAAAGTAGCCCCCACTTCGGAGGAACCCGGGCGCGGCCGATATGTCGCCGCCCCGGGGACGTTACACATTGTCCATGTCAGCGAGGGGAGTCCTATCCATGAAGCGCAACAGCCAGTCATTGCGTCGGGGTGTGGGGATGTTGGCGGTACTCGCGGGGATGGGCGGAGCGTGGGCGTCCTCGGAGCAGGACCAGATCGCCTTCAGCGTCGCGCGGACGCAGTTCAACCTGCGGATGACGCCGGACAACGTCACGGGGCCCGAGTTCCAGGTGTCCCGTCTTCCAGGCGAGCTGCGAGGCCGCGTGGCGGACGCCCCGGTGACGCTGAAGCTGGAGGACGAGAAGGTGAAGGGCAACATCGGGACCTCGGTGGTGAACCTGGAGGTGAAGAAGGAAGGCGACGCGGTGAAGGCGAAGGGCGGCTTCTACGGGCGCCCCGTCAACCTGACGCTGTCGCCGCAGGAGCTGACGGTGTACGTGCGCGACTGCACGTACCGGCTGAAGGCGAAGGAGGAGGGCCGCACCTACGAGGGAAAGCGCAGCTGCGACCGCTCGTTCATGCCGCCCACGGTCATCACGCTGCCGGACGCCTTCCTCGCGGCCTCGCCCGCGGAGCAGGCGTCGCTGCTGCTCCTGGCGCTGTAGTTTCACCGTAGGCTCGGGACGCGATGACGCGTCCCGATTCCCGTGGAGAGGCGTCCTGGCACCGGGTGCTGACGGTGCTGGGGCTCCTGTGGGTGTTCGCGCTGGCCGCGTGCGCGAGCGATGGGTCCTTCGAGCGGGAGTCGTTCGAAGAGGCGACGGGTGACGACACCCCGGCCGAACGCGCGGGCCTCGGATTCACGCGAGAGGGAGCGTTGGAGCGCGCTTCGCCCGTGGGCGATGAGCGCGCCCGGCAGGCGGAAGCGGCCCGGGTGGTGCGTGAGCTCTGGGAGGTCGCGGGTGCGCGCGGAGCTCCGGGCGAGGCGTGGACCTTCGACTACCAGGTGCACGGCGGTGCGCTGACGCTGTTGTCCTTCCGGCGCACGGCGACGGGGCAGGGCGCCGGTGCGACCGTGGAGTGGAGCGGGTTCTCCCGCGAGCTGACGCGGAGCCTGTCCACGCTGGTGGGCGTGAAGCCGCGACGCCTGCGCTTCACGCTGGAGCGCGGGTTGGAGCGCTGGCGCTTCGACCTGGAGACGGTCCGCGGGCCGGTCTCGGTCCATTCGCGAACGGTGCCCGAGTCCCTACCGGGAGCATCCGGGCCCCTGGTGTCGGATGTGCTGACGGTGGCCCGGCAGCTGCTGCCCGCGTCTCGCGTGCCCTGGGAGGGCCGGGTGCATGAGAGGGCAAGGCTCCAGTTCGAAGGACTGCGATTGCATCCAGCGGTGGAGCTGGGCGTCTTCGAGGTCCAGGAGGGTTCGAGCCGGAGGACCGCGCCCGGCAGCGCGGACCTGCGCATGCCGGTGGTGCAGGCGCTGTTGCCCTTCGCGAACGCGGTGGGAAGCCGCAGCGTCGAAGTGGAGCTGGAGGGAAGGCACGTGCGCGGTGAAGCCGAGCCACGCTGGAGGGTGGTGGCCGCGACGACGCTCGAGCCCGCCGCGCCTCCGGAGGAGATGCAGGACATCGCCAGGGAGTACCGGGCGATGCAGGAGGACATCCTCCGGCACTGGCGTGAGGAGGTGAAGGACAGTGCGCGCCTCGCGGGAGTGTGGTCCTTCGAGCAGCTCGCGTACTGGTACGTGGGAGGCTTCATCGCGAAGGGCGCGCTCGGGGCGATGGAGGCCGTCGCGCCCACGGTGGTCTCGGTGCTGGGCAGGGGCGGGGCGAAGGCTGCACAGTGGTTCCGCACGGTGTTGATCCGCACGCCGCCCGCCGAGCGCGAAGCCCTCCAGCGCATCTGGATGAAGGTGGAGGCGGAGGGGTTGGTGGCGCTCAAGGCCGGGGAGCAGGCCGAGCTGCGGCACATCCTGGCTCGGGCGGAGAAGGCCCTGCATGAGCCACTCGACCGGCAGGCGAAGAAGCGGCTCCGGCAATGGGCGCGGCGTGAGTACTTCGAAACCGTGAACCCCCGGCTCGCCCGGGAGCTGGGACCGTTGAGGATGGAGGAATATGAAATCCACCACCGCATCCCCCTGGAGTATGCGCGCCTGTTCCCGCGCATGGACATCAACCAGGGCACGAACCTGGTCGCCGTCGAGCGCACGGTGCACCGGAGCATCAACAGGGTCTGGGAGTCCGTGGGGCAGCAAGCGCAGCGACTGGACAACAGACAGGTGGAAGCGCTCTCCCGGGTGATCGATCAGCAATATGGTTCGTGGTTCCATCGCGTCCACGTTCCAGCGGAATCCGCTTCCGCGCTCGCGACCGCGGAGCAGAATGCGCTCCGTGCGGTGAAGGGGCTGCTGGAGCGGTGAAGGGAGCGTGGATGGAGTCCTCACTCAAGGGGCTTGAGCGTCTGATGGCACGGTGCCGCGAACAGCGGCTGCCGTTGCGGCTGGGGATTGCCTCCACGGAAGACTCGACGGGCCGGGAGCTGTTCCCGGGGCAGCCCCTGGATCCCCTGCTCGCAGCCGTCTTCAGGCGGGTAGGGGACGCGCGGCTGGCCGAGCTTGTCCTCTACGCCCCGGAAGGAGCGCACGGAGTGGTGGCCATCAACAGGACGCTCCGGGAGCAGGGAGCGGCTCCTTTCCCTTCGTGTCTCGTGTTTGGTCAAGTCCCCAGCCTGGCGTATCGGTTCGCGCTCGTGCCCGGGCTGGCGGACTCGCTGGGCCTGCAACCCGTGGTCTTCATCGATGACCACATCGAGAAGGAAGTCCTCCCGGTCGCATCGAATCTCGACCGTTTCTTCGATGCCTATGCCCGGAGCATCGAAAGCGTAGCGATGGGGACAACGCCCTCTCCGGACGCATGGGATGACATGGACTTCCCGCGCTTCGAACCCGAACGTGTCGCACAGGACACGGCCCTCGTGGAGATGATGCGCGCGGGCCGCTTCGACGGACTCGTGACCCGGGACGAGGAAAGCCAGCGCTGGATGCAGCAGGTGCTCGACCTGTGACTCCACGCAAGCTCTGCCTCCTCATCGCCTTCACCGCGCTCGTGACCGCCGTGGGCACGGGCGTGTGGCTCGCGTGGCCCGGACCGGACCTCACCGCGCAGGCGGACCTGTCGGACGAGCCCGTCCGCCTGCACCTCGAATCCAGCGACGACCCGGACAGCGAAGGGAGCGAACCTCCTGACGTCGTCGTGCTGAGCACCGGCATCCGCCTGTCGAACGTCCCTTCCAACTGCCACGCGGATACCCAGGGCTCCCTCACCTGCGAGGACCGCTGCGACTCGGACGACGCGTGCCCCGCCGACACCGTGTGCGCGCATCACCCGGACTTCGGCTTTCGCCACTGCCAGCCCCTGCACCGCTTCTGCGACGACGCGTCGGACTGCACCCCGTCCGACACCTGCCACCCCGTGGACACCTCCGCCTCGGGCCAGGTCCTCCGGCGCTGCGTGCCGCGGGGAAAGCTGCGCGCGGGAGAGCGCTGCACCGGGTACTCACGTGAGCTGGAGGGCCGCTGCGCTCCGGGGCTCCTCTGCGTCCATGAGTTCTGCGGCCCACCGTGCGACGTTCACGACGCAAACGCCTGCGCCACCGGCACCGAGTGCGCCCCCAATCCCTACCGCGTCCGCGGCGCCTGCGTCCCCAGTTGCCGCGACCGCGCCTGTCCGCAGGGCGAACGCTGCGAGACGGACTACCCGGGCGAAGTGCCCATCTGCCGCCCCTTCGTGGGCCCCGCCTGCCTGGACGCCTCGCCCTGCGCCGCGAACCAGGACTGCCTGCGCGGCTTCGCCGAGCCCACCCTCGAAACCGAGGCCTTCGAGTGCCGCACCCGCTGTGATGACAAGACTCCATGCGGCCTGGGCCTCACCTGCGATGAGGTCAGCGGCTACTGCTTCCAGCCCTGCACCCACGACACCGACTGCTCCACCCCCGAGCGCTGCCACGTCCTCCACCGCCGCGAGTCCCAGCGCGGCTGCGGCTTCATCGCGGAAGGCCTCCCCGCCTTCCATCGCTAGCCTCGCGGCAGCTCCACGATGAACGTGGAGCCCTCGCCCAGGACGCTCTCAACCTCAATGTGGCCGCCCATCGCCTCCACGATCTGGCGGGCGATCCACAACCCCAGCCCGAAGCCGCCGTAGTTGCGCTCGGACACCGCGCGCTCGAAGCGGTGGAACAGGCGCGGCAGGTGCTCCTTCGCGATGCCGATGCCGCCATCCTTCACCCGCAGCCGGGCCCGGTCGTCCTCCGCCTCCAGCGACACGTGCACCGGGTTGCCCCGCCCGTACTTCAGCGCGTTGGAGAACAGGTTGGTGAAGACCTGATCCAACCGCAGCCGGTCCCACTGCCCCAGCACCTCCGGCGCCAGCGACAGCTCCAGCGGAGTGCCCGAGCGCGCGTACTCCTGCTCGAAGCGCTCGGCCACCTCGCGCACCAGCGCCCCCAGCTCCAGGGGCTCCAGCACCAGCTCCAGCTTCCCCGCGCTCAAGCGAGACACGTCCAGCAGGTCGTTCACCAGCAGCGTCTGCCGCTTCACCTGCCGGTCCACCCGCTCCAGCCCGCGCTTGAGCCGCTCCGGGTCGAAGGCCGCTCCCGACCGATTCAGTCCCGCCAGCAGGCTCTGCACCTGGAGCTGCAGCGCGCTGATGGGCGTCTTCAACTCATGGCTCGCGATGGACAGGAACTCCTCGCGCAGGCGGATGGCCTGGCGCGCGTCCCGGTAGAGGCTCGCGTTGTCCAGCGCCAGCGCCGCCCGCCGTGCCAGCTCCTGCGCGAGCGCCAGGTCGTGCGCGTCGTACGCCCCCTTCGACGTGACGAACGTCAGCGCCCCCAGCGTGTGCCCGCGCACCCGCAGCGGCACGCACAGGTACGCGCACGTCCCGCCCGCCCGCGCGTACGACGGGTCCCCCTCCGACAGCCCCGAGCGCGACTCCGGCCTCCCGGACTGGACGACCCGCGCCACCACCGCGAGCCCCGGGGGCGGCACCTCTCCGTCCTCGACGCCCGCCGTGGCCACGCAGCGCACGCCGCCGGATTCGTCTTCCAGGAACACGCCGCAGGCCTCCGCGTACTGCGGCACCGCCAGGTGCGCCACGCGCTCCAGCGTCTCCTCCTCCTCCAGGCTCCCCGCCAGCACCCCGCCGGCCTCCGCGAGGAAGCGCTGCGCCGCCTCGCCGCGCTGGCGCTCGGTGATGTCCACCATCACGCTCAGGCACTGCGGCGGGCCGCTCGCCGGGTGCACGCGCCCCGTCCACATGGCCACCTGCACCGCGCCACCGTCGCGCCTCCGCGCCGCCAGCGGTGCGCCATCCAGCACCGTGCCCCGCGTGGCGCGCTCCAGGCCCTGGCGGAACGCCTCCCAGTGCTCCGGCGGCACCGCAGGCAACACCTTCCCCAGCACCTCCTCCGCCGTCCACCCCAGCATCCGCTCCGCGGCCGGATTCCACAGCCGCACCGTGCCGTCCGGGTCCAGCAGCATGATGGCCGTGGGGCTCGCCTGGATGATGGCCTCCAGCGTCCCGTGCGCTTCGCGAAGCGCCGCCCGCGCCCGCTGCTCGCGCTCCAACAGCCGCGCCCGCGCCAGCGCCTGCGCCGCGTGGTGCGCCACCAGCTGGAGGAAGGCCCGCTCGTCGTCGTCGAACCCGTGCGGCAGGCCGAAGGTGAACACCAGCGCCCCCAGCACCCGCCCGTCCGCCACCAGCGGCAGACACGCGGACGAGGTCGCTGGCCGCTCCGACCCCGACAGCGCGTCCTCCGCCGGCAGCCACACCGGCCGCGACTCGCGCAGCACCCGCGCCACCGGCGAGTCCCCCTCCAGGGGCATCCGCTTCAGCCGCTCCGCCGCGTCCGGCGTGCAGCCCGCGCAGCGCAGCAGCGAGGCGCTCGTCGCGTCCGGCGCCACGCCCCACAGCGCCCCGGCCTTCGCGTCCGCCACCGCCAATCCCTGCTCCAGCACCACCTCCGCCACGCGCGCCGCGGTGAGCGCCTCCGACAGCTCCGCGGTGACGTGCTGCAGCCGCGCGAGCCTTCCCGCCGCCACCTCCGCCGCCTGCCGCGCCAGCCGCTCGGACGCGTACGCCCGCGCCACGTCCAGCGCCAGCGCCGCCCGGTCCGCCAGCTCCTGGAGCAGCAACTGCTCCGCTGAATCGAAAGACGCCGGCTCCGGCGCCTCCCGCCACACCGTCAGCGTCCCCAGCGCGCGCCCCCGGGCCCGCAGCGGCAGCACCAGCACCGCCTCCACCCCCTGCGCCACGCCCGTGTCCAGCACCTCCGCCGCCACGCCTTCGTCCGCGCGCACCCGCTGGGAGAACAGCGCCTGCAGCCGCACGCGCGCCTCCGGCACCGCCGCCGCCGACGCCACCGTGCGCAGCCACAACCCGTCCTCCGACAACAGCCGCAGCGCGCACGCGGAGCCCAACAAGGGCACCACCAACCCGCACAGCCGCTCCATCACCGCCGGGGGCTCCAGCGACGCGTCCGCCAGCACCCGCGAGGCCTCCGCCAGCAGCGCCAGCCGCTCTTCAATCTCCGGAAGCCGCGCCCCGTACTGCCGCGCCTCCCCCAGTCTGGTTGCGACCATCGTCATGCCACGTCCCCCCGTTGCACCCGCCATGGGAGCATGCCCCCGCTCGCGGCGCTCTGCGTCCCAGGTCCCGCCATCCCTGACTTCTGCGGATGCTCGACACCCACCCACCGGAAGCGTTGGTGGCGGGCACCTGCCTCGTTCCGCGGCCCGGCACCCCCGAGGGCAGGGCGCTCAAGCGCGCACATGGGAACACCTGTGGCGGTTGGAAACCAAAGGAGCGGCAAGGCGCCGGTTGCTCCGGGCACGGGTTCGGCTAAAGCGGGGGCCGTGAACGCACCCTCGGAATCACCGGCCGCCCCTTCGGAGGGGCCGGAATCTCCCAAACGCATCGCGATGCTCGCCCTGAGCGCGCTAGGCATCGTCTACGGAGACATTGGAACCAGTCCGCTCTACGCGCTGCGCGAATGCTTCACCGGAGCGCACGGCGTCACGCCGACGCCGGCCAACGTCCTGGGCGTGCTGTCGCTCATCGTGTGGTCGCTCATCATCGTCGTGTCGGTGAAGTACATCATCTTCGTGATGCGCGCGGACAACCGGGGCGAGGGCGGCATCCTCGCGCTGATGGCGCTGGCGATGCACCGGCCCCGGGGCCAGTCACACCGCGCGCGGCCCGTGCTCATCACCCTGGGCCTCTTCGGCGCGGCGCTCATCTACGGCGACGGCGTCATCACCCCGGCCATCTCCGTGATGAGCGCGGTGGAGGGCCTGAGCGTGGCCACCCCCGTCTTCCAGCCGTACGTGATTCCCATCTCGCTCGTCATCCTGCTGCTGCTGTTCATGGTGCAGCGCAAGGGCACGGGCGGCATCGGCACGGTGTTCGGTCCCCTGATGACCGTGTGGTTCCTGGTGCTGGCGGTGCTGGGCGTGAAGGAGCTGCTGCACAACCCCGCGGTGCTCTGGTCGTTGTCGCCCGTGCACGGCGTGCAGTTCTTCATGGACAACGGGTGGCACGGCTTCCTGGTGCTGGGCGCCGTCATCCTGGTGGTGACGGGCGGCGAGGCGCTCTACGCGGACATGGGCCACTTCGGCGCGGGGCCCATCCGGCGGGCCTGGTTCCTGCTGGTGCTGCCGTCGCTGGTGCTCAACTACCTGGGCCAGGGCGCGCTCTTGCTGCGCCACGCGGAGGCCGCCCGCAACCCCTTCTTCCTCCTGGCCCCGGACTGGGCCCTGTACCCGCTGGTCGCCCTGTCCACCGCCGCGGCCGTCATCGCGTCGCAGGCCCTCATCTCCGGCTCCTTCTCCACCACCCGGCAGGCCATGCAGCTGGGCTACTGCCCGCGCATGGAGGTGGTGCACACGTCCGCGGAGGAGATGGGGCAGATCTACCTGCCCGGCATCAACGCGGCGCTGCTGGTGGGCGTCATCGCGCTGGTGCTGGGCTTCGGCTCCTCCAGCCGGCTGGCGGCCGCGTACGGCATCGCGGTGACGACGACCATGGGCATCACCACCGTGCTGGCCTACGTGGTGGCCCGGGAGCGCTGGGGCGTCCGCCGCTCCGTGGCCCTGCCCATCGCCAGCCTCTTCATGCTGGTGGACCTGGCCTTCTTCGGCGCCAACGCGGCGAAGATCGCGGACGGCGGCTGGTTCCCGCTGCTGCTCGCCGTCTGCATCTTCACGCTGATGACCACCTGGAAGCGCGGCCGGGACATCCTCGCCGGCAAGCTGCGCGCGGCCAGCCTGGGCCTCAAGGACCTGTTGGGCAGCTTCGGGGACCACCCGCCCGTGCGCGTGCCCGGCACCGCCATCTTCATGACGGGCAACCCGGAAGGCACCCCGCCCGCGCTCCTGCACAACCTCAAGCACAACAAGGTTCTTCATGAGCAGGTGGTGCTGCTCACCATCATCTCGGAGGAGATCCCCCACGTGGTGGCCCAGGAGCGCGTGGAAGTGGAGCCCCTGGAGCAGGGCTTCGTGCGCGTCGTGGCCCGCTACGGCTTCATGGAGAACCCCAGCATCCCGGACATCCTCAAGCGCTGCCGGGAGAAGGGCCTCCAGTTCCAGCTCATGGGAACCAGCTTCTTCCTGGGCCGCGAAACGCTCATCCCCACCAAGAAGCCCGGCATGGCCGTCTGGCGCGAGGCCCTCTTCACCTGGATGAGCCGCAACGCCCGCAGCGCCACCGCCTACTTCCGGATTCCGCCCAACCGCGTGGTGGAGCTGGGCAGTCAGGTGGAGCTGTAATCCAAAGCCTTGCCGCACCGGGACTTCACCCCGGGAGTAGAAAAGCTACTCGGCTGGTGTTGCACGTGTTTTACAGGGCTTGAGGTTTATTCCGCCTCGTAACCGCCTGAAAATACATGGGCAGGGCTCTTGAGGGAGGGGTTGTTCCGACCCGGGGGTGTCGGGAACTGGCTGCCACACAGCCCTTTACGCAGGGGCTTGCCTGCTTCAAATTACACCGCCCCCGTCCGTTTTTTCCGGTTCAGATAGAAAAATACGGCAGGGCAGCAACACTTTCGTCGATGAATCGAGAATCTTTTCGCGGGGCAGGGAAAAGTACTGTCCCGGCGTAATAGAACTTGGTTACCCTGCGGCCAGGTGTCCCCCGGCACCCGGCGTCTGAAACGAGGTCAGCCCTTCCATGCTCCAGGCCATCGCCCCCGCCCCCGTGTCGTCCCCGGCCATCTCTCCGGTGAAGCCCGTCATGCCGTGGATGGCCGAGCCCCGGATGCCCCTGTCGGATGCGGCGCCGTACACGGTGCTGAGCGCCCAGGAGCTGTACCCGCGCATCTGCGTGCGTGATCCGTACTTCGCGCTGAAGGACGTGACGGTGCTGCCGGGTGAGGTGGTGGCGCGCGTGCCGGTGCAGATGGCGCCGGACGCGGAGGCGATGCCGCTGGGCCTGGGCGAGGCGGGCCGGCACCTGGCCATCCTGGGCTCGTGCGGCGCGGCGCTGGTGGCGCCCAAGGACGGGCAGCACTTCTACCTGGCCAGCGCGGCGCGCGGTCAGTGGCTGCAGCCCACCGCGCAGGAGCGCGCCACGGACATGCTCTGGGCGCTGGCGCAGGCGGAGTACACCGGCAAGCGCACCTGCACGGCGCGCACGCTCTTGTCCTCGTCGGACGGCACGCCGCTGTTCAAGCTTGAGGTGGACTACAACGTGCTGTCCGCCGCCGCCTTCACCCGCCTGTTCGGCGAGGCGCGCCAGGAGATGCGCCGCGAGCCGCGCCCCGCGGACACCGTGCAGCGCACCCCGGAGGAGTGGGCGAAGCTGCGGCAGAACCCGTACAGCAAGCCGCTGGACCTCAAGGACTTCCGCATGGAGGGCGACCTGATGAGCTCGTCGCTCGTCGTCACCCCGGAGCTGTGCAAGGGCCACTTCGCCATGCACCCGGTGATGCCGGTGGCCGTCGTCGCGGGCGGCATGACGCGCATGGCGACCACGCTGGGCCGCGCGCTGGAGCGCGCGCCCGGCGCCCGCTTCGTGGCCAAGGACGTGAAGCTGTCCGCGGACAGCCTGGCCTACGCGGGCCAGACGGTGGTGTTCGGCGCGCACCGCACCTGCGTGCGCGGCGCGGACCACACCTTCGCCTGCTGGGCGTCCGTGGGCGAGCGCGTGGTGGCGCAGCTGGACGTGACCTACACCCGCGTCGACTGAAGTCCCCTGAAGTCCGCTGGGAGCGCACCCGAAGCGCTGCCGACGCGCGGCCCCGCGTCCCGCGTCAGGTCCACTCGATGTCGTAGTCCACGCGGTCGATGCCCTGCGGCTTCGCGGTGGCCTTGCCCGTCAGCCCCAGCACCTTGAGCGAACCGGTGAGGATGCCCACGTGGTACGCGGGCGGCATCATGTCCCGGCGCATGCGCAGGGTGCCGGACTTGGGGCCCGTCGTGAGGTACTCGCGGTTGCCGTAGGACACCGCCGCGCTGTACGCCATCTGCGCGCCCGCGAAGAGCTTCTGGGGGTCGCCCCGGGAGATGATGCCGAACACCAGCATCCCCGGCCCGGTGGAGTAGCGGGTGATGCTCACCTCGCCGCACGCGTGGAACACCGCGTCCTGGGCGCCGAGCGCGCCCTCCAGCACGTCCGCCGCGCTGTACAGCAGCGTGAGGAACTCCCGCGCCGGGTACGAGCGCAGCTCCGCGTAGTCGTGGTTCAGCTCCCCCACGCGCAGCTTCTCCATTCCGATGGCGCCCGCGTGCTGCTGCACCAGGCCGAAGACGGACTTGAAGATGAGTCCACGGATGGAGTCCCCCGACTGGAGGATGGCGATCCGGGCGGCGAGTTCGGCCTTGTCCGACGGCATGACTTCCACTCCTTGGTTCACGGGCGAACCCGGGGCCAGCTTAACGGCCTCTTTTCACCTGTCGACAAAGCGCTTCACCGGGCGTCGCACCCGTCCCGACCTCCCATGTCCGGTGCCCGGGCCAACGCGGCAGGTTCAGAGGGTCTTTTCGCTCCCAGCCGGGGAGGGCGTCAGCGCTCGTCCAGCAGCATCGGCGCGAAGCCGGCCGCGTCGCAGGACGCGAGCACGTAGCGCACGCCCGCACGTTCGCCGGTGAAGCCCGCGGGGATGCCGCTCGAGTGCAGGTGGCCGTACACGCACACCTTGGGGGCGAACGCTTCGATGGGGGCGCTGAAGGCGGTGGCCCGCTCGTTCGCGTACACGGGCGGGAAGTGCACCGCGACGATGCGGGTGAGCGGCGTGGGGGAGGCCGCCTCCTTCTTGAGCGCGTCCTCCAGCGACGTGTTGAGCCGGCGCGTCTCGCGCTCCACGTAGCCGGAATCCCCCTGCTCGTCGCCCATCTCCCCTCCGGGCATGGGCGGCGCTTCCGGAGCGGTCCACAGCCGCGTGCCGGCGATGACCCACGGGCCCATCACCACCGCGTTGTTGTGGAGGAAGCCCTCCAGCGTGCGGAACGGCTCCAGCAGCTTGCGCAGCTTGGACGCGGAGTCGCCCCACCAGTAGTCGTGGTTGCCGCGCACCAGAACCTTGCGCCCCGGTCGCGCGTCCAGCCACGCCAGGTCCTCCATCACCTCGTGGGCACGGGTGGCCCAGGAGATGTCGCCCGCGACGATGACCGCGTCCTCCGGCCGCACCCGCTCGTCCCACGCGCGCTGCAAGGGCAGCGGGTGGTCCGTCCAGCCGAAGCGGTGCATGTCCTTCTGCCGGGTGGAGGGCAGGTGCGTGTCGCCAATACCGAAGAGCCGCATGATGCTGGCGTCATAGCGGATGCCCTGGCCCCATGTCGGCCCTTCCAGCGCGGCGCGCGCCCGGACGGCTTTTCGTCGCGGTCCGCCAAGGGTTCAAATAGTGATTAATACAAGAAATGGTGTAACAAAACGTTACGTCACGGATGTCCTGAAATACGGCAGTGCGGCACCCATGCACCATCTCGGACTCCGCGTGAAACAGCGGGTCCCGCGATGTAAGTAATTCCGTGATTTCAGGTGTTTGAAGTCACGAGGAACGCCGCGCGCCGGGTGCGGGTGGAGCATGCATGCACCGGTCGCGGAAGAAAACTGGACGAAGGTGACGGGATGGAAGCGGCTGGCACGCACGGTGCTGAGAAGGCGTGGAGTCCCTCCCCCGACTTTGGAGTCCCCTCATGTCAACCTTCCGCAATCCCTTCGCGGCGGCGGCCGTCGCCCTGGTGCTTTCCGCGTGCGGTCCCCAGGCGCAGCAGCCCCCCGAGGCCCCTCCGGCCGAGACGCCGTCGCAGCCCTCCACGGACACGGCGGGCAGCACGCTGCCGCGTGAGCTGGACCCGCTGTTCGCGCAGGCCGCCCAGGAGTTCAACGTCCCGGTGGAGCTGCTCAAGGCGGTCTCTTACGCGGAGACGCGCTGGCAGATGGTGCGGGGCGAGGCGGAGTTCCCGGGCCAGCAGCCGGCGTTCGGTCTGATGGCGCTGCGCGGTGAGGACCTGGAGCAGGGCGCGGCGCTGGCGGGCGTGACGGTGGATGCGGCGCGCACGGACGCGCTGTCCAACCTGCGCGCGGGCGCGGCGCGGCTGTCCCAACTGGCCACGGACGCGAAGGTGGAGCGCGGAGACCTGTCCGCGTGGGCGCCGGTGGTGGCCGAGCTGAGCGGCATCACCAACCCGGAGGCGCAGGCGGAGCACGTGCACCGCTCTGTGTACGCGGTGATGAACGAGGGCGCGGTGGAGCTCAACCAGGACGGCTCGGTGGCCGTGTCGCTGGAGCCCGTGAAGGTGGAGGCGAAGTTCGCGCGTCCCCAGGTGCGCGCCATGGCGGCGGGCCCGGACTACGCGTCGTCCATCTGGCGCGCGGCGCCGTCGGGCAACTACAGCACGAGCAGGTCGCACAACCCGTTGATGATCATCATCCACACCTGTGAGGGCTCCTACGGCTCGTGCTGGAGCTGGCTCACCAACAGCGCCGCGGGCGTGAGCGCGCACTACGTGGTGAACGAGAGCGGCTCCGAAATCTCCCAGCTGGTGCGCGAGGCGCACCGGGCCTACCACATCGGCGCGAACTACGACTCGTCGCTCAACGGTGGCAAGGAGGCGTGGCTCAACGGCGTGCAGTCCAACAACTTCACCATCGGCATCGAGCACGGCGGTTACGCCAGCCAGACGTCCTTCCCGGCCGGGCAGATTGACGCGTCCGCGAAGCTGTCGTGCGACATCGCGCGCGACAACTCTATCGTGAAGGACAGCTACCACATCGTGGCGCACGGCAAGCTGCAGCCGGCGAATCGCACGGACCCGGGCCCCAACTGGCCGTGGTCCACGTACCTCAGCAAGGTGAACAGCTACTGCGGCACCGCGCAGCCGACGGGTGAGATCATCATCGACAGCAACAGCGCCAACAACGACGCGTCCAAGGCGAGGCTCTCGCTGACGGGGAACTGGTCGGAGGGCACGAGCGCTGGCTACTACGGCAGCGGCTACTTCTACGCGGCCACGGAGGCCATCTCCGCGCCGGCCTCGTTCGAGTTCTACCTGCCCACCGCGCAGACGCGCACGATTGACGCCTGGTGGGTGGCGGGCACGAACCGCTCCGCCACGGCGCCGTTCATCGCCTACAACGCGGCGGGCACCGAGGTGGGCCGCGTGTCCGTCAACCAGCAGGCCAACGGAGGCAAGTGGGTGCAGTTGGGCACGTTCAGCTTCAGCGCCGGCTGGAACAAGGTGCAGCTGAGCCGCTGGACGACCCCGGGCTTCGTGGTCATGGCCGACGCCGTCCGGGTGCGCTGACGTGAGGCACGAGGGCCTTGAACGGCGGAAGCGTTCCGGGCCCTCGCGGGCACGGCGGTGGTGGGCCGTGCTCGCCATGCTGGGCGCCATGGGCTGTCAGGGCCGCTGCGGCGGCGCTGGCGGAGCCCCGGTGCCCGGCGCCCTGTCGGAGGCGGAGCGGCGGGCCCTGCCGGGCACCATCGTCTTCCTCTCCGAAAGGGCGGGACAGAAGGACGTCTGGCGGGTGACGCCCGCTGGAGAAGAGACGCAGGTCACCTCCGCGCCGGAGGACGAGTACCCCGGCCCGCCGTCGCCGGACGGCCGCATGCTGCTGGTGATTGCATCGGGCGAGGCGAACGGGCGCGTCTTCCAGCAGCTGCGCCTGCAGCCGCTCGAGGGAGGCCGCCAGGTGGCGCTGCATCCGCCCCGGCCCCGCGCGCGCAACGCGAGCTGGGCGCCGGACGGCACGTGGCTCGTGGCGGAGTCCGACGCGCAGGGCTTCAGCGACGTGGTGCGCGTGCTGCCCGCGGCGAACGCGGTGGACACGCGGCTGACGCACGTGAAGGCAGGCTGCTTCGAGCCCGCGGTGTCTCCGGATGGCACGGAGGTGGCGTGCGTGTGCAGCGGTGACGGGGACCCGGAGGTCTACGTCTTCCGCGCGGACGGCACGGGTGAGCCCCGCCGCATCACCACGTTCTACATGGAGGACCGGACGCCGCAGTGGAGTCCGGACGGCAAGTGGCTGTTGTTCGTGAGCAACCGCGAGCGCAAGGAGCGCATGTACCTGGTGCGCGCGGACGGCGCGGACCTGCGCGCCCTGTCCGGAGAGGGCTTCGCGGGTGACGAGCGCGAGGCGGTCTTCAGCCCGGACGGCAAGCGTGTTGCGTACGTGGCCCGGCTCGCGGATGGCAAGAGCCGCATCTGGGTGGCGGACGTGACGGGCGGCGCGCCGGTGGCGCTGACGGACGGACAGCACCGCGACGACATGCCGGCGTGGAGCCCGGACGGCAAGGCGCTGGTGTTCGTGTCCGAGCGAGACGGCGACACGGACCTGTACCTCATGCGCCCGGACGGCACCGGCCAGACGCGGCTCACCACGGCGAAGGGCGCGGACTGGCTGCCGCGCTGGTTCGTGCCGCGCTAGCCCGCGCGCTGGCGCAGCGGTTCGGGCGCCGTGGGGGCGGCGGGGGCTTCCAGGGGCACGCTGAAGAAGAAGGTGACGCCCCGGTCCGGCTCGCTCTCCACCCAGATGTGGCCGCCGTGGGCCTCCACGATGAGCCGGCTGATGTAGAGCCCCAGCCCCAGCCCCTTGCCGTCCGCCGAGCGGCCGTCCTCCGTGCGGTAGTACTTGTCGAACAGGCGCGCCGCGTCCCGGGGGGACAGGCCCGCGCCCTGGTTGGTCACCGACACCACGGCGTGGTCGTGCGCGGCGGAGAGCCGCACGTCCACCGGTGTCCCCTTGGGGCTGTACTTGAGCGCGTTGGTCAGCAGGTTCGTCACCACGCGCTCCAGCCGCGCGGCGTCCATGGGCACCGGTGGCAGCGGATCCGCCAGGTGCAGCCGGAAGCGCTCGCGCGCGTCGGGCGGCACGTCGCGCTCCAGCACCTCCGCCAGGAAGCGGCCCAGGTCACGCGCCTCGCGGCGCAGGTTCACCCGGCCGGACTCCAGCCGCGAACCCTCCAGCAGCTCCTCGATCATCGTGCTCATCCACTCCACGTTGTGGATGATGGCCTGGGCCATGATGCCTTCGCGCTCCAGCTTCCGCTCGTGCAGCGCGCGCTGGAGCAGGTGGGCGCGCAGGTTGATGGTGTTCAGCGGGTTGCGCAGGTCGTGGGAGATGAGCCCCACGTACTCCTCGCGCAGCTTCTCCAGGTCCCGGCGCTCGGTGACGTCACGCAGGATGGCGATGCGCGTGGCGTCGTCCTCGCCCTCCAGCGGGCTCAGCCGCACCTCCAGCGGCACGCTGGTGCCGTCCTGCCTCTGGCCGGACACCAGCCGCCCGCCCGTGGCGCGCCCCGGGCCCTCTCCAGCGGCGGCCGGGCCATGGAGCCCCTCCGGCACCAGCAGCTCCACCTCGCGGCCCAGCAGGGCCTCCCGGCGGTAGCCGAAGACGCGCTCCGCCTCCGCGTTGGCGAAGCGCACGCGGCCGGTGGCGTCCACCACCACCATGGGGTCCGGCGCGGTGTCCAGGAAGGTGCGGAAGCGCTCCTCGGAGGACTCCAGCGCGGCCGTGGCCCGCATGCGTTCGGTGTCCAGCACGTCCAGCGCTCGCGCCGCCAGCAGCACCAGCGTGACGCCGCCGGCGGCCACCACCGTGGCGAAGAGGGGCAGCTTCGCGTCGTGGCTGAGCCAGCCCGTCAGGTGGATCAACACCAGCGTCAGCCCCAGCACCGGCGGCCCCAGCAGCGTCACCGGCACCAGCCGCCGGGCCACGAAGCCGCCCAGCGTGTCCCGCGTGAGCCGCGCCATCAGCCCCAGCTCCGGCCGGGCGCACAGCGTGCCCATGGCCAGCAGCATCAGCACGCAGGTGGTGTGCAGCCCCATGCTGCGCTCCTGGAAGAACGGAGCAGCGACGGGCGTCACCAGCGGGCCCAGCAGGAAGCCATTGAGCCCCGTCAGCGCCGCCATCAGCGCGAGCACCACCAGCGCGTCCGACCACGACAGCCGCTGCGGATGGCCCCGGTCCACCAGCGCCAGCGCCGGCCCCAGGAGCATCAGGCACAGCGCCGTCAGGGGCGACGGCGCGATGCCGGGCGCCGCGCCGCCGTTCTCGCCGAAGACGCGCAGGAACAGCGCGTCCAGCCCCCCGTTGCCTCCGGTGATGACGCCATCCACGAGGCTCGCCGCGCCCAGCAGGGCCGTGGCCAGGGCGAGCGCGGTGCCCAGCCGGTGTTGGAAGCGAGGGGGAGTGGCCGGCAGCCGCAGGCCCAGCGCGGCCCCACCCAGCATCAACCCCAGCGCGGCGCTGGGGCGCATGGCGGGGAGCGCGGCGCCCATGGACTTGAGGACCATGACATCCAACGCCCAGCCCACCAGCACCAACAGGCCCACCAGGCAGGCGGCCGCCGCGGAGCTGCGTGCAAGGGCACGGACCATCGCCGTGCTTCGTGGCATGGATCGGCCGCTCATCATCCGCGTCCCCCCGGAACGCCAGCCCTGCATCCTGCCACAACAATCACGTGTCTGGGGCCCCCCCGGCAATGGGACGCCGGGGTTGGGAGGATGTCCGTCCTAGGCGGGGATGTCCGACCTGTCCAGGGTTGGGTCAGGGTGCGTAGCGGCCTGGATACACGGTGAGGACGACGCCCAGCCCCGGGCCCACGTCGACGTTGCGCGGCACGTACGTGTCGGTGCCTTCCACGGACAGCTGGAAGGAGGCCACCCCGGCGCCGGAGTGGACGAAGAGGAACAGCCCATGGGCCGCGGTGCCCGCGGTGTCCACGGACGTCAGGTCACCGGACGGGTAGTAGACGCGGTCCGCCAGCTCGGCGCGGTTCAACGCCACGCGCGCGCCGCTCACGGGCTGACCGTTCAGGTCCACCACGCGCCCCAGCACGAAGCCCGCGGAGGCCAGGGTGGCCTCCGGGTCCCCGGTGTGGCCTTGAAGGCGCGGCGCACCCACGGCGGCGCCCAGCTGATCCACGAACGCGATGGGGAGGGCCCACGCGTGCGCATCGATGATGTCCGTGCGCGGCCGGGTGCCGGTGAAGGCGGTGTCGTAGACGAGCGTGGTGCTGCGCACGAGGCCGTCGTGCACGAGGCCCACCGCGAGCCCCTGGTGCACGTCGCGCACGGGCACGCCGGTGACGCGGAAGGCGCCGTCCTCGGACACCTCTCCGGTGGCGAAGGTGGCGGCCGCGTCGTTGACGGCCACGCGCAGCGGCTCCTCCACGGTGAGCGCCATCCCGGTGAGCGACGCCGGTGCCGCGGCCACGCCCTCGGCCTCCGGGAACACGCGTGCCTCGCCGCTCACGAGGATGCGAAGGTTTTCCAGGTCCACCGCCTCGGCGTCCTCGGTCCGCACGCCGGGGTCCGGTGTGAATCCGCCGTCGCCACAGGCCATCGCCAACAGCCCGAGCACGGCACCACCCGCCGCCCGAATGTAGTGTTTCATCGGGCGGCAACATCTTCACGGCTGGGAGGGCACGCAATCCGCCCCCCGGTGTCGTCCGTCCCCTGCATGACGCACCGTCGCGCTCGCGGGCCGGACGCACCGGACACCGGGCCCTCCGGATGTTGAAAACACGTCGGCACCGGGAGCCTGCCTTCCGCTGGAAACGGAAGGCCGCGCCCGGTGCCGCGGGTCACGCCAGGGATGAGGAGGCGGAGCGCCTACCAGCCCGACCCGCTCTTGCCGGAGGAGCCGGAGCTCTTGCCGGTGTTCCATCCGCCGCCGCTGCTGCCGCTGCTGCTTCCACTGCTACCGCCGCTGCTCCGGCCACTGCTGCCGCTGTTGCTGCCGCCGCCGCTGTTGCCACTGGGAGGGGTGCTCCAGCCGCCGCTGCTCCGGCCATTGCCGCTCCCGCTGCTCCCGCTGCTCCCGCTGTTGCTGTTGCCGCGGTTGCCGCGGTTGTTGTCCTTGTCGTCGTCGCGGCTCTTGCTGGCCGGGGTGTCCCAGCCGCCGCTGTTGCGGCTGTTGTCCCGGTCATTGTCCCGGTCGTTGTCCCGCGAGTTGTTGGAGGGAGCGACGTTGTTGCCGCGGCCCCAGCCGGAGCCGCTGGGAGGCCGGGCGCCGGTGCCCGTGCCGCCGGGAGGCGGGTTGCGGCCCTGGTTGACGGGGGCCGGAGCGGGCGCGGGCCGCGAGGGGGCGATGTTGTTACGGCCGCCAGGGCCCGCGGAGGCCGAGTGGCTGTTGCTCCAGCGGTAGCCCCGGGTGCCGCGGTCGTAGGAGTAGCCCGCGCCCCACGAGCCCTGCGGGTAGAAGTCGTGCTGGTGGCGGCCGTGGAAGTTGCAGTACGCGCCGCTGGGGGTGGGGTGGTAGTCCCAGTACCAGACCACCGTCGGGCCCCGGTAGTAGTAGACGTTGTCCGTGTAGACGTAGGACGCCTGGGGCGGCTGGTAGTCGTGGACGTGGGCGTAGTCCTCAGGGCACCAGCCGCCGCCGTAGTCGTCGGGGACGGGGTGCGCGCCGGCGAACCGGTACTCCACCACGGGCGCGGGGGCGACGTAGGCCACGCGGCGGACGGGGCGATGCGAGTGGGCCTCGACGACACAGCCCGTCCCCATCAGCAGGGCCACGGGGACGACCAGGGCGAGCAAGCGGTTCATGAAGAAGTCTCCTGTCGCGGAAGTGGACCCTCAAAGCGTCCCGCTTCGCAACCTCTGCCCCCATGACGGCCCGCCTCCCCGGAAATTCACCCGGAACGCCCGCCCGCCGGGAAGGCGAGGGGCCCGCCTGATATGACACCCGGGTCGCGGCCCCTGGGGCGCCGCGCCTTCGGAGGCATGCGGATGTCGGATGTGGATTTCGGACGCGCGATGGGGGCGTCCTGCGCGCTGCACCCGGGGCGGGAGGCCACGGGCACCTGCGCCCGCTGTGGCAACTTCACGTGCGACACGTGCAGCCAGGGCGGCGCGTCGCCGCGCTGCCCCACGTGCCGGGAGCGCTCCGGCGCCACGTTCCCGCTGCGGCGGGAGGACTGGACCTTCAGCAACCTGTGGGACGTGTGCTGGGCGGCGTTCCAGCGCGAGTGGGGCATGCTGTCGCTCGCGGTGTTGGTCTACCTGGGCGTGTCCCTGGGCGCGCAGCTGTTGATCAACGTGGCCACGGGCATCGGCGCGGCGGTGGACAGTGTCGTCCTCGCCGGGGTGCTGGGCGTGGTGGGGCTGGTGGCGCAGCAGCTGGTGCAGGGCCTGGTGCAGCTGGGCCTGCTGCGCGTGTGCTTCGACGTGCTGCACGGCGGCCGCGCGGACGTGGCGCGCCTCTTCAGCCAGATGCACAAGGCGGTGCCCTACACGCTGACGATGCTCCTCGTCTTCGTCATCGTGCTGGTGCCGCTGGTCCTGCTGGGCGTCCTGGCCATCCTTACGCTCGTGGGCACGGGCCTGCTGAGCGGCGTGGACCTGGACTCCTCAACGGACCAGCTCTCGAACGCGCTGGCGCCCATGATCGGCGTGATGGGGCTGGGGGTCCTGGTGCTGGTGGGGCCCATCACGTACCTGGCGCTGCCGCTGTACCTGGTCCAGCCGGAGCTCGCGTACGACGACGCGCCGCCCTCGCCCTTGGAGGTGCTGCGCCGCAGCTGGGAGGCCGCGCGCGGTCATCGCCTGGGCATCCTGGGCGTGGGGTTCGCGGGGGGCGCCGTCATGCTGGCGGGGGTCTTCGCGTGCTGCGTGGGCTTCATCCCCGGCATGGCGCTGGCCCAGCTGCTCATCGCGGGGATGTTCCTGGCCCTGCGCTCCCCGCGCGACGACGCCGCGGAGTCCTTCCCGGGCTGAACGCCGCGGGAAGCACAGGAGGCGCGCCTTCGCGAAACGGAGCGAAGGCGCGCGGGGGACTTCAGTGCACCAGCCGCTCGGAGGAACCCGAGCGGGGCGCGACGACCTTGCCCAGACACGCGAGGATGTGCTCGCGGTACTCGGACAATTCGCGCAGGCCGCACAGCATCCACCGGCCGCCAATCACCAGCGTGGGCACGCCGCGCACGCCACGGCTGCCGGCCAGCCGGTGCTCGTCGTAGATGAGCCGGCGCGTCTCTTCCGAACGGAAGGCCGCGGAGAACTGGTTCATGGACAGGCCCACGCGCGACGCCAGCTCGAACACCACATCCGAGCGCGACACGTTGACGCCCTGCTCCAGCGCGGCGCGCTGCATGGACCGCGCGAGGAAGGCCCGCGCCTGCGGCCCCTGCAACCGCGCCGCCTCCAGCGCCGCCAGCGCCGGCACGCTGGAGCGCGGTGGATCACCGCCCAGCCACAGGTCCGTGGAGAGCAGCGAGGCCGTGGGGTCGGGTTCGCGCTGCGCGCGCTTCACCTCTTCCACCAGCCCGCGCACTTCGCGCTCCGTGGGCAGGGCGTCGTGCAGACGCAAGGGGTAGGGACGCACGCTCCAGCGGACGGCGTCGCCAAACTCCTGGCGAAGCACCTCCAACCGTTGGTCGGCGAGGTAGCACCAGGAGCACAGCACATCCTGGTAGACGGTGATCTGCAGCGGCTTGTGCAGCGTTTTCATCGGGGGTCGCCAGATTAGAGGCGCATCCCCGCCGCTGCCAACACCCCTGGACAATCCCCGCCCGAAGGCATTCCCGTATTCCTGAGGAGCATCCAAGGCACCGTGCGCACCGTGAAGTCCCGCACGCATGCCACGGAGCAGGCGGGCAGGCACGCAGGTGCTGCTCGCGCGCCTGCTTTCAACACCACATCTCGTTCAGGAAGCGCGGCCCGCCCGTGTGCGCAACGCGCTGGCCCGGGTCCCCGCGTACACCAACGCGTGCTCCACGATGTGGCCCGCGATGTCCTTGCCGGTGGCGCCCTCCAGGCCCTCGAAGCCGGGGCTGGAGTTGATCTCCATCAGGCGGGGGCCTTCGCGGCCCTCCAGCATGTCCACGCCCGCGACCTCCAGGCCGATGATGCGCGCCGCCTTCACCGCGGCCTCCACGTAGTCCGGGGGCATCGTGATGGCGCGGCCCTCGCCGCCGCGGTGGATGTTGGAGCGGAACTCGCCCTTCTTCGCCTTGCGGCGCATGGCGCCCACCACGGTGTCGCCCACCACCAGCGCGCGCACGTCGCGGCCCTCGCTCTCCGCGACGAACTCCTGGAGGACGATCTCCTGGCCCAGGTCCCAGAAGGTGTCGAGGATGGTCTGCACCTCCGGCAGCGTGTGGGCGATCATCACGCCCACGCCCTGGGTGCCCTTGATCAGCTTGATGATGACGGGCAGGCCACCCACCTCCTGCACCAGCTTGCGCACGTTGCCGCGGTCGTGCGCCATCACCGTGCGGGGCATGTCCAGGCCCGCGCGGGCGAGGAACTGGAGCGCGCGCAGCTTGTCGCGGCTTCGCGCGATGGCCGTGGGCGGGTTGAGCACCGGCACGTCCATCATCTCGAAGTGGTTCACCACCGCCAGGCCGTACGCGGTGATGGACGCGCCGATGCGCGGGATCACCACGTCCACGCCCTTCACCTCCGCGCCGCGGTAGGTCATGCGCGGCTGGCCGCGGGCCAGCAGCAGGCAGCAGCGCAGCGTGTCGAACACGAGCGCCCGGTGCCCCTGGGCCTTGATGGCCTCCACCAGCCGGCGTGTCGAGTACAGCGAGCGCTTGCGGGACAGGATGGCCACGGTCTTCTTCGCGCGGGGCCGCTTGGGTCGCGGTGCGTCACCGCGCTCGGGTGCCTGTGCGCCAGGCGGGACGGGCGCCTTCTTCGGCTGGACTTTTCGGGGGGGCATGCGGGGCGCGGGACACTAGCACGCACGGGCGTGGAGGCACGGTGCGTGGGCACCCTTTGCTATCCTCGCGTTCACTGATGACCGCACCCAACCCGCATCCCGACGACATCCACACCAATCCCGGAGACGTCGGCCTCGAGCTGTCCTCCCAGTCCCCCCTGCTGGGGGAGACACTGGTGGTGGATCCGCGCGCCAGCGTGAAGCTGCACAAGTGCCGGCTGCTGGTGACGTCGGGGCCGGACACCGGGCGCTCCATGGTCAGCGACAAGGAGCGGCTGCGCTGCGGGGCCCACCCGGGCAACGACCTGGTGCTGGTGGAGGACCGCACCGCCAGCCGCCACCACTTCGAGGTGCAATACACCGAGCGCGGCCACCTCCTGGTGGACCTGAACTCCACCAACGGCACCTTCCTGGACGGCCGCCGGATTGAACGGGCCTACCTGTCCCCGGGCTCGCAGATTCGCGCCGGCTCCTCCGTCATCACCTTCGCTCCCCTGGACGAAGAGGTGGCGGTGGAGCCCGACCGCGAGGGCGAGCTGTGCGGCATGGTGGGCCAGAGCGTGAAGATGCGGCAGGTGTTCGGGCTCATCAAGCGCATCGCGCCCATGGACGTGTCCGTCATCATCCAGGGCGAGACGGGCACGGGGAAGGAGCTGGTCTCCAGCGCCATCCACGAGCTGTCCGGTCGTGAGAAGGGCCCCATGGTGGTGCTGGACTGCGGCGCCATCCCGCCCAACCTCATCGAAAGCGAGCTGTTCGGCCACGAGAAGGGCGCCTTCACCGGCGCCACGTCCAGCCGCCCCGGTGCCTTCGAGCGCGCGCAAGGGGGCACCATCTTCCTGGATGAGCTGGGCGAGCTGCGCCTGGACCTGCAGCCCAAGCTCCTGCGCGTGCTGGAGAACCGCGAGGTGCGCCGGGTGGGCGGCAACGACGTCATCGAGGTGGACTGCCGGGTCATCGCCGCCACCCACCGCGACCTGGTGAAGGAGATCGCCGCGGGCAACTTCCGCGAGGACCTCTACTTCCGCCTGTCCGTCATCCACATCCAGCTGCCGCCGCTGCGCCAGCGCCGGGACGACATCCCGCTCATCCTCAAGCGGGCGCTGGCGGAGCCAGAGGTGGTGGAGACGCACGGCCGCAAGCGCTTCTCCGCGGAGGCGCTGGGGCTGCTCATGGCCTACGCCTGGCCCGGCAACGTGCGCGAGCTGATGAACGTGCTCTCCCACGTGCTGACCTTCTCCGACGAGGGCGAGGAGATATTGCCCTCCCACCTGCCCCCGCGCGTCCGGGGCCAGGCCCGCGAGGGGCCGCTGCCCTTCAACGAGCACCTGGCCTTCAAGGACGCCAAGGAGCAGCTCCTGGAGAACTTCGAGCGCGAGTACGTCACCAGCGTCCTCACCCGCTGCGAGGGCAACCTGTCCCGCGCCGCCCGGGAGAGCGGGCTGCACCGCAAGTCCATCGAGCGGCTGGTGAAGAAGTATCAGCTCGACGCCAAGGGGCTGAAACCGCGCTGAAACAGCGTCGTCACACGGTTCCACTGAGGGTGTTACATCCCCAGGAAGTTTTCACCGGGCCCGTCCTCTGAGACAATCCCGGCCCCCCTTTCAGACCCCGACGCAGTGTGTCGGCGGTCACTTGACGGATACTGCGAGATTCCCCCATCCCGCAGGATGAGCCTCCGTATGAGCGCACGATCCCCCCGTGAAGCAGGCGAATCCGGCCAGGCCCTGGTGGAGGCCGCGCTGTCGCTGCCACTGGTGACGTTCCTCATCCTGGGCGCGCTGCAGCTGTTCCTGATGATGCAGGCGCGGGTGATGACGCACTACGCGGCCTTCCGGGCGACGCGCGCGGGCAGCGTGGCGCACGGGGACTGCGAGCGGATGACCCACGCGGCCATCCTGGCGCTGATTCCGACCTTCCACTCGTTCATGGGGCAGGGGACGGGTTCGCTCAACGGTCCGCTGGGCCGCGGCGCGGGTTCGGACGCGCCCCGGCTCCTGGCGGAGGCGTTCGCGGCGCGGATGAACAACCGCTACGCGGGCTCCGGCGGTCCGGGCCCCGGCATGGACGGCGTCCACAACCGCAGCATCGTGTGGATCCAGCGGGACCTGGCGGGCGGCGGCGTGGACAGCCCGGAGGACAGCGACTTCGACCGGCCGGGGCACCTGCGGCGGCTGGAGGTGCAGCTGGTGTTCTGGTACCCGCTGCGCATCCCGTTCGCCAACTGGGTGATGTCGCGCATGTTCCTGGCGCACTTCAACCTGCGTCCCTACACGGACGCGAACCCGCTCATCGTCGCCGAGCGCAATGCCAACTGGAACGGCAGTGACGTGACGACGTCGCACGTGCTGGACGGCGAGCTGGGCGCGGAGCTGGCGGAGCGCGTGCTCAACCGGCAGTACGTCTTCCCCATCATCACCACGTTCACCATGCGAATGATGACGCCCGTGAAGTCGCGTTTCTTCGCCACCATGGCCTGTCCCCGGTGAAAACCATGAAGCGCTCTTTCTCCCAGCGCGGTCAGACCCTGGTGCTGTTCGTCCTCAGCATGCTGCTGCTGTTGCTGATGGTGGCCCTCACGCTGTCGTTCACCATGAAGGTGCGCGAGCGCATCGAGGTGCAGACGGTGGCGGATGCCGCCGCGTTTTCGAACGCGGTGGCCACGGCGCGCACGTTCAACACCATCGCCGTCAGCAACCGCGCGGAGATCGCCCACATGGTGGCGAACGCGGGCGCGGCCAGCCTGCTCAACTGGGCCAGCCTCTACCGGGGCGAGTTGAACGCGGCGAAGATGGGCTACGGGGCGTGGGTGCCCGTCTACCAGGCGTTCGCCACCGCGGGCTGCCCCTGCGCCTGGTCCAACGGTTTCTGCGCCCGCATGTGCCAGTGCGGCATCCGTGGGGTGACGGACCTGGGCCGGCTGATGACCATGCTCCAGCGCGAGGACCTGCGCGTGGAGGCCGTGTTCCAGGCGTTGGATCCGATGGTGGGCCTGCAGATGCGCCTGCACCAGGTGGCGGCGGGCGCGCTGTATGCCTCCTCGCTGAATGACTACATGAGCCTCGAGGACAAGGTGGGCGACCAGGGTTTCGCCAACGACATCCTGGGGGACCTGGTGCCGGGAAGGAACCCGCGCGACGCGGGGTGGTTGGCGCCGTCCGCGGGCAACGTCTCCCGGAACGAGCTGGCGGACAACACGGCGTGCGTGGGTGGTGGCGCGGTCTGTGATCCGTTGCCGCTGACGGTGGCCCACAGCGTGGACGCGGCCATGGGCAGCCGCGGCTTCACCTTCGTCACGTCGCGCCTGCTCCAGCAGTACGTCGCGCACGAGGCGAACCTGGCCTTCGTCATCCTGCCGCCGGACATGGTCTCGCTCCCGGTCGCCGCGGGCACGGCCCACTTCGGCAAGCCGATCCTCCAGTACGGGTTCTTTCCCCCCTACGCTCCCGCCGTCACGGCCGAGGACGAGGGCCTCGTGGCCTTCATCTACAACCACATCGCGCATGGCGGTGGGCCGCCGTGCCCGGTGATGGTGGGCGGTACGGTCCCGACCCTTGCCCTGTTCGCGGCCTCCGGTGGCGTCATGCCCACGCCCACGCACATGTGGTTTGGCGGCACGGACCCGGCGCCCTTCGCGCGACACATGCTGGCACCGTGTCTGGGCGGCCCGTCGAGCTGCCCGGGCATCTGGCCGCCGTTCATGGACTACAACCTGACGGAGCTGTGGCCCAACGGCGCGGACAACAACTTCGGGCAGCCGAAGAACTTCGCGGTCATCCAGCGCGACCGCAGCAACATGTCCGCGATGGAGCAGGACCCGTGGAACCTGGCGTTCCGCTTCCGCTTCAAGGCGAGCAACCCGAACCCGAACGCGGGCAAGTTCGACAATACCAGCGCCACCATGGCGGACGGCGTCACACCGCTGGGCGTCCAGACGGCGCTGTCCACGGGCATCGCGTACTACCACCGCGGCCGCAGCCTGGGCATCTCCCACTGGAGTGAGCCGCCTAACCTGCTCAATCCCTACTGGCGCGCCACGCTGGTGCCGGTGGACACGGACGAGTCTGGCCTTCAGGACGCCATCGACACGCTGCGCTCCACCTCTCCGTCCTCCGCCCAGACCATCGAAGAGCTCCGCCGCGTCGGCTTCAGGGGGTTCCAGTGATGCACAGCCATCTTCGTCGTCATGCCCGGCGGGCGCGGGGCCAGTCCATCGTGGAGGCGGCCCTCGGTGTCACCCTGTTCATCACCATCCTGGTGTTCGGCATCCACTTCGCGGAGGTGGGCTTCCTGTCGCTGAAGGTGCAGGAGGCCGCCGTGTCCGCGCTGTGGAACGGCACGCACGGGGAGATGCACGACATCCCCGCGGACTACGGCTCCGCGCATGACTCCATGCGGCGCGCGGGCGAGGACGCGCAGGCGCGCTACGCGGACTTCAACGGCCTGTCGTCTGTCAACCGCGGCGACACCATCACGCAGGTGTTCACGCGGGGCTCGGACCTGCGCGTGAGCTGCGACCGGAACGGGGGGCTGGAGTGGGATGGCCCCGTGCTGACCCGGCTGGTCTACCGCGACGAGGGCGGCACGGCGTGCACGTCCCAGGCGAACCTGAGCTCCTGGAACATCCCCACCCGGTTCCTGGACCAGTCCTCGGAGACGGGGCTGTACAAGGAGCAGCACCAGGACCCGGCCCACGCCAACATCCAGGTGTGTGGCATTGGCCGCGCGGTGGGCGGCACCTGCCGGGGCCGCTTCTCCATGCTCGTGGATGACTGGGGGCTGTCGAATGAGCTTGAGTCCGCCACCTGCTTACTGTTCCAGGACATGGCGCTGCCGTGCACCAACGGGCCGTTCTATGCGGCCACGAAGGGTGTCTACGAGCCCACCACGCTGCCCATCCCGACCTACGCCAGCTTCCTGGCCATGGATGCCCTCTTCATGAATCCGCTGCCGCCCCTGGTCTTGATGCAGCGGGAGAACACCTTCTGGATGAGCGCGGCGGGTGAGGAGAGCCAATTCATGCAGGCCTGGCTCAGGCCGACGCCCCTGGGCAACCTGTGGAACACGTCGCCCGGCGCGCTGATTGGCATCACCACGCCTCATTACGGTCTGGGCTATCTGGACCGTAACGGCTGTTTCCTTGGAAAGGATTGCTGAAGATGAAGATGCGAAGCCTGCTGTCGGGTGGAGTGCTGGCGTTGGTGCTGGGTGTGTGCCTGACGGCGTCTCCCGCGCGCGCGGACAGCAACTCATGCAACACGGACTGCGCGACGAAGAACGGGGACACGCTCAACGCCTGCATCACCGCCTGTCCGGCGCCGAGCAGCCCGGGGTCGGCGAAGGACAGCAGCCGCACCTGCTCTTCGCGCTGCGCGCAGAAGTTCCAGGCCCAGTTCAACCAGTGCAAGGCCCGCTGCCCCAAGCCGGAGGGCGACACGGGTCCGAAGTCGGGCAAGTCCGTCAAGGCCGCGCGTTCGCACCGCGGCGGGTAGGAGGGGCGGGATGATGCGCGCGATTCGTGGGGCGGCCCTGACGCTGGTATTGGGGCTTTCCGCTCCTGCCTGGGCGCAGCGGGCCAACTTCACCTGGGACATCCCGAAGACCGTCAGCGTCGTGGACGTGCCAGGCCAGGTGGACGCCAATGGCGTGCCGGTGAAGCTGCTCGCGGTGCGCAGCAAGGAGAAGGCGCAGGTCATCCTCCAGAGCGTGGTGGACCGCTTCCAGGCCTGGGGCTTCTCGGTGGATGAGGCGTACAAGCAGCCGCAGCTCTTGCGCGAACCGATGGTGACGGCCCTCGACACGCGCAACTTCATCTCCTACACGGCCATCCTCCAGGTGAACCCGGACGGCACCACCACGGTGTTCCTGGGGCAGGCGAACCTGGGCGCGGCGAAGGCCCCGCAGCCGGCCGGGCTGCCCGTCTTCCCTGGAGGCGCCGGGGTGCTGACGGCGCAGACGGAGGGCTCGCACACGGTGAGCTACTCGGTGCCGGGCAAGACGACCACGGAGGTGGAGGCCTTCTACCGCGAGGTGCTCACCAAGGCGGGGTTCAAGGAGATCCAACCCCGTGTGTTCAAGTCCTCCACGGAAGAGGTCGCGCTCAACGTAGCGGTCACCAAGGAAGGCCAGGTGGCGGTGCGGCTGGTGCGCCGGGCCGCGGCGCCAGACGATGACATGCGCCCGGGCGAGTGACGCCAGCGGGCAAGGGAAGACGAGAGCGACATGACGACGCGTATCGCGGTGCGGGGATGGCTGGGACTGATGGCGCTGGGAGCCGTGCTGGTGGCGCCCCAGGCGCTCGCGCAGACGTGCGACGAGAAGTGCTCCATCAGCGCCGGCTCCACGATGCAGGCCTGTGTGAAGAAGTGCTCCGCCAAGGACCGGAACTGCACGGACAAGTGCACAAAGGCGTTCCAGACCGCGAAGGCGAAGTGCGCCAAGAAGTGTCCCAAGGGCAAGGGCAAGAACACGCCCCAGCCGCACTCGCACGACCACGGCGACGACCACCACGACGAGTGAGTTCGCGGGTGTGATTGAAGGACCGGCGGGAGGGTGTTACGGGCGCTCAAGCCATGAGCGACGCCCCCTCCCGCAAGGACCTCGACGCCACCGTCCACCTGCCGCGCACGGAGTTCCCCATGAAGGGGAACCTGGGCCAGCTCGAACCGCGCCTGCTCGCCTGGTGGCGGGAGCAGGACGTGTGGACGCAATTGCTCGCGAAGAACGCGGGCCGTGAGCCCTTCGTGCTGGCGGACGGGCCTCCGTACGCCAACGGCCACCTGCATGCCGGGCATGCGCTCAACAAGGTGCTGAAAGACATCGTGGTGAAGTTCCGGAACCTCTCCGGGCGCCCGTGTGACTTCATCCCCGGCTGGGACACCCACGGTCTGCCCATCGAGCAGGCGGTGGAGAAGCGCCTCAAGGAACAGAAGCTGGACAAGCGCACGCTGTCGCGCGACGCGCTGCTGGAGCGCTGCCGCGAGTACGCGCTGGAGTTCGTGGACATCCAGCGCGCGGAGTTCCAGCGGCTGGGGGTCTTTGGGACGTGGGACGCGCCCTACCGGACGCTCGACTTCAGCTACGAGGCGCAGGAGGTGCGCGAGCTGGCCGCGTTCGCGCGCCGGGGCATGCTGTACCGGCGCAAGAAGCCCGTGGCGTGGTGCCTCCAGGACCAGACCGCGCTCGCGGAGGCGGAGGTGGAGTACGCGGAGCACACGTCTCCTTCCGTGTACGTGGCCTTCGACGCGGGGCCGGCGCTGGTGGAGAAGCTGCCGCAGTTGAAGGGGCAGCGCGTGTCCTTCGTCATCTGGACCACCACGCCCTGGACGCTGCCGGCCAACCTGGCCATCGCGGTGAACCCCGGGTTCGAATACGTGTTCTACCGGCTGGAGGACCGCGTCCTTTGCGTGGCGAAGGACCTGTTGGCGAAGGTGCTGGCGGAGGTGAAGTCGGACGAGCTGGCCGTGAAGCACGTGCAGCTGCCCACGGGGGAGGTGTCGTCTCCGGCGCTGGTGGATCCGTCCCGCATCCTCGCGTACGCGACGGGCGAGGACCTGGAGCACGTGACGTATCAGCACCCGTTCCTGGAGCGGCAGGGGCGCGTGGTGCTGGGTGAGCACGTCACGTTGGACGCGGGCACGGGGCTGGTGCACACGGCGCCGGGACATGGCCAGGAGGACTACGAGGTCGGCTTGAAGTACGGCCTGGATATCTACAACCCGGTGCGCGCGGACGGCCGCTACGACGACACGGTGGGCGAGGTGCTCGCGGGCCGGCGCGTGTTCGAGGCGAACCCGGTGGTGCTGGACCTGCTGGTGCAGCGGGGCGCGCTGCTCAATGACAGGTCGGACACCGTCACGCACAGCTATCCGCACTGCTGGCGTTGCCATCAGCCGGTCATCCAGGCGGCGACCTACCAGTGGTTCATCCCGATGGACGCGCCGTTCCACGGCACGCAGACGTTCCGGCAGGTGGTGCTGGAGCAGGTCGAGCAGGTGCAGTGGGTGCCGTCGTGGGGACAGTCGCGCATCCGGGGCATGCTGGAGGGCCGTCCGGACTGGTGCATCAGCCGGCAGCGCAGCTGGGGCGTGCCGATTCCCATCGCGTACTGCGACGGGTGCGACGACGCGGTGGTGTCCCCGGAGGTGATGGAGCGGGTGGCGGCGGCGGTGGAGAAGGAGGGCGCGGGCGTGTGGTACCGCACGCCGGTGAAGGAGTTCCTCGGGCAGGCCTTCACGTGCCCACGCTGCGGCAAGGGCGAGTTCCACCGCGAGACGGACATCCTGGACGTGTGGTTCGACTCGGCGTGCATGGCGTCCGCGGTGCTGGCGAAGCGGCAGCGTGTGCCGGCGGACCTGTTCCTGGAGGGGAGTGATCAGCACCGGGGCTGGTTCCATTCCTCGCTGCTGGTGTCGGTGGGCACGCGCGACGTGGCGCCCTACAAGGCCTGCCTGACGCATGGCTTCGTGGTGGATGGTCAGGGCGAGAAGATGTCCAAGAGCCGGGGCAACACCGTGGCTCCGGACAAGGTCATCCAGCAGTACGGCGCGGAGGTGCTGCGGCTGTGGGTGGCGGCGAGCGACTACCGCAACGACGTGCGCCTGTCGGACGCCATCCTCAAGGGCCTGTCGGAGGGCTACCGGAAGATTCGCAACACCTTGCGGTACGCGCTGGGCAACCTGCACGACTTCGACCCGGCGAAGGACGCGGTGGCCGGGGACAAGCTGTTGCCCCTGGACCAGTGGGCGCGCGGGCGGCTGGCGCAGGTGGCCGCGCGGGTGCGGCAGGCCTACGAGGATTATGAGTTCCACCTCGTCTACGCGACTGTGGTGGACTTCTGCGCCAATGACTTGTCCGCCGTGTACTTCGACATCCTGAAGGACCGGCTCTACACGGCGAAGCAGGACGGGCCCGCGCGACGGGGCGCGCAGACGGTGCTGCACGAGGTGCTCACGGTGCTGCTGCCGCTGCTGGCGCCGGTGATGAGCTTCACGGCGGAGGAGGCGTGGCAGCACCTGCCGGGCGAGCGCGCCAAGAGCGTGTTCCTGGCGGGCTTCGCGGAGGTGAAAGCCACGATGCCGCCGGAGCTGGAGGCGCGCTACGCGAAGCTCTTCGCGGTGCGCAGCGCGGTGCAAGGCGTGCTGGAGGTGGCGCGGCGGGACAAGCGCATCGGCGCGTCACTGGAGGCCCGCGTAGCGCTGAGCGCCACGGGCCCGGTCCGCGAGATGCTGGATGCGCACCTCGCGGAGCTGCCCGGGCTGTTCATCGTGAGCCAGGTGGAGCTGGCGGATGCTCCGTCTGATTCAGCGAAGGCCTTGGATGTTTCACAGACATTCGGTGACGGCGCATCCCTGTCCGCGGAGGTGCTTCCGGCCCTGGGCACCAAGTGCCCGCGCTGCTGGGTGTATTCCGAAGCGGTCGGGCAGGGGGACGATGTCTGTCTCAAGTGCCGTGAGGCATTGAGCTGAAAGCAAGGCTCAGGGCTTGGGGGCCGGTTCGAGCTTGGGGCCCATGGGAAGCCAGTTGTCATAGTCCTCGCTGCTTTCGGGCTGCAGCTTGAGGAAGGCCCCACCGGTATCCTCGGGCCGGAGGTCCCAATCGATTTCCCATTCGATAGGGGTCTCTCCCCAACGGAGCTCAGTGGGGCGTTCCTGCACGACCTTGTCGCCGATGGTGACGAAGCGCAGCCGGCCCAGGAGTTGCGGCTTGCCTCCCGTTGGCAGAGGGAACGTGAAGAGCGCGGGCGGAAGCGAGGGAAATGGGGGGGCCGCGACCTTCGTCCTCTGAGTCTCGCCTCCGGCAACCTTGCGGAACGCGCCGCAGCGGAAGTGCTCCGCCTGGGAGACGACCGCCCGGAACAGGAACGTGTCGTCCGTGGGGAATGACAGGGGCTCCGTGGGCACGGGGAGGAGCACGTTATGGGCGCATGATCCGTCCACCTCCTCCGTGACCTGGGTCCCGTCCGTCATCTTGGAGATTCTGCTGAGGTTGACGAACCCATGTTGGGCGGTGCCCTGGCCCTCTCCCCGGGTGGCATCCATGTGGACCCGGAGGATGCCACCGAACCGCATGGTGTCCGACCAGTCGAAACGCTTGTCCCCCTGGATCCAGGTGCCCTTTGACCGCAGCTGGATGACGTAGCTTCCCGCCCAGTCGGGCTCGGCCAGGACGCGCGCCTTGGGCGTGGAGAGGGATTGGCTGGTGGCGGCGGGAGCCGAGGCGACAGAGGGCTTGCTGGAAGCGCAAGCCATCAACATCGCGGCGCCCAAGAGCAGGGGACGGGAATGAGAAAGGGTCATGTTGGCCGGATGGCAATGAACCCGTTTCCCAGGGATGCGTCCAATTCGTGGCGAAAATACTCTGGCAGGAATTGGGGCTGACTAGGGATTGGCCGCCTCCAGCTTGCGCAGCGTCTCCACCAGGTTCTGCATGCGTTCATGGTGCGTGCCGGGCCAGAAGACACGCTTGCAGCCGGGGCACTGCTGGAAGTGGCTGTGGCGTTGGGTCACGCCTTCCGGGACGCGGCCCTGCACTTCTTCCGGCGTCGCGGTGGACAGCGGCGCATTGCAGGCGATGCAGCGGGAGAAGGGCCGCATGCGTGACGTCAGGCCGTACCTCCGCACCACCTCCACCAACTGGTGTGCCGGATCCGTCTCTCGCGGAAAGTAGCCGAGCACGACCTCCGACCGCTTCAACACGCCCAGATCCCGGGTCAGCAGCACCCGCGATTCGTCGTGGGACAGGCGCGCCAGCTGGTCGTCCGCGTAGTCGTTGCGCCAGAGCGTGTCGAAGCCGAGCATCCGCAGGAAGCCCGACAGCCGCCCCAACCCCACGTCCAGGATGAAGCGCGGCATCTCCGGGATGGGTGGCCCCACTCGCGCTTCCCGCGCCACCTGCGGTGCCGACGGATCCGACGCCGGATACACGTCGATGCTCGTGCCCTCCTCCGCGCGGTGTGCGAAGTCCACCGGCGCTCCATCCACCAACACCACGTCCACCTCCGGGTGCGGCGGACCCAGCGACTCGATGAGGTCCTTCACCGAGGGGCTGCCCTGCAGTACATGCGTGAACGCCTGCCCCCGGCGCTCCGGTGCGACGAAGTCGTTCAGTGCGCCGTGGATCCGCACCGTCAGCTGCCGTGATGACATCCTGGACTCCTTACGTCCTGTTGCGTCGTAGCCGGCGCCCTGATGTCTTTCTTTGAATCCACGCCTTCCCCAGCTACGGGGCGGCGAAACTCTCGGATTCTTGAAAGGCGGTGACGTAATCCTCACGGGCGGTCAGGGGACAGCCTTCTTGCAAACTTCTATAATCACGCGCCAGTCGGCGCGCCGAAGCCGACGGGTCACCCCCCTCGACACCCCTCGGAAGCAAGGATTCAGGCCCTGCATGGCAATGAAGCTCTCCCCGTTCCTCCGCCCCCTCGTGGCAATAGGCTTGATGGCCCTCGCTTGTGGCGAGGGTGAAGAGCCCATCACGCCTCCGGACTCGGGGACCTCCGTCGATGCCGGGACCCGCACCGACGCGGGCACCTCCGATGATGCCGGAGCCGACGCGGGACAGCCCACGGAAGACGCGGGCACCACCGAGGATGCCGGAACCGATGTGGACCCGGGCTCCGATGATGCCGGCACGGCGGAGGATGCGGGCTCGACGGTCGACGCAGGCACCACGACCGACGACGCGGGCACCACGACCGACGACGCGGGCACTTCGACCGATGCCGGTTCCACGACGGATGCAGGCACGTCCGTGGATGCGGGCACCACGACCGACGCGGGCTCGCCGACTGACGGTGGCTCCGGGGACGCGGGCCCGATTGGCGAGACGGATACCGACGGTGGCTACACGCAGATCCGCCTGATGGCCGCCAACCTCTCCAGCGGCAACGGCCAGGACTACGACCCGGGCCACGGCATCCGGCTGATTGCGGGCGTGAAGCCCGACGTCGTGATGATCCAGGAGTTCAACTACAAGTCGGACTCCGCCGCGGACATCCGCTCCATGGTCGACCAGGCCGTCGGCCCGGGCTTCTACTACTACCGCGAGACCGGCGCGCAGATCCCCAACGGCATCATCAGCCGCTACCCCATCATCGACTCGGGCGAATGGACGGACACCCAGGTGTCCAACCGCGACTTCGCCTGGGCCCGCATCGACATCCCGGGCCCGCGCGACCTCTGGGTCGTCAGCGTGCACCTGCTCACCAAAGGCTCCGGCGTCCGCAACACGGAGGCCACCAACCTGGTGAAGTACATCAAGGCCAACGTCCCGGAGAGCGACTACCTGACCATTGGCGGCGACTTCAACACCGACTCCCGCTCCGAGTCGTGCATCTCCACCTTCAAGCAGGTGGTCGACACCGCGGGCCCGCACCCGGTGGACAAGAACGGCAAGGACGGCACCAACGCCAGCCGCAGCAAGCCGTATGACCACGTGCTCGTGGACTTGGACCTGCGCCAGTATCAGGTGCCCACCGTCATCGGGAGCAGCACCTTCAACAACGGCCTGGTGCTCGACAGCCGCGTGTACACGCCCATCTCGGAGATCTACCCGGCGCTGAACTCCGACAGCGGCGCGGCCAGCATGCAGCACATGGGCGTCATCAAGACGTTCCGCACGCCCAACTTCTAACGGGCACCCCGCAGGCAACGTGGGCCGGTCATCGGGAGCTCCCCGGTGCCCGGCCCGTGCCGTTTCAGAAGCTCCACTTGTGCTTGTTCTTCGCGATGAAGCGCCCCACCGGCGGGATGCGCGCGATGAGCGGCGTCAGCACGAACACCGCCGCCAGCCGCAGCGGCTTCACCGCCTGCGACGCGAGGTAGGCCGCGCCCCACGCACCTGCCTGGGCGCCGGTGCCCTGGGGCTGGAAGCCGGCCCGGATGGCCGCCCAGAAGCCCACGATGACCAGGCCGAAGATGAGGTAGTTCACCGCGATGGCCAGCGGGCCGTAGTCCACCAGCAGCGTCTTGAAGCGCGCCATCAACGACGGCTTCGCCGCCGGGGGCGTGGTGGTTCCGGGTGGGGCAATGTCGGGAGTGGAAGGTTTCACGTCGGGCTCAACAGGCGCCATGGGCGCACCATGCCCGAAACGGGTGGACTCCGGGAGGGAGAGGGCAGGCGGGCCGGCGGTCTGCGGCCCGGGTCCGGGTTGTCAGGGCTCCCGGGGGCACGATAGAGGTTCGGGTACCCCATGAAAGCCTCCTTCCGTCTCCTCCTCGTGGTGGTCCTCGCCGTGCTGGCGGCGGATCAGGTGACCAAGTACCTGGCCGTGTCCCGGCTGACGGAAGCGCTGGATGGCCGCAGCGGCCTTTCGCGCGTGTCCGGCTTCCTGAGCGAACAGAACCTGGACAACGACCCTCCGGTGGAGGGCGTGTTCCGCAAGAACACGCGGCCGTACCGCTTCATCGAGGACTACTGGCACTTCCGCTACGTGGAGAACCCGGGCGCGGCGTGGGGCATGTTCTCCAACCTGCCGGAGACGGCGCGCAAGGCGTTCTTCCACGTGGTGAGCCTGGTGGCGCTGGGGTTCATCCTGACGCTGTACCGGAAGACGGAGCCGTCGCAGAAGGGGGTGCGCGTGGCGCTGGCGCTCATCACCGGCGGCGCGCTGGGCAACTTCGTGGACCGGCTCATCCGGGGCTACGTCATCGACTTCATCGACTGGCACTGGCGCAACCAGCCGGGCATGCGCTGGCCCACGTTCAACGTGGCGGACGCGGCCATCTGCGTGGGCGTGGCGCTGATGCTGCTGGACTCGCTGCGTCCGGAGGCCTCGGCCGCGCAGCCGCTGCCCCAGGGCACGAGCCCCCAGCCGTGACGCGCGGGGGTGGGCTGGTATAAGCCCTCTCCGTGCCGCGCAAATACGTCATCCTCCTCGCCCTCACGCTGGGCGTCATCGTGCTGGACCAGTGGACGAAGTACCTGGTCGTGCGCGACCTCACCACCCGCTTCGATGGGGCCACCACCCTGTCGGAACGCCTGGGCGCGTTCTATTCGCCCGCGGAAGAGCCCGGCCGCCGCGGCCTGCACTTCCAGCCGAAGACGCACGTGGAGGTGGCGGAGAACTTCTTCCGCCTGCGCTACGCGGAGAACCCGGGCGCCGCGTGGGGCATGTTCCGCGACCTGCCGCCCCACGTGCGCGGCCCGCTCTTCCACCTGGTGAGCGTGGGCGCGGTGCTGCTCATCGTCTTCTACTTCCGGAAGCTGACCGGCACGGACCCCGCGGAGGTGTGGGCGCTGTGGGGCCTGCCGCTGGTGCTGGGCGGCGCGCTGGGCAACTACATCGACCGCGTGGCGCGGGCCTTCGTCATCGATTTCCTGGAGGCCCATTGGTACGACAAGGCCGCCTGGCCGTCGTTCAACGTCGCGGACATGGCCATCTGCATCGGCGTGGGCATGCTCGTGGTGGATGCCTTCGTGCGCAAGGAGAAGCCGGAGGCCGCCACTCCCGCGAAGGCCGCGTAGTGGCGTGACGGCGGGCCGGGAATGTCCCTCCCGCCCGTCCCGGTTGTCCCCGCCGTTCGTCCGGGCCTCCCGGGCAAGAGGTCCCCATGCTCCCGGTCCTGTTTCGCCTGTCCTTCACCACGCTGTGGATGCAGCTGTTGCTGTACGCCGCCGCGGTGGGAGTGGTGGCCTCCGTCGCCGTCAATGGCTGGAAGGGCACGCTGGGGCCGGTGGACGCGAAGACGGGCAAGGAGGGCCCCGCGTCGCTCCAGGACAAGCTCCTGCGCGCGGTGGGGTTCGCGGTGGTGGGCGGCTTCCTCGCGTACTTCGGCCTGATGTACGCGCTGCCCGCGGACGCCTTCCCCGGCGGCAAGGGCGAGGGCATCCCGCTGCACACCTACGGCGTGCTCCTGGCCGCGGGCTTCGTCACCGCGGTGTCGGTGGCGGGCCGGCTGGCTCAGGACGAGTGGCGCAGGGTGAGCTTCGTGGACGGCCGGGGCTGGGTGGACACGGAGGGGCCGAAGAAGCGCGAGCAGGTGCTGGACCTGGCGTTCTGGGTGCTGGTGGGCGGGCTCGTGGGCAGCCGCGTGCTGTTCGTGCTGGTGAACTGGCAGGACTACGCGCGCGACTGGACGCAGGCCTTCTCCCTGGGCGGCGGGCTGGTGTTCTACGGCGGCCTGATTGGCGCGGGGCTGGCGGCGTTCCTCTTCGCCCGCAGGTACGACCTGGACTTCCTGCGGCTGGCGGACGTGTGCATCCCCACCGTGTCGCTGGGGCAGTGCCTGGGGCGCCTGGGCTGCTTCTCCGCCGGGTGCTGCTGGGGCGACATGGCCGGGAGCCACTCGCACACGGGCGTCACCTTCCCGGGCTCCGGACTGGCCCAGGACCTGTTCGGCCAGCTGGGGCGCGCGTCCAGCCTGGCGTATGGCTCGCAGGCCGCGGATGACCGCTTCGTGGTGGAGGCCACCGGGCAGGTGCTCCACCACGCCGCGCCGGGCGCGGTGCGCATCTCCGACTGGGTGGCCCAGCACGGCACCACGCTGCCGGTGTACCCCACGCAGCTCTTCGAGTCGGTGGGGCAGCTGGTACTCTTCGTGGCGCTCCTGTACGCGCGCCGCTTCCGCCGCTTCCACGGGCACATCTTCGCCCTGTGGCTGATGGCCTACGCCTGCCTGCGCACCACGGTGGAGCTGTTCCGGGGCGACGTGGAGCGCGGCACCCTGCACGGCCTGCTGGAGTCGCTGGGCGCCCAGGGGCTGGCCGGGGCGGTGCCCCTGGAGGCCTGGTACAACGTGTCCACCAGCCAGTTCATCTCCCTGTGCATGTTCACCTTCGGTGCACTGCTGATGGCGCGCCACCGACCGGCGGGTGAGGCCGCTGGCCTGGGGCCTACACCGTCGGCGGCCTGAGGTTGCGAGCCGCGCCCGGGTTGGGGACACTCCCGGGAACATGCCGCCGCCCGACAACGCACGGCCCGCCGCCAAAGGTGGGGGCCGACCCGCGCAACAGGACGCCAGTTCCTCCAGCGAAGCCGCCCTTCAGCAATGTGAGGAGCTGGAGGCGGCCATCGCGGAGCTGCGCCACAACTACGAGCAGTACTTCATGGGCATGGAGCGTCAGGCGCCCATCCGCGCGCATGAAGATTTGAAGAAGCGGATGCTGAAGCTCAAGGGGGCCTTCATCCGCAGCACGTCGGTGAAGTTCCGCGTGCAGAGCCTCCACAACAAGTTCCTCACCTACGAGCGGCTGTGGGTGCGCACCATCCAGGAGATTGAAGCCGGCACCTACCGCCGCGACCTGGCCAAGGCCCGCCGCCGCGCCGGGACGAAGCAGGCCAACGCCACCGGCGACCGCCAGAAGGGCGTGGTGGAGATCCCCGAAGAAGTCGACGACATGGACTTCGAGGAGATTGAAGAGCTCACCGGCCGCCGCCCCATCAACGAGCCGAAGCTCGCCTCGGAGTACCAGGCGGAGCAGCAGGGCCCGGTCGGCACGCCCTTCCGGGGCAGTCCGGCAATGGCTCCTGTCGCGGCGCAGCCGGCCGGCGCGCCCCGGGGCACGCCCGCGGGGTTGGTGCCGCCGAAGCAGTCGGTTCCGGCGGTCTCGCCCGTGAGCGGACTGCCGTCCATCGCGCCCGTGGGGACCCCGGCGGCGGGGACGTCGAAGCTGCCTTCCGTGACGGCGGCGGTGGCTCCGGGCGGGACTCCGGCGGCGGGACGTCCGGCGGTGCCTCCGGGCATGGCCACGAAGGCTCCGGCGGCGGCTCCGCAGCAGCCCGCGCGTCCGGCTGCGACTCCTGCTGCCGCGCCCCGTCCCGCGGCGGCCGGCCCTGGTGGCGGCATGTCCGACGACAAGCTGCGCGCGGTGTACGACGCGTATGTCACCGCGAAGCGCCGCTGCCAGGAGGACACGTCCAAGCTGTCCTACGAGTCGGTGGCGGCCACGCTGCGCAAGCAGGTGCCGGAGTTGCTCAAGCAGCACAACGCGAAGGCCGTGGAGTTCAAGGTCGTCATCAAGGACGGCAAGGCCTCGCTCAAGGCCGTGCCCAAGTAGCGAAAGGCACGGCATGAACCAGGACCTGGAGTCGCTCAAGGCTCGGGTGGCGCGCCTGTCGGTGATGATCTTCGACATCGACGGCACGCTCACCGACGGCCGCATCTTCTGGGTGCCCAACTCCGGGTGGACGCAGATGTACAGCGTGCGTGACGGCATGGGCATCAAGCGCCTGCAGGAGGTGGGCATCGAGGTGGCCGCCATCTCCGGCGGCGACAGCCTCTCCGCGCAGATGCGCATGCAGTCGCTGGGCTTGCGCCACGTGCACTTCGGCAGCCAGGACAAGGTGGCGCACTTCGAGAAGTTGCTCGCCATCCTCAACGTGTCCGCCGAGCACTGCGGCTACATGGGTGACGAAGTGGTGGACCTGCCGCTGCTCAAGGCGGTGGGCTTCTCCGCCACCGTGCCGGAAGCGCCGGACGAGGTGCGCGCCCAGGTGCACTACGTGGCCCAGCGCGCCGCGGGCTTCGGCGCCGCGCGCGAGGTGTGTGAGTTCATCCTGAAGCACCGGGCGCGCGTCGCGCCCTGATGGCGAATTCACGGCCCTTCTGCCCCACCGTCAAAACAGTGGGACGGGAAAGATGCCCAAACGTTCGCTCCTGGAAACGCCTACCTCCCTGGCTGGCGTTCGGGTTGTCGCTCCCAGGGCCCGTTCCTACCTTGCGCTGCCTGAAGGCCGGTGGACGGCCCGAGACACCTGGGAGGCGACGTGGGGATGCGGCGGATGTGGCTCGGACTGGCGGTGGCCGTGGGGCTCGCCGTGTCCACCGGATGCGGGCAGTCCCCCGAGGATTCCGAAGCGCGGCTCGCGGCCCTGGAGGCCGAGGGCAAGCAGATGGACCAGGCCCTGGACGCGGTCGAGGACCGGCTCCTGGGCAGTCAGGGCCGGCTCGCCATGTGGAACGAGCTGGGGCGGCGTCACCAGGAGGTGAGCGCCATCCAGTGCAAGGTGGCCGACGCCCACATGGCCGCCATCCTCAAGCACGAGGACAAGCAGAATCAGAAGGCGCGGATGGTCAAGCAGCGCAACTCGATGGCGTCCGTGGACACCACCGTGCTCACGTCCGGCAAGGCGCCCACGCAGCAGCGCAGCAACTGATGTTCTAGCCGGGGATGCGCGCGGTGCGCTCGCGCATGCGCTTCTCCACCGCGATGACGCCCCGGAGGAACAGCCCGGGCGCCAGCCGCCGCAGCCGCCAGAACCAGCGCGCATCCGCCATGGGCAGCACGTGCGGCGCGCCCCGGTCCACCGCCTTGAGCAGCCGCTCGGCGACCCACTCCGCACCAATCTTCGACTGGTCCACCAGCTTCACGCTCATGCGGCGCGTCTCCGGGTCGGAGTAGGGCGCGGCCGCGGCGGCGATGTTCGTGCGGAAGAACGTGGGGCACGCCACCGTGACGCCCAGCCCCAGGGGCTGCAGCTCCGCGTAGAGCGTCTCCGACAGCGCGACGACCGCGGCCTTGGACGTGTTGTAGGCCGCCAGGTTCGGCGCGTATACGAGCCCCGCCGCGGACGCGATGTTGAGCACGTGCCCGGAGCCCTGCTTGCGCAGGCGGGGCACGAACGCGTGGCAGCCGTGGATGACGCCCCACAGGTTCACGTGCAGCACGCGCTTCCACTCGGACAGGGGCAGCGTGCCCACCGCGCCTCCGGTGGCGACGCCCGCGTTGTTCACCACCAGGTCCACGCCGCCGAACGCTTCGTCCGTGGCGCGCGCCAGCGCCTCCACCGCGTCCGGGTCCGTCACGTCGCACGGGTGCACGCGCGCTTCGCCGCCCAGCTCCGTGACGCGGCGAGCGGTCTCCTCCGCACTGGCCGCGTTCATGTCCGACACCATGACCCGTGCCTGCCGGGCCGCCAGCGCTTCACACAACGCGCGGCCAAGGCCACTGCCGGCGCCCGTCACCACCGCGCGAGGACGAGAGGGAAGACTCATGGTTCAGGACTCCTGGGACACGAGGGGGGAAGACGTGACGCGACAGGGCTAGCACGGAGGGCGAAATGCTGGCCATGCGCGGGTGCTCGCTTTCCCGGGGAACTCCCGCTTCCGGGCGGGCAGGCGGGCGCACGGTTCGTGACCCCAGGTCGGAAGTTGGCTAGAACCCACAGCCGTGCAACGCGCCTTGGTGGCAGCAATGGCAGTCGCGGCGGCGGCGCTCCTGGGATGCAACGACCTGGAGAACTGCGGCTCGACTCCGGTGGACATCACCCGGACCGACGGGGGGCTCTACCGTTGTGTGACGTCCGAGGACTGCCCCAGGACGTCGCGTGTCTCCGTGTGCGTGACGGACGTCTCCTCGGAGCGCGAGTGCGTGCGCTGTGACGAGACGCGCTGCGTGCGCCTCATCCCGGAGTCCTGCCAATGAGGCGCGGGCTGTCTCGGTGGGCGTGTGTCCTGGCGGTGGGCGCGCTGGCCGTTACCGGTTGCCGTGACAAGCCGGTGGACCACATGCAGCGCGCGCGCGACGCCATCTTCGAGAAGCGTCCGGACGAAGCGCTGGTGGAGTACCGCAAGGCCTACGAGATGCTGCTGCGCGACGAGACCCCGGAGGCGCTGGTGATGCGCGCCCGGGCGCTCAAGGGCGCGGCCGACGTGTACTGGCTGGAGCAGCGCAAGGTGAAGGAGGCGGTGAGCGTCTACCGCCAGCTCATCCAGCAGTGCCCGGAGGCGCCGGAGTCGCTGGAGGCGCGCATCATCCTGGCGGAGCTGCTGCGGGTGCACTACCGCGACCTGCGCGGCTCCATTGATCAGCTCACCGCCGCGCTGCACCGCAACCCGCCGCAGAGCGCGGAGCTGCAGTACCAGGTGGCCAAGACGTACTTCGAGCTCCAGGACTATCCGCAGTGCGAGCTGGAGGCGAAGAAGCTGCCGGACCGCTTCGCCACCAGCCCCTACGTGGACGACGCGCTCTTCCTCCAGGCGCAGGCCCTGGCCATGGTGGACGGCAAGCGCCAGGAAGCGCTGAAGACGTACGCGGACCTGCGCACGCGCTTCCCGGACTCGGAGCTGGCGCCGCACGCCCTCTTCGAGATGGGAAAACTGCGCGCGGACGCGGGCGACAACGAGAAGGCCATCGAGACCTGGGTGGAGTGCTTGAAGACGCACCCCGACCCGTCGCTGGTGCAGGACGCCATCACCCGGGCACGCCGCCGCCTGGCCAACCTCACGGTGGAGGGCATTGGCAAGAAGGAGGTGGCGTTCGACCGCAGCAAGCAGGCGCGCACCTCCGTGGAAGCCATGGGCGGCAGCGCCGAAGAGGCCGCCCGCGACCGCGGCGACTGACGCGCTCCCCGGGCGCATTCGCGTGCGCCCATTCCTCCCGCGTGCCATGTAACGGCCGGGCCGTGCCCTGATGGGGCGCAACGGCCCTTCTCGCGTGGGAGGCATTCACATGATCGTGCTGGTGACAGGGGCCACGGCGGGCATCGGGCAGGCCATCGCGCGCCGCTTCGTGAAGGAGGGCGCGCGTGTCATCGCCGCCGGGCGGCGCAGCGACCGGCTGGACGCGCTCAAGGCGGAATTGGGCGAGCGGCTGTTGCCGGTGACGCTGGACGTGACGGACAAGGCGGCGGTGAAGGCGGCGTTCGCTTCACTGCCGGCGGACTTCGCGCAGGTGGACGTGCTGGTGAACAACGCGGGGCTCGCGCTGGGGATGGAGCCCGCGCAGGCGGCGCGGCTGGAGGACTGGGACGTGGTGGTGGACACCAACGTGAAGGGCCTCCTGTACTGCACGCGTGAAGCGCTCGCTGGCATGGTGGCGCGCGACCAGGGGCACGTCATCAACATCGGCTCCATCGCGGGCGAGTTCCCCTATCCGGGTGGCAACGTGTACGGCGCGACGAAGGCGTTCGTGCATCAGTTCACGCTCAACCTGCGCGCGGACCTGCACGGCACCGCGGTGCGCGTCACGGACATCCAGCCGGGGCTCCTGGGCGGCACGGAGTTCTCCAACGTGCGCTTCCGTGGCGACGACGCGAAGGCCGCCTCGCTCTACGAGAAGACCCAGCCGCTCACGCCCGAGGACGTCGCGGACACGGCGTACTGGGTGGCCACGCGCCCCGCGCACGTGAACATCAACGTCATCTCCATGATGCCGGTGGCGCAGGCCTTCGGGCCGCTGCTGGTGAAGCGCGGCGGCTAGCTAGCCCGGCACGGGCAACGCGGCTTCCAGGAGCGGCGCGGGCACTGACGGGTCGTCCGCGTCCGCCACCAGCAGCACGTGGACGCGGCCACCCTCCACGCGCGCGTCCACGCCCTCCAGCTTCACGGGCACGTCCACCGCGTCCAGGTACACGGGCGTGCCGTCCGGCGCGAGCACGCCCACCGCGGAACCCATGACAGGCCCATCCGCCACGCGGTCTCGCGAGGCCTCCGCCGTGGCGGTGAACACCACGCGCCCGTCTGGCAGCGGCGACGCGTCCGTGAAGGACAGCCGGACACCATTGGCTTCGCCCAGCTCCCACCGGCGCACGGTGCGCACGGCCTCTGGCCCCATCACGCCCACGTCCAGGCTGGCCAGCACGCGGTCCAGGTCCAGGTCCACCAGCGCGTCCACACCGCCCTCGCCGTTGCCCCGGTTGAGCAGCCGCAGCCGCTTGCCCGCCACCGCCGCGCCCTCCACGTTGAGCGCCACCAATTCGCGCTCCAGCTGCACGTAGAGCGACGTGCAGTCCACCGTGCGCGGTTCGCCCGCGAGCGTCCCGTCCGCGTTCAGGGGCAGCACCGACGCCCGGCGCCGCGCGGGCGTGGACCCCGACGGCAGGGCCAACAGCGCCCCGTGCGCGAAGGACGCGGACGGACCCAGCCGGCACAGCGCCTCCAGGTCCGGCTTCGCCGCCTTGCGCTCCGCGTGACCTTCCGGAAGCTCTCCGGGAAAGAGGCGCACGGTGTGGCCCGGCGCGTCTCCGGTGGCGGGGAACACTGCGAGGTGGAGCGCGTCGTCCGCGACGACGTAGAGCCAGTCCCCCGCGCGCACCAGGCCGCTGGCGGCGGAGACGTGCGTGGGACGGCCGGGGGCTTCAGGCGCCGCGAGGGTGAGCGTGCGCCGACGGTGGGTGGGAATCATGGGACCCGGGAGCGTCGCTGACTACAGCAGGGTGCCGCTCAGGAAGAGGCTCGCGGCCGTGAAGTAGATGACGAGTCCGGACACGTCCACCAGCGTGGCCACGAAGGGCGCGGACGCGCTCGCGGGGTCGAAGCCCACGCGCCGGAGGATGAACGGCAGCATGGAACCGGACAGCGTGCCGAACATCACCACGCCCACCAGCGACACGCCCACCGTCATGCCGATGAGGAACGCGTGCTCGCCGTAGCTGTGGAACAGGCCCTGCCACACCATCACGCGGGTGAAGCCCACCACGCCCAGCACCGCGCCCAGCGCCAGGCCCGTGCTCAGCTCCCGCCGGGCCACGCGCCACCAGTCCTTCAGCCGCATCTCCGACAGCGCCAGCGACCGGATGATGAGCGTGGTGGCCTGGCTGCCGGAGTTGCCGCCGGAGCTGATGATGAGCGGGATGAAGAGGCTCAGCACGACGGCGCGGGCAATCTCGTGCTCGAAGTAGCCCATGGCCGTGGCGGTGAGCATCTCCCCCAGGAAGAGCACCATCAGCCAGCCGGCGCGCTTCTTGAGCATCGCCAGGAAGCCCACGTCGAAGTAGGGCGCGTCCAGGGCCTCCATACCGCCGACCTTCTGGATGTCCTCCGTGGCCTCTTCCTGGACCACGTCCACGATGTCGTCCACCGTGACGATGCCCTTCATGCGCCGCTGCTCGTCCACCACGGGCATGGCCATGAAGCTGTGCTCGGAGAAGGTGCGGCTCACCGCCTCCTGGTCCGTGTTCTCCGCCACGGTGATGACGTCGCGAATCATCACGTCCGCCACGCGCTTGTCCGGCGCGGCCTGGAAGAGCTGGCGCAGGGACAGCACGCCCTGCAGCCGCTGCTCGGCGTCCAGCACGTAGGCGTAGTAGACGGTCTCCACCTTCTCGCGCGCCTGCTTGCGCAGGTACCCGATGGCCTCGTCGATGCTCATGTCCGGGCGCACGCGGGCGAAGCGCGGGTTCATCAGACCGCCCGCGTCGTCCTCCGAGTACGCCAGGAGGACGTTCACCTCGCGGCGGCTGGCGTCGTCCAGCTGGGACAGGATGGCGTCCACCTGCTCCGGCTCCACGGCCTGGACCAGGTCGGCCAGGTCGTCCGGGGGGAGCAGGCGGACCCAGGTGCGGCGCTCGGCCGGGGGGAGGCTGAGGATGAGCTCGCCCTGTTCGCGCGCGCTGAGGCCCAGGAAGAAGTCGTCCGCCACCGCCGCGGGCAGCAGGCGGAAGCCCTCCAGGCGCTCGTCCACGGAGAGCACGGCCCACGCCTCGTGAAGCTCGTCGGGGGACAGCGCGTTCTGGCTCTGGGGACTCTCCACCATGACGACGGCCTCGAAAGAAGAGGGGGAGGGTGCGCGCCTCGCTGCATCGCGCGCGGGCCTCTCTACACCCCCGCCGGGGGCGCGGCGAGCGGAAGGCGCGAAACATCGAGCGGAAAGTCCCGTCCGCCTGCCTGCCCATGCCACCCGTGTCCGCCGGTTCACGGGAGGGCACCCCGGGGCACCCCGGGGTGGGTCAGGTCTTCTGTTGGATGAGCTCCACCTTGTAGCCGTCCGGGTCCTCCACGAAGGCAATGACGGTGGTGCCGTGTTTCATGGGGCCGGGCTCACGGACGACCTTGCCGCCGGCCTGCCGGATGGCGTTGGCGGTGGCGTGGATGTCGCTGACACCCAGGGCGATGTGGCCGTAGGCGGAGCCCAGCTCGTACTTCGCCGTGTCCCAGTTGTGGGTGAGCTCCAGGGCCGGGTGGGTGTCTTCCGGGCCGTAGCCGACGAAGGCGAGGGTGAACTTGCCGTCCGGGTAGTCCTGGCGGCGCAGGAGCGTCATGCCGAGCACGCGGGTGTAGAAGTCGAGCGACTTCTCCAGGTCGCCGACCCGGAGCATGGTGTGGAGGATGCGCATGCGGTGGCTATAACCGCGCCCGCGTGTAGGTGCGCAGGCTAAAGCGCGCCGCCCGCGCGGGGGACGGGCCGGGTGGCCGTGTCGAAGCAGGCCCTGGCGGTGCCGGTGAACGCGGTGATGAGCCGCTGTCTCATGTCCGCGTCCGCCGCGAAGACAGTCATCCAGATGGACCAATGGCCCAGCGCCGTGGCCTGCCGGATGACCAGCCGTCGCATGTGGGGCGTGTCCGAGGCGGCGAGGCAGTCCCGGGCTTCTTCCGCTCGAGCCCATGCCTCCCTGCGATGCTGCCAGCGGCGGTCGCTGGCCCTGGGGTGGTGGGGCGGCAGCTTGTCGAGCCCCGTGAGCTGGAGCGTCCGCTCCGCGCGGCGCCGCTCCTGGGGACTCAGGTCTGGCGCCGCGGTCACGACCCCGTCCGCGGCGTGGACGAAGGCCCGGGACGTGTTGTCGCGGTCCGGCCAGTAGTAGCTCCCCAGGCGGATGCGTTTGGCGCTCTTGGTGCTGTTGCAGTTCACGCAGGCGAGCAGGAAGTTGTGCCAGTCCCGCGCGAGCCCGGGGTGATGCTCCTGCGGAAGCATGTGCTCCACGGCGAGGCTGGCGTTCATCCTGCCCTCGCAGAACGCGCAGTATTCACCCATGCGCTCGATGAGCGCGCCCCGCGCCTCCGGGTAGTCGGAGAAGGTCCGGCGCACGCCGTCGTTGTCGACGGGCCAGTCCCCCCGCTCCACGGGTCTCACGAACCGTCTCCGGGGAGCCCGGCCTTGCCTCGCTGCATCTCCAGGAAGGCGTGGTAGGCGACGTCGTCGCTGAAGGGCGCGGAGAGTTCGTCGAGCTCCTGCTTGAGGCGCTGGAGCTCCTTGCCTTTGGCGCCCTTCGCCTGCTCCAGCGCCGCGTAGTACTTCCGCGCCGCCTCCATCATCACCTGATGGCGGTGACTGCGCTGGGGAAGCTCCACGCCCATCACCTCCTGCGCGATGTCCTCGATGCTCCGGCTGGGGAGCGTCTCGCGGGATTGATCATCCAGGTTGATGAGCTCGTTCTCGCGCAGCGACTGGACGATGAAGGGCGAGTGGGTCGTGGCCACGAACTGCAACTGGGGGAAGACCTTGCGCAGGTCGTCCACCACCTCGCGTTGCCAGTTGGGGTGCAGGTGCAGGTCCAGCTCGTCGATGAGGACGATGCCCGGCGTCTGGGAGGGCGCCTGCTCACGCAGGTGCGGATTGAGGGTGGCGGACCGGTAGGCGATGTTGCCCACCATGGCGAGCATGCTCCGGGCGCCGTCGCTCAGCATGTCGAAGGGCAGCTGGGCGCCGTCCTTCTTGCTCGCGACCAGCATGCCTAGCCGCAAGTCATAGCGGACGTCCGTCCAGTCCCGCATGCACTCGCGAAGCGCGTGCTTCACCGCGCCCAACGTGCCGAGCGCGCGCCCCTCCTGGAGCTGGATCAGCTCCATGGTCTTGAACCAGGAGACGAAGTCCTTGTGATTGGAGGAGGGGTCAAGGCACCCGTGATAGCCCCTGAACCGCGAGCGGGGCTTGAGGACCCTGGCTCCATCCGACGCCGTGGACTGGCGGGCCCGGCGCTGCAGCCAGAGGCGCCCGGTGCCGTAGTAGGCGATGAGCGGCAGGACGACGTCCTTGCCCTTGCGGACCTGTGAGCGCCAGGACAGCGTCCGCTTGGACAGGTCGGATGTCTGTCCATGGGTGGTGTGCTTGTTGGGGCCTTCGAGGGTCCGCGCCCACTCCAGGCTCTTTCCCTCGATGAGGCCCCGGCAGCGCACCTCCACGGGGTAGAGGGCCTCCAGCGTGGGCACCTCGCCCGTGGTGTGCATCACGCGCCGCACGTCATCGCGATGGATGCCGGGAGGGGTGGCGCCCTCCAGTCCCAGGAAGATGGCGCCCGCCGCGATGGAGAGCGCGTCGAGGATGGCCGTCTTGCCCGTGCCGTTGTCGCCGATGAGCACGTTGAACGAGGGCGAGAACTCGAAGGCTCGCGACGCGAATCCACGGAAGTTCTTGACCTCGATGCGCTCGATTCTCATCGGTGCTTTCGTCGGGACCTGTGGAACAGCTTGCCCGCCAGTATCGTCCAGGTCCCTGGCGACGCACGTGAATTCCCTACGTTGCGAGCGCGCCCCGGTCAGCCAGGCAGGCGTCCGCTCGGGGGTGAAAAGGCGACATCGGAGGGCCACTCGGGGCAGGGACGCGCGTCCGGCGCGTGCTATGCCCACCGGCATGAAACACGCTCAAAGCCAGGCCCTCTTCGCCCGTGCGCAGGCGCGCATCCCGGGTGGCGTGAACTCTCCGGTGCGTGCCTTCCGTGGCGTGGGAGGCGACCCCGTCTTCTTCAAGGAGGGCTCCGGCGCGTGGCTCACCGACGTGGACGGCAACCGCTACGTGGACCTGGTGGGCAGCTGGGGCCCGCTCATCCTGGGCCACGCGTACCCGCCCATCGTGGAGGCCATCCTGGAGGCCGCCCGGCGCGGCACCACGTTCGGCGCGCCCGTCGCCGCGGAGGTGGAGTTCGCGGAGCTGCTCTGCGCCACGGTGCCTTCGGTGGAGAAGGTGCGCCTGGTCTCCAGCGGCACGGAGGCCACGGTGGCCGCCGTCCGCGTGGCGCGCGGCTTCACCGGCCGCGACTACATCCTCAAGTTCGAGGGCTGCTTCCACGGCGCGGGTGACCCGTTCCTCGTGAAGGCGGGCAGCGGCGTGGAGACGCTGGGCCTGCCGGACTCGCCGGGCGTGCCGTCCGCGCTGGCGTCGCTCACGCTCACCGCGCCCTTCAACGACCTGGAGGCCGTGGAGCGCATCTTCAACGAGAAGGGCAAGGACATCGCCTGCGCCATCATCGAGCCCGTGGTGGGCAACATGGGCGTGCTGGTGCCGCGCCCCGGTTACCTCGAAGGGTTGCAGAAGCTCTGCCAGAAGCACGGCGTGCTCTTCATCTTGGATGAGGTGATGACGGGCTTCCGGCTGGCTCGCGGCGGCGCGCAGGAGCTGTACGGGCTCAAGCCGGACCTGACCACCATGGCGAAGGTGGTGGGTGGAGGCATGCCGCTGGGGGCATACGGCGGCCGGCGCGACATCATGGCGAAGGTGGCGCCGGAGGGGCCCGTGTACCAGTCCGGCACGCTGTCCGGGAACCCGGTGGCGGTGGCGGCGGGCCTGGCGTGCGTGAAGGCGCTCGCGGCGCCGGGGACGTACTCGCGGCTGGAGCAGCTGGGCCTGCTGTTGGAGGAGGGCTTCCGCGCGGAGGCGAAGGCGGCGGGCGTGCCGGTGACGGTGAACCGCGTGGGCAGCATGCTCACGGTGTTCTTCACGGCGGAGCCGGTGTTCGACTACGCGTCCGCGAAGAAGGCGGACACGGCGAAGTTCGGGCGCTTCTTCCACGCGATGCTCCAGGAAGGTGTGTACCTGCCGCCCAGCCAGTTCGAGGCGGCGTTCGTGTCGCTGGCCATCGGCGAGCCGGAGGTGGCGCACGTGCTCGCCGCGGCCCGCAAGGCGTTCCGCGCGCTTGGCGACGCCCGTTGAACCAGAGGCCCTGACCGGGCCCGTGCGCTTCGGTCCCTACACCCTCGTGCGCCGCATTGGCGCCGGGGGGATGGGGGAGGTCTTCCTCGCGCGCGAGGAGGGCGTGGGGCGCGCGGTGGTGGTGAAGAAGGTGCTGCCGGGGCTGGTGGACAGCCGGCAGTTCGTGGGCCGCTTCCGCGACGAGGCCCGCGTGGTGGTGCGGCTGGCGCACCCGAACATCGCGCGCGTGTACGCGATGGGCGAGGTGGACGGGCAGCTGTTCCTCGCCATGGAGTACGTGCTGGGCAAGACGCTCAGCCGGCTCGCGTACCGCCTGCGGCAGCGTCAGCGGATGATGCCCCTGGGGCCGCTGCTCCAGATGGGCATCCGGCTGTGCGAGGGCCTGGCGTACGCGCACGACGCGACGGATGAGGAAGGGCACCCGCTGCACCTGGTGCACCGCGACCTGTCCCCCGCGAACGTGTGCGTGAGCTACGCGGGCGAGGTGAAGATCATCGACTTCGGCGCGGCGCAGTCCACGCTGAAGGAGCAGCAGACGGCGCCGCGCGTGGTGATTGGCAACCTCACGTACATGGCGCCGGAGCAGGCCCGCAAGCGCACGGTGGACCGGCGCGCGGACCTGTACGCGGTGGGCGTGGTGCTGTGGGAGCTGTTCTCGTGGAAGCCGCTGTCGCAGCGGGGCGACCCGTTGGAGCGCTGGCGGCGCGCGGCCTATCCGCAGTGGGAACCGGCGGGGCGCTACCGGCCGGACCTGCCGCGCGCGGTGGACGCGTTCCTGGCGCGCGCGCTGGCGTCCGAGCCGAACGACCGCTTCCCCACGGCGACGGCCATGGCGGAGGCGCTGGGCGCGCTGAAGGAGAAGCTGGCGCCCACCGTGACGGATCAGGACCTGGTGCGGCTGATGTCCGCGGCCTTCCCGCGCGAGAAGGTCATCGAACAGCAGGTGCTGGACGACCTGCTGCGCGAGCAGCCCGAGCGCGCGAACACGCGTCAGGAGTTCCCGTCCGTGCTCGCGCCCCCCGGGGCCATGGACGCGGCGGAGGCGCTCCGCGCGCAGGAGGACATCGCGACGGAGGCGCTGGACGCGGCGAAGTTGCGGCGGGCGGAGGGCGCGGGCCCGGAGAGCGGAGCGCGGGACGCCGCGAAGCCGCAGCCGCCGGAGTACGCCACCGTGGGGCAGCAGACCGAGGCCCTGGACGCGGCGAAGGTGGAGCAGGCGCTGCGCGCGGCGGCGGAGGCGAAAAGGCTCCAGGAGGAGTCTGGCGACGCGCCGGAATTGCCGCGCAAGGCGCCTCCGGCGCGGCTGCACAACCTGGAAATCACCATGGATGCCTGGCTGCCAGGCATTGGCGCCGCGGAGCCCACCACGCCGGGGCTTCCTCCCCAGGCCCCGGAGGCGGCGCCCGGAGCGGCTCGCGCGCAGTGGACTCCCGGGCCGGGTGAGGACGAAGCCACCCCCCAGGAGGTTCCCGGCCCCCTGGACTCCCGTGGGGGCCCGGGCTCCGAGGACACCACCGACCCGGGGGAGCGCACCCCCGCGCCCACGGATTCCCCTTCGGGCAGGCAGGCTCCGGCGGAAGAACCGTCTCGGCCGGATTGGAATCCGGGCCCGGACGCGAAAGACTCCGTTACACACCTTCGAGCGTCTCACAGTGAGGGGCCCCCCCCGGCCCCGGAGGACTCACCGATGCAGAACCGCCCCTCGCGCCCGGGCTGGACTCCCGGCGCAGGCAGTGAGGACTCCACCACCAACGAGCGGCCCGCGCGCAAGAGCGCCACGGGCCTGCCCGCCACCGGCAAGGGCGGCTGGACCCCGGGCTCCGGCGAGGACGACGCCACCGAGGGCGCCGGTTCCTCGCCCATGGCTGCGCGCCCGGGCACGGACGACGACGCGGAAGAAGAGAGCACCGACGTCGAAAAGCCCGGCCGTCCCAATGCGAACGCGGCGCCGCGCGCTCCTGCATCCCAGCCCCGTCCCCAGACCACCGTCGGCGCCGCCCCGAAACCGCGTCCCGCCGAAGCGTTCCCGGACGCCACCCGCCCCATGTCCCAGGACGAGCTGCCGGTGCCCTGGGCGCCGCAGGGCGCGGGCGAAGCCACCGAGGCCCTGGAGGCCGCGAAGATCTTCGGCGCCCTGTCCCAGACGACGGGCAACATGCCGGCCTACCTGGACGAGAAGGCCACCCCCTACGTCGCGCCGAAGGAGGCCCCGCGCCGCCAGGCCCCCGTCGTGAATGAGCGGCCCCACGACACGCGCCCCATGCAGGTGCGGACCAAGACGCGCGAAACGCTCGTGGGCTACGACATGGACATCTCCGAGGCGCTCCGGCAAGCGGAGCTGAAGCGCCGCGAAGCCGAGCTCGCCGCCCAGAAGCGCGACAACAAGAAGAAGCGGCCCGCGAAGTCCGCGGGTGGCAGCCCGCTCCAGGGCCTGTGGCCCATCCCGCCCCAGTACCGCTTCTGGGCCATGCTCGCGGTGGTGGCCCTGGCGTGCGGCCTGGGCTTCGGCGTGATGTGGCTCTTCCTGAACGGCGGCGAAGGCGGCGCCTGAGCGCGCGCCTTTTTCCGTCAGACGCCCGTCAGGGGCAGGTTCGGCGCCACCGGCGGCTCCAGCGGCAGGAAGAGGCGGAAGATGGTGCCCTTGCCCGTCTCCGGCGCGTCCAGCGACACCTGACCCACGTGTGAATCGATGATGCGCTTCACCACGGCGAGCCCCAGCCCGGTGCCCTGGGCCTTGGTGGTGAAGAAGGGCTCGAAGACGCGCACGCGCAGCTCCGCCGGGATGCCCGGTCCCGTGTCGCTGATCTCCACCTGCACGCCGGCCCGGTCCATCCACGCCTTGCGCGCCATCACGCGCAGCGTGCCGCCCTGGGGCAGCATGGCCTGCACGGCGTTGAGCGCCACGTTGAGGAAGCACTGGCGGATGAGCCGCTCGTCCACCGTCACCGACGGCACGTCCTCCTCCATCACCCACTCCACCCGCACCGGCGGCGGCGAGGTGCCGCCCACGTCGGAGAGCGCGCTGCCCACCGCCTCCTCCAACAGCTGCGTCACCGACACCGGATACAGGTGCGGCGACGGAGGCCGCGCGAACGTGAGCAGGTCCGCGACGATGCGGTTGAGCCGGTCAGCCTCCTCGCCCACGATGTCCACCAGCGGGATGGCCGGATTCTCCGGCCCGATGATGCGGCGGATGGTGGCCACCGAATTGAAGATGGCGCCCAGGGGATTGCGCACCTCGTGGGCCACCACCGCGGACAGCTCGCCCAGCGCGACCAGCCGCTCGCGGTTCACCAGCTGCTCCTGCGCGCGCGCCAGCTCCGCGTAGCTCTGCTTCAGGTCCTCCACCAGCCGCGCGCCCTCCAGCGCCAGCGACAGCTGGTTGGCGATGGCGTCCGCGCGCTCCAGCTCCGCGGGCGTGAAGCGGCGGGGCCGGCGCGTCTCCACCATCACCGCCACGCCCACCATCTGGTCGTGCACGGCGAGCGGCAGCACCATGTACGACTGGGCCTCCGCGGCGCGGCGCAGCTCGTCGTCCACCCGCACCTCCAGCCGCGCGTCCTCCACGCGGAGCGGCTGGCGCGTGCGGAACACCTGGCCCGCGAGCGAATTCGCCGACAGGTCCAGCGACACGTGGCGCCCCACCAGCTCCGGGTGGCTGCCCGTCGCCGCGCGGATGGCGAGCCGGTTCCCCTGGGCATCCGGCAGGAGCACGTACGCGTCCGGCACGTCCACGATGCGCGCCAGGCTGGTGACACCCGTGGCCAGCAGCCGGTCCAGCTCCAGCGTGGCAGCCAGCGCCTTGCCCACCTCGTGCATCAGCGCCAGGTCCTCCGCCCGGCCGCGCACCTCGTCCAGCAGCCGGTGGGATTCAATGGCCGCCGCGAAGTGCGTGCCCATGGCCTGGAGCGTTTCCACCTCCAGCGCGGTGAGCCGGCGGCGCGCGTGGAACAGCACGCTCAACGTGCCCACGCCGCGCGAGCGCACCCGCAGCGGCACAGACACCAGCGTCTGGAACGCCAGCGCCCGGAGCGCGTCGCGAGTGGGCGCGGGACACGCCTCCGCGTCCAGCACCTGCACCGCGTCCGGCATCCCGCCCGGACGCGGAAGCGACCCCAGCCGCGCGCGGCGCACGCGCGCCACCGCGTCCTCGGACAGGCCTCGCGCGTACACGAGCTCCAGGGACTCGCCCGACTCGTGCCGCGTGTCCGCGGGCAACAGCAGGCACACCGCGTCGCAGCCCAGCAGGCCTGAGATTTCTTCCGTGCCGGAGCCGAAGAAGGCGCGCGGGTGCGGCGCGGACGCGGCCTGTGACGCCAGCCGTCCCAGCGCGGTGAGCGCCGTCGCGCGCACGCTCAGCCGCTGGATGGTGCGCGCCGCGTCCAGCGCGGACGACACCTGCTGGCCGAACAGCCGCACCGCCGCCACGTCCTCCTCACTCAGCCAGTCCGCGGCCAGCACCAGCATGGCCGTGGGCGCGTTCTCCACGTCGATGCGCACGCCCACCGCCCGGTGCGTCTCCACGCGCCGGAACACCGCCAGCACCGCGTCCATGCGCGCTTCGGACACGAACCGGGACGCCTCCACGCCCAGGTCCTCCATCCACGCATCGCCGTCGCGCCAGGTGCGCACCAGCGCGGGTGCCCAGCCGCCAGGGGCCTCCACCCGCACGCGGCCTCCCAGCGATGGCGCGTGCGGCACCAGCCGGGGGGACAGTCCCGCCACGGACAGCTCCACGCCCACGCCCCGGGGCGTCAGCCACGCGAAGCCCAGCTCCAGCGCCTCCAGCCCCCGGAACACCTCCTCGCGCACCGCGTCCTCGGAGTGCAGCGCGCGCACCTCGCTTCCCAGCTCCGCCAGCCGCCGCAGCACCATGCGGCGCCGGACGCGGGAGGTCACGTCGCGCACCTGCACCACCCAATCCGTGGCATGCGGGTGCACCGTCAGCTCCACGCGCAGCCCGCCGGTGCCCACGTGCAGCCACGCTTCATAGGTGCCCGCCACGGGTGACGACCCCAGCCGCCGAGCAATCCGGTCCGCCGGATCCTCCTGCGGCCCCGGCTCCCACAGGAGCGCCGTCACCGGCCTGCCGAGCAGCTGCTCGCGCTCCACGCCCAGCAGGCGCGACAGGGCCGTGTTCGCGTGGATGAGCAGGCCGTCTCGAAGCACGAACACGCCCAGGGGCATGTCGTCGAAGAGGCGGTACACCGCCTCCGGTTCCTCGGAAACCGTCCCCACCCGACGGTTCGTGCGCTCTGTGCTCCTCACCCCCCCACCTTCGCACCCCTGGCCCCCCGCGGTGAAGCCACCCCCGCCCGTCAATCGCCCACCACCGCACAACAGCCGGTCCCCGCCCTGGACCGGCGCGGCGCCTCACGACCCGGCACGTTCGCAAACCCTCTCATGGGTCCCCAACCTGAATCCTTGCATGTATTGACAGTGTTTGTGAGAACACCTAGAAGCATGGAATTATAACAGCGCGGCTTGAGCCGGGTTCCGACGCCTTCCGCTTCCGTCAGGAATCCCCAAGGGCCGCGCCTTCGGAGGGGGATGTCTTGAATCTGCCCCGCGCGACTTCCGGCGTCATCGTCCAGCAGCAGGGCGAAGCCTTCTTCCTCCTGGACACCGAGGGCGGGGAGGTCTTCCGGGTGAATGAGACCGCCGCCCGCATCTTCGAGCTGTGCCAGGGCGACACGTCCCTGGACGGGGCGGTGGCGTCGCTGGCGCTCCGGCTGGGCGCCTCGGGTCAGGAAGAGGCCATCCGCGCCGACGTCCAGCGCACCGTGACGCAGTTCCAGGAGCTGGGGCTGTGCGAGCCCTCGCGTCCCGTCTGACTTTCCGCCGTCCGCTGTAGCGCCTTTTCCCTCGTGAGAGGGACAGGCCGGGCCATGTCCTGGCCTTTGGGAATCCCGTGTGCCCGGGTCGCCCCGGGTGCGCGTGATGCCAGACGTGAGACGTCCTTTCACGGCTGGAATGAAGCACCGGTGTGTTGGCAGGCAATGTCAGACCCCCTGTCCACACTCCGCCATGTTTCACCGCAGTGGCAGTGAACGCAGCAATCCATCCAGGAGAATCACCATGTACATCCAGTCCGAGATCGTCCGCGTGTCCGCGTCGTCCGACAAGTGCACCTGCTCCAACGGCATGGTCATCGCCTCGACCACCGTGAGCGCGGAGTAGTCGCGCCCGTCGTTTCCCTGAAACCCCAAACATCAAACCCAGGAGAACCACCATGTACATCCAGTCCGAGATCGTCCGCGTTTCCGCCGCCACCGACAAGTGCACCTGCTCCAACGGCATGAGCGTGATCGTCGTCGCGGAGTAACGCGTTTCATGGCCGGGAGGAGGTCTGTGGTCCTCCTCCCGGCCGTGTCTTTCCTCTCGCACGCCGACACTCCTCCCCGCCCATGCTGCCCGCATCCACGCAGGTGTTGCTCTTCACCCAGGCGGACGTCGGCGGACACGCGCTCTTTCGCGTCGTGCCCGTGGAGGTGTCCGTGGGCCCCGGCAAGGGGCGGCTGTGGACGGACGTGTCGCGGGGCAATGCCTTCACCCCCGCGTGGCAGGACCATGCGCGCCACCTGTCGGCGGTGGGCCGCGCGCGCTACGCGCTGCCGTGGGAGCAGACGGACCTGCACGTCTCGCCGCGCGGCCGGAACGTGACGCTGGATGGCCGGAGCGCGTCGCTGCCGCTGTTCGTCGCGTGGGTGGCGCTGCTCGGGGGCCTGCCGCTGCCGTCGCCCTTCCTGGGCACGGGCGTGGCGCTGGAGGCGCATGGGGAGAAGCTCGCGCCCGCGCCGCGCGAGTTCCTCCAGGGAAAGCTGGGCGTGGCGCAGTCCTACGTGAAGCAGGTGTTTCCGGGGGCGGGGAAGGTGGCGGTGTTCGTGCCGGAGGGCAGCGGGTTCGACGCGGCGCCCCTGACGGCGCTGGACGTGCGGCCGGTGCCCACGCTCACGAAGGCAGTGGAGGCGGTGCTGGGGCTGAAGCCTCGCCCCGACGGACCCGACGCCGGGGGAGGGGTGGGGGGATGATCCGCCAGGGCGTGGGTGCCATCCGGGAGATGTACGGGCTGACGCGGGGGCTGGGGAACCTGCGGGTGATGCTGGGCTCGGGGCTGCTGGGCATGGCGGCCTCAGGCCTGCTCAACCCGGTGATGCCGTTGTACCTGCGCGAGCGCGGGCTGGGCTTCAAGGAGATTGGCGCGCTCTACACGGTGGGGGCGCTGCTGCCCATCTTCGTGCAGCCGGTGCTGGGGGCTCTGTCGGACCGCCATGGGCGCAAGCCCTTCGTGGTGGGCCTGTCGCTCGTCACGTCGCTGATGGTGCCGGCGGTGGCGCTGGTGGACGACCCGCAGCCGCTCGCCGCCGTGATGATCCTCAAGATGCTGCTGTCGCGCAGCGCGGCGCCGGTGTCCAACGCGATGGTGGCGGACTTCGCGCCCTCCAGGCAGCGCGCCACCCTCTTCGCGCTGCTGGATGCCACGTCGAACCTGGTGTTCGTCGCGGCGCTGTTCGCGTCCTCCGCCGTCATCCGCACGCTGTCGGTGGCGGGCACCTTCTTCCTGGCGGGGGGCCTGTTCCTCGCGGGCAGCCTGCTGCTGCTGGGGCTGAACGAACCGGCGCGTCCTCCGCGCGCGGAGGCAGTGCGCGGTGGGGCGGGCGCGGCATGGGGCCTGGTGTTCCGGGGGCTCTGGTCGCCGTTCACCTACGTGAAGGACCGGCCGGGCGCGGCGGCGCTGTTCCTCTGGCAGTTCTTCTTCACCTTCGCGCTGGCGCTGTTCCCCACGTACCTGCCGCTGTACGCGGTGGAGCTGGGCGCGCCCCGGGAGGCGGTGGGGCCGCTGGTGGCGGCGTCGTGGCTGACGTACGCGTTCGCGCAGCCCTTCGGCGGACGGCTGTCGGACCGGCTGTCCCGGCGCGTGGGATTGATTGTGCCGGGCCTCGCGGGCATGGCGGTGATGGCGGCGGTGCTGGGGGCCGCGGGATGGCTGCCGGACGGCGCCGCGTTGATGACGCTGGTGGTGGCCTGGGTGCTGCTGGCCATCCCCGACGGCCTGCACCGCTCCTCCGCGTCCGCGCTGGTGGTGGAGCAGTCCCCGGCGCCCTCCGAGCGCGGCCGGTTCATGGGCGCGCTGGGCGCCTGCGGCGCGCTGGCCTCCGTGCTCGCGCCCGTCACCTATGGCTTCACCGCGCAGCGGGCCGGCATCGGCTCCACGTTCCTTCTTTCGTCTGTGGCCCTCGTGCTGGCGCTCGGCTGTGTGTCGCGCGTGCGCGAGGCGTCCTCCCACTCCACGCCTGAACCGGCCCCCGTGGCCGCCCTCACCCCTACCTCGGAGCCCGGATGAGCCCCCTTCGCCACGTGTGTCGCTGGGGCACCGCGCTGTTGGCCGCGCTGGTGCCCACGCTGGGACACGCTGATTCGACGTACAAGGTCACCGCGACGCGGACGCAGGACGTCATCACCATCGACGGCAAGGGGGATGAGCCCGCGTGGCAGGCGGCCCCGGAAATCGCCGGCTGGTACCTCACGCGCGTCAACTACGGCAAGCCCGCGCCGGACGACACCAAGGTCCGCATCCTCTACGACCAGGACAACCTGTACTTCCTCTTCCACTGCATCGACTCCAAGCCGGAGCGCATCACCGGCTACACGGTGCAGAACGAGGGGTTCCTCCACCAGGAGGACAACATCACCATCATCCTGGACACGTTCCTGGACCACCGGAACGCGTACTACTTCTGGACCAACCCGCTGGGCGTGCGCACCGACGGGCGCATCGTGGATGACGGCGAGGCGTTCTCCACCAACTGGCGTGGGGAGTGGGAGACGAAGTCCACCATCGTGAAGGACGGGTGGATTTCGGAGGTGCGCATCCCGTTCGCCAACTTCCAGTTCGAGGCGAAGGACGAGATGTCGTTCGGCATGCTCCTGGACCGCGAACAGTCGCGCAACCAGGAGTGGAGCAACTGGACGCCGGACGGCGTCAACAGCGCGAAGGTGAGCCGCTACCCGCACCTGGAGGGGCTCAAGGGCATCAAGCCGCGCTCCATCTTCAGCATCACCCCGTACGTGGCCAGCACGGTGGCGCTCAAGACCACGGATGACCGGGGCGTCTTCCGTCCCAACGTGGGCGCGGACGCGCGCATCGACCCGACGCCCTGGCTGTCGGTGAAGCTCACCGCCAACCCGGACTTCAGCGACGCGGAAGCGGACCAGAGCTTCCTCCTCTTGGACACGGACCTGCCGCTGCTGCCGGAGCGCCGCGCGTTCTTCACGGAGAGCGAGCACCTCTTCATCGCGCCCATCAACGTCTTCACCTCGCGCCGCATCGCGCTGAGGCCGCATGACCGGGTGTGGGGCGGCCTGCAGCTCACCGGCAGGGTGAGCGGTCTCAACTTCTCGCTGCTGGACGTGCAGCACCGCGACTCCACCGGCCGGGACGCCAATGGCCGCGAGATCTTCGAGAACGTCAACTCCGGCGTGATTCGCTTGCAGCAGGACATCGGCAAGCGGTCGATGATTGCCCTGGTGGCGCTCAACCGCAGCGGGCGGGGCGGGCTGTTCGGGGACTCGGACTTCCAGACGGTGGGCGTGGACGGCAACTTCCACCTCTTCGAGGAGTTCTTCATCCAGGCGCAGGCGCTGAAGAGCTGGAGCCCGCTGGGCAACGAGGACTCGGACGCGTACCACGTGGGCCTGCACCGCTTCGACACGCTGTCGGAGTTCTGGTTGCAGTTCGAGGACATCGGGAAGAACTACGCGAACCCGCTGGGCTGGACGCCGGTGGTGGACAAGCAGGGCTACAACTCGCGCCTGTTCCTGAACCCGTTCCCCGGGTGGCGCTTCCTGCCCCGGCTGGACGTGACGTGGGACTCGCTGTGGCGCCGCAACCACGAGGGCGAACGCACGCGCTGGCGCAACCGCCTCAACGTGCAGCCCTACCTGCACCACGACTTCGCGCTCTACCTGGAGGGCATCTACGACGACAACCTGGGCTTCCGGGACCGGCTGGGCACGTTCGGCTTCACCCTGTTCCCGCACGACTGGCAGAGCTACACGCTGACGGCCGTCGCCGGCCGCTTCCTGGGCGGGGAGATCCGCGGCGTCAACGGCGCGGTGAACATGAAGGTGGGGCCGCACATCGTCGCGCGCTTCAGCGGCTTCTACACGCGCAACTTCAACGTGCCGACGAACAGCGACCTCTACGGCACGTCCGGGGATGGCTACAGCTTCTCTGGCTACGCGCAGCTGCGCTACCACTTCAGCCCGGACCTCTACGCGCGCCTGACGCTGCAGAAGGGCGGCGTGTACGAGCTGGCGGACTACAACTCCGTGAAGGGCACGTTCCTGGACGCGATGGTGGGGTGGCACTACCGCCAGTGGAGCGACATCTTCCTCGTCTACACGGATCAGCCCTTCGGCGGCTCCCAGGAGCGGCGGATCCTCTCGAAAATCTCCTTCAACTACTGACCTGTCCCAAGGGGCATTCGAATGACCGCCGCCGACCCGCAGAGCCTCAAGCGCCGCTACGACGAGGTGTCCCCGAAGTACGACCAGGGCGCGCCGGACGCCACGGCCATCAAGCTGTTCTGGCTGACGTACGAACACCTCACCTGGAAGCCGGTGGAGGCGCTGCTGCCGAAGGACGGCACGGCCTGGCGCGTGCTGGACGCGGGCGGCGGGGGCGGCAAGTTCGGCACGCGCTTCGCGGAAAGAGGGCACCACGTCACCGTGCTGGACATCTCTCCGGGCATGCTGGACGGCGCCAGGGCCCAGTTCGCCGCGAAGAGCCTGTTGGACCGCGTGACCTTCGTGGAGGGGAACGTCGCGGCGCTGGAGCTGCCGGACGCGGCCTTCGACCTGGTCTTCTGCGAAGGCGACCCGGTGTCGTACTGCCTGGATGCGTACCCGCGCGCGGTGAAGGAGTTGGTGCGCGTGGCGAAGCCGGGCGCGCCGGTGGTGCTGGGCGTGGACAACCGCTACGAGGCGTTCGCCGGCTATCTGAAGCTGGGCAAGCCGCAGGAGGCCTTCCGCACGCTCCACGACGGCCGCACGACGTGCCCGTATGGCCTGCCGGTGCACGCCTTCACGGTGCGCGAGCTGGAGCGCGCGGTGGCGGACGCGGGCGCGGAGCTGCTGGAGATTTTCGGCAAGCCGGTGATGTTCTTCGACATGCTCAAGGCGATGGCGGCCGCGCAGGGCGGCACCGCGGAGAAGCCGTGGGACGCGTGGGCCGCGCGCGAGGAGATACTGGCGTTGCAGGAGAAGCTGGCGCACGAGGGCTTCGCCGTCCTGGGGCAGCACCTCCAGGTGATGGCGCGGCGCAAGGCCTGACGCCATGGGCCTTCCCTTCCTGGGCGTGGGGCTCAGCTACCGCTGGGACCTCAATCCGCACCTGGCGCGTGGCAACCCCGGCGTGGACTGGCTGGAGGTGACGCCCGAGCACTTCCTGCCGCTCACGCCGGACTCGGAGCGGCGGCTGGAGCTGCTCGCGAAGCGCTATCCGCTGGTGGGCCACAGCCTGGAGCTGTCGGTGGGCTCGGACGGCGTGGACGCGCCCGGCTACCGGGACGGCTTGAAGCGCGTCCGCCACGTCACCCGGAGCGTCTGGCACGGAGACCACCTGTGTTTCACGCGCGTGGGGAACCTGCCCCTGCGAGCGCTGACGCCGGTGCCGCTGACGGAGGAGGCGGTGGCCACGTGCGTGCGCAACGTGAAGGCCGCGCGGGCGGACCTGGACGTGCCCTTCGTGGTGGAGAACATCGCGTATCTCTTCCACACGCCGCTCAACACGTTGGATGAAGCAGAGTTCCTGCGCCGCGTGGTGGAGGGCGCGGACTGCGGACTGCTGTTGGACTTGCACAACCTCTATTGCAACGCGGTCAACCACGGGTTCGACCCGTATGCCTTCCTGGACCGGCTGCCTTTGGAGCGCGTGGTGCAGGTGCATCTGGCCGGCGGCGTCACGATGGAGGGGTTGAGATTGGACAGCCACTCCGCGCCGTCGCCGGAGGAGGTGTGGCGCCTGTTGGAGTACGTGGCGCCACGCAGCCCGGTGCGCGGGGTGAACTTCGAGATGGACAGCGGCTTTCCTCCGTTCGCGCGGCTGGTGGAGGAGCTGGCCCGCGCGCGCGCCATCCTCCAGCGCTGCGGCGCGAGCGCGGCTTGAGATGAGCGACCGACGATGAGCTATCCACGAACGTTGGAAGTCCTGGCGCGGCTGCACGTGGATCCGCGCTTCCGTGAAGCGTGGCGCCTCGATGCCCCCAAAGCCCTGGCCCCGCTGGGCCTGACGCCGTTGGACGCGGAGGCACTCCAGCGGGTGGATCCGGTGGTGGTGGAGCGCGCGGGCCGGATGATGGACTTCCACCGCACCGAGCGCGTGCGTGAACAGCTCCCCTGGGTGGACGAAGCGAAGCGGCCGGAGCTGGGCCCGCTGCGAGCGCGCTTCCTCCAGGACGTGCTGCCTGAAGTGCTCAACCGCGAGGAGGCCATTGCGTACTGCCACTTCCTGGAGGCGGGCGAGCACGCCCCGCACGCGAAGCTCCTCCAGCGGCTGCCCGCCTACGTGCCACAGCTGGCGCGGTGCGAACGGCTGCGCCTGTCGCTCGCGTGGGGTCTTGCCCCCATGCCGGCATCAGGCCCGCGCGTGGAGTCCTTCGACTACCCGGTGCTCACACTGCTCGCCGCGCTGGACGCGCCGGGCTGGCCCCCGGTGGAGCCGAAGCCCACGCGCGTGGAGTACCTCAAGGTGCCTGGCCTGCCCGCCGTGATGTTGCGCGAGCTGCCGTCACCTTGAGGTGCCCCGTGCGCCTTCAGTGCTTGCGGTGGTGCGTCTTCTCGTAGGTGCCCATGAGCTGCGTCTCCCCCACGATGTGGCCCTCCATCGCCTTGAGCAGCTGCGTGCGGTTGGGCTGGTTCAGGTCCGGCAGCACCGTGTCCAGGGCGTACAGCTTGAAGAAGTACCGGTGGCTGCCGATGGGCGGCATGGGGCCGCCGTAGTCCTGCCGGTTGAAGTCGTTGCGCCCAAGCCGCACCCCCTCCGGCAGCACGTCCAAGGTGGCCCCGTCCGGGATGTTCTGGGTGTTGACGGGGAGGTTGTAGAGGACCCAGTGGCAGAAGGTGCGCTGGGGGTTCGCCGGGTCCGGCGCGTCCGGGTCCTCCACGATGAGCGCCAGGCTCTTGGCCCCGGCGGGGAGGTTCTCCCAGTGCAGGGGAGGCGCCTTGTCGTCGCCCTCGCCGGTGTAGGCGATGGGGATGGGCATCCCGTCCTTGAACTTCGGCGAGGTGAGCTCGAGCGGCTTCGGCATGCGTGACTCCTTGGGCCTGAACGGCCAACGTGACCCCTGCCAAGCTGGCGATGCCGGAGTCCCGGTGCTGAGAGACGGAGGGCGCTCCGCCCGGCCGCCCGTCACCCCCCTGGGGGCGTGCCCCCGCTGATCCACCGGGCGCCCCCCGGGCCGCCTGCCCGGATAGGCCCTCGTTTAGAGGAGAAACCGCCCCCATGGCCCCGGCGCCGTGGTAGCTGCGCTTGCGGGTGCCGCAACCGCTGCTGGCGGTGGGGTGCCCCGCGCCCCCGTACCGGTTGCACGCGCCGCTCATTCGGTGCTAAGCGGCGCCCGCGCGTGTATGGGCGGGGTCGGGGTTGGTGAAGGAAACCCAAGACTTTCCCGGGGTTTGGTGAGGCGTCCGCATGGCAGACCAGGAGCCTCGGAAGCAGGCGGATGCGCCGGGCAGTGAGCTGGGCGAGACGGCCCGGCAGATGCGGGCGGCGGAGCCGTACATCTCCGCGGTCTGGAAGCTGGTGGGCGGGGCGGTGGTGGGGGTCCTGGGAGGGTACTTCCTGGACAAGTGGCTGGGGACGTCGCCCTGGCTGCTCCTGGGCTTGAGCCTGGTGGGGATTGGCGTGGGGTTCTACGGCTTCCTTCACGCGATGACGCGGCTGGGGAAGCGCAAGTGACGGGGACGGGCGGACAGCCGAAGCGGGACCCGTTCTGGACGCACGCGGGGCTGGCGGCGGCGGTGATGGGCGTGGGCGCGGTGGTGGCGGCGGCGCTGCCGAAGGTGACCGAGGACCGGGTCGCCGCGCTGCTGGGTGTGGGAATCGCGGCGGTGACGGGCGTGCTGGCGCTGGTGCTGAAGCGGCGCGCGGCGATGCAGGCGGATTTGAAGGCGGCGTTGAAGGTGGTCGGTGTGGTCTTCGCCCTCAGGGGCGTGGGCGTGGGGATTGGGCTGGCGTGGGTGGTGTCCCGGAATTTGAGCGCGATCGCGTTCGTGGGCGGCTTCTTCGGCGTCTACTTCGCGCTGCAGTGGATTGAAGTCAGCTACGTGATGGCCGCGTCGAAAGACGCGGCGGGCGGAGACGAGTGATGCGCAAGGCAATGGTGCTGTTCGCCTGTCTGTTCGCGGGCGCCGTATGGGCCTCCGACCAGGCCAATGAGCACGGCTCCGCGAACGAGGCCCAGGACGCCGAGGGCGAGGACGTCGCCGGCTACATCCTCCACCACGTGGCGGACTCGAACGAGTACGAGTTCGAGGTCCCCCTCAGCCACAACCACATCCCCATCCACCTGCCGCGCATCCTCATCCCGTTCCACGAGGGCGCCTGCACGCCCATGGTGGACACGCACGGGGGCCACGGCGAGGTGTACCCGGGCCTGGGCCAGGGCTGCCTGGACCTCTCCATCACCAAGCACACGGTGATGATGTGGCTGGCGGCGCTGCTGCTCATCGGCGCGCTGCTCATCTGGAGCAACCGCGACAAGACGAAGCTCGTGCCGCGCGGCGCCGGGGCGAACCTCTTCGAGATGCTCGTGCTGTTCGTGCGCGACGAGCTGGCCATCAAGAACATCGGCAAGGAGGAGGGCCCCCGTTACGTGCCCTACCTGCTCACCGCGTTCTTCTTCATCCTCTTCATGAACCTGCTGGGCCTGTTCCCCTGGATGGCGACCGCCACGGGCAACATCGCCGTCACGTGCGGCCTGGCGCTGTGCACCTTCTTCGTCACGCAGGCGGCGGGCATCCGCGCCGCGGGCATCGGTGGCTACCTGAAGCACCTGACGGGCGGCGTGGCCCCCTGGCTGTGGCCCATCATGATTCCGGTGGAGGTCCTGGGCCTGTTCACCAAGCCCTTCGCGCTCACCATCCGTCTCTTCGCCAACATGCTGGCGGGCCACATCGTCATCTTCTTCCTGCTGGGCCTCATCTTCATGCTCCGCAACCCCGCGGTGGCGCTGGTGAGCGTGCCGTTCGCCTTCGGCATCTACCTGCTGGAGCTGTTCGTGGCCTTCGTGCAGGCGTACGTGTTCACCATGCTGTCGGCGCTGTTCATCGGGATGAGCGTGGCCATGGGCCACCACCACGATGACCACCATGAGACCGGCGCCAGCCACGACCACGGCAAGGCCCACCACCTGGGCTGACAAGTTGACGGGGCGCCTGTCGGAAACGACGGCGCGCCCCGGTTGAAGACCCGGCGGTTCGAAAGGCCGCCGGAGGTAGTCCTAAAGGGCCCCCACGACCCCCCCACAAGCGGGTCCCGCATCACGAAAGAAGACGTGCTCCCATGACCAACCTCGCTCTTGCCTTCCTCGCCGCCGGTATCGGCGCCGGCCTCTCCATCATCGGCGCCGCGCTCGGCATCGGTAAGCTGGCCGCCGCCGCCATGGACGCCACGGGCCGTCAGCCGGCCGCCGGTGGCGACATCCGCACCACGATGATCATCGCCGCGGCCCTCATCGAAGGCGCCACGCTGTTCGCGCTGGTCGTCTGCATCCTGCTCGCCATCAAGCAGTAAGGCCGACAGGTCGCAACGGGAGCCGGCGTCCTCTTCGGGAAGAAGCGGCGCCGGCGTTCCGGCTCGTGGTACCGCCGTACCGTCTCACCTGAAGTCTCCCGCATCCTCCCTCTGTCTTTTCGCTTCACCGGGACCCGCCATGTTCCTGCCCTCTGTCCTCGCCGCCAGCAGCTTCGTGGAGGTCCGTCCGGGCCTCATCTTCTGGACCATCGTCACCTTCGTCATCGTCCTGCTGGTGCTGCGGGCGAAGGCGTGGGGGCCCATCCTGTCGCTCGTCGAGGAGCGCGAGAAGCAGATCACCAACGCCATTGAGAGCGCGAAGCGTGAGCGCGCCGAGGCGGAGAAGCTGCTCGCCGACCAGAAGACGGCCATCGCCGAGGCCCGCCGCGAGGCCGCGGAGACCACCCGCCGCGTGCAGGCGGACATGGAGAAGTTCCGCGACGAGCTGATGGCCAAGAGCCGCAAGGAGGCGGAGGAGCTGAAGCAGTCCGCCCGCCGCGAGATTGAAGACCAGAAGGCCAAGGCCATCGCGGAGGTCCGCTCCATGGCCGTGGACCTGGCCATGGAAGTGGCCGGCAAGCTCATGAGCGAGCGCATGGACGACGCCAAGCACCGCGCGCTGGCCGAGCAGTTCGTGCAGGGCCTGCCCGGCGCCACCAGCGCCACGGCGACCCGCCGCTCGGCCTAACGGCCGGGAGTCTTCCGCCGCGCCCGCCTGTTCCAGGAATCCATCATGGCTCTCTCCATTGGCATCGTCGGTCTGCCCAACGTGGGCAAGTCCACCCTGTTCAACGCCCTGTCCGCCGCGGGCGCTCAGGCGGCGAACTATCCGTTCTGCACCATCGAGCCGAACGTGGGCGTGGTGCCGGTGCCGGACGACCGCCTGGACCAGCTGTCGGCGCTCGTCAAGCCGCTGAAGAAGATCCCCACGTCGCTGGAGTTCGTGGACATCGCCGGCCTGGTGCGCGGCGCGTCCAAGGGCGAGGGCCTGGGCAACCAGTTCCTGGGGAACATCCGGCAGGTGAACGCGGTGCTCCACGTGCTGCGCTGCTTCGAGGACGACAACGTCACTCACGTCGAGGGAGGCGTGAATCCGGTGCGGGACCGGGACGTGGTCGACACGGAGCTGTGCCTCAAGGACCTGGAGACCGTGGAGAAGCGCCGCGAGCGCTCGCTGAAGAACACCAAGATGGGTGGCAAGGCGGGCGACGAGGCGAAGGCCGAAGTCGCGCTGCTCGACCGCATCAAGGCGAAGCTGGATGAAGGCCTCACGGTGCGCGCGCAGAAGCTCACCGACGACGAGAAGGCGGCCATCCAGGACCTGTTCCTGCTGACGGACAAGCCCGTGCTGTACGTGGCGAACATCAGCGAAGGGCAGATTGGCAAGGAAGACAGCGACCCGCGCGTGCAGCAGGTGCGCGAGATGGCCGCCAAGGAGGGCGCGGGCGTGGTGGTGCTGGCGGCGGCGCTGGAGTCGGAAATCCAGCAGCTCGCCGAGTCCGACCGCCCCGGCTTCCTGGCGGACTCCGGCCTGACGGAGCCCGGCCTGAACAAGGTGGTGCGCGAGGGCTACAAGCTGCTGGGCCTGTGGACGTACTTCACGGTGGGCGAGCAGGAGTGCCGCGCGTGGACCATCCACAAGGGCTTCAAGGCGCCGCAGGCGGCGGGCGTCATCCACTCCGACTTCGAGCGCGGCTTCATCAAGGCGGAAGTCTTCGGGTGGACGGACCTGGTGAAGCTGGGCAGCGAGGCGGCGGTGAAGGAGAAGGGCCTGCTGCGCGTGGAAGGCAAGGAGTACGTCGTGCAGGACGGCGACTGCATGCACTTCCGCTTCAACGTCTGACGCGGGGCCTTCCCCGCTGTTGGAAGTGACGACGGGCGCTGCCTTCCACTCACGGAAGGGGCGCCCGTTTCGTTTGCTAGCGGGGGCCGCTCATCCCTAGCGGGGACCGCTCATCCATGTGTAGCCCCAGAGGCCCACGGCGAGCACGGCCAGCACGGTGGAGAGGATGGCGGAGCGCCTGGTGCGGCCAGAGGGGTCCGGGTGGTTCAGGGCGTACTTCCACACGCCGCCCACGCGCAGGGCCAGGAAGAGGGCGAGGAGGACGGGGCCCACGACCTGCCAGCCCTCGGGGCGCTTGAGGATAACGATCCACGAGGCGATGAAGGCCACGTTGCCGAGCAGCATCAGGGCGGGATAGGGCAGGGTCGGACGGGAGGTGCTCACAGGGCTGCCAGTGTGTGCACGGGAGCCCGGAGCGCCAAACGGAAAGCCGCGCGGCGTGCACGCCATGTGACAGCCGCGTGGAATGTTTCACGGTGCTACCGGGCGGGGGCTTCCACGTAGCGGGCGCGGGGGCGGAGCAGGTGGCCCTGTTCACGCTGCTCCAGGACGTGGGCGACCCAGCCCGCGGTGCGGCCCAGGCTGAACAGCACGGTGGCGGCGCCGGAGGGCAGGCCCAGCGCGTCCGCGAGCATCACCAGGCCCCAGTCCAGGGACGGTGGGGGATGGCCAGCGTCCCGCATGGTGTCCATGACGGCGCGGGCCACGCGGACCTTCAGGGACTCGGGCTTCACGCTCAACGCGGCGTCGATGAGCGGCGGCGTGCGCGGGTCTCCCTTCAGATAGAGGCGGTGGCCGAAGCCCGTCACGGCTTCGCCCCGGCGCAGGCGGCCGTGGATGACCTGCGCGGCGCGCTCGGGACGGCCGACCTCCGCGATGAGCGCCTCCACGCGGTCGCAGGCGCCGCCGTGACGGTGGCCGGAGATGGCCGCGAGCGCCGCGCTGATGCACGCGTACAGGTCCGCGCCGGAGGAGGCTGTCACGCGGGCCGCGAAGGTGGAGGTGTTCAGCTCGTGGTCCGCGCAGAGCACCAGCGCCAGGTTGATCAGCTCCGCGGTCCGCTTCGGCTTCGCGTCCCAGGCCGTGGCGAGTGAAGCGGCCACCGTGGGTTCTTTCAATGCGCGCGACACTCGGCCGGGTGCCTGGGCCACGCAGACCCATGCGCCCAGGTGGCGGATGATCCGTCGCGCGCGGAGCAGGTCCTGTTCCACGGGCGCGGCGAAGCGGCCCGCGTCGCTCGCGGCGAGGAGCGGCACCAGCGCGGCCAGGGAGGACAAGGGCGGAGTGTCTCGCGGGAGCATGGCCGCGAGCGCGGTGGGAGTGAGGGGCGACGGCGGCGCTTCCGGTGCGGGCCACGTCGTGGACTCCAGTGGCAGGTGCCCGGTCCACAGCAGCTCCGCCACGTCCTCGAAGCGGTGGCCCCGCGTGGCCAGCTCCACCGCGTCGCGGCCCCGGTACGAGAGTCCTTCTTCGCTGATGCGCGACACCGACGAGTCGATGACGGGCTCGCCCCAGCGCAGGGCTCCGGACGCCACCGCCGCGTGGCCCGCGCGGGCGTCATGGCGTGTCTTCAGCCGCTCCACGTCCGCGCGCAGATAGCGGTTCTCCTTCGTGCCCTTCTCCGGCACGCACCGCACGAGCCCCCGGCTCACGTACGTGTAGAGCGTCGCCCGCTTCACCCCCAGCAGGGCCGCCGCCTCCTCCGCGCGCAGCAGCTCCTCCTCAACTGGATGGTCGAATCGAGATTGAGAACGTCCCCCTGCACGACGCACCATGTTTCGCGTGCCTCCCTGGCGCGGAGTCTCGACTCGACTGGACCATCCTGTCGAGCTGAGCCGCCCATGGCGAGGCTGTTCCTGGCGGGGAGAGCGACAATGAACGTGGATTTCGGACGCACGTCGTCGGACTACGCGAAGCACCGGGCAGGCTTCCCGGAGGCCTTCTACACACGGCTCGAACAGGACGGCGTGCTCGCGTCCGGCCTGCGGGTGCTCGACCTGGGCACCGGCACCGGCACCGTCGCGCGCAACCTGGCCCGGCGCGGCTGCGACGTCACCGCCCTGGACGTGTCCGCACCGCAGCTGGAGGCCGCGGCACGACTCGCTCACGACGAGGGCCTCACCGTGGACTTCCGTGAGGCGCCCGCGGAGAACACCGGTCTGCCTTCAGGTTCCTTCGACCGCGTGTTCGCGGGCCAGTGCTGGCACTGGTTCGACCGCGCCGCCGCCGCGCGCGAAGTGTTTCGCCTGCTCAAGCCCGGCGGGAAGCTCATCCTCTGTCACTTCGACTGGACGGCCCTGCCCGGCAACCTGCTGGAAGCCACCGAGGCCCTGGTGGAGGAGTTCAGCCCCCGCGTCAAACTGGCCGTGGACCACTTCGGCCAGGGCGTGGGCATCTACCCGCAGTGGTTCCGCGACGTGGGCGTGGCCGGCTTCCAGTCCCTCACGTCCTTCACCTTCGACACGCTCACGCCCTACACCCACGAAGCGTGGCGCGGACGGATGCGCGCCAACGCGCGGATTGGCGCCATGCTCGCGCCCGAGCAGGTGGCCCGCTTCGACGCCGCGCTGGCCGAGCTCCTCGCCGCGCGCTTCCCCCAGGAGCCGATGTCCGTTCCCCACCGCGTGTTCGCGCTCGTCGCGGAGCGCCCGTGAAACAGGAGTCCACCATGGCCTCGCCCCACCTCATCCACGCCGAAGACGTTCCCTGGACCGAGCTCGCCCACGGCAGCCGCGTGGCGCTCAAGCGCAAGCAACTGGGCGCCGCCGCGCACGGGCGCAAGCTCGGGTGCAGTCTGGTGGAGCTTCCGCCGGGCCGCCGCTCGTGGCCGCTGCACTACCACCTGGGCAATGAAGAGGCCGTCTACGTCCTGTCCGGCACGGGCTCGCTGCGCCTGGGGACACAGACGCTGCCCGTGCGCGAAGGGGACTACGTCGCGCTGCCGCCGGGCGCGGAGTGCGCGCACCAGCTCATCAACGACGGCGCGGAGCCGCTGCGCTACCTGTGCTTCTCCACCATGGAGGCGCCGGATGTGCTCGTGTATCCGGACTCGAAGAAGGTGGGCGTCTTCGCGGGGGCCGCGCCCGGGGGCGACAAGGCGTCGCGCACGCTGATGGCGTATCTGCCTTTGGACGCGCAGGTGGATTACTGGGAGGGCGAGGAGCCCTGATAGGGTGGCCCGGCCATGGCCTCCCTGCTGGATGCGCTCGACCGCGAGCGGCTGCTCAAGGATTCCGCCGCCGCTTCCGGGCTGCTGCCGAAGGGCGAGCCTCCCCACGTGTCGCTGTTGCGGCTGTGCGAAGCGGGCCTGCTCGTGGGCGGGCTCACCGTGGGGTACGGCGTCCGCCCGGATGAGCTGGTGGGCCCGCTCACCGCGGCCATGGGCGGCGCGGCCCGGAAGCTCAAGGTGGTGGACGTGCGCGAGCGCCCCGCGCTGGAGCTGCACGTCGCGGCAGGCGACGTCACGGAGCGCTGGGAGGTGGAGGACGTGTCCGCGCTCGTGCACAACCTCAACGACCTGTACCGCGACGCGGCGGACGTTCGCGCGGTGGCCGTGCTGGGGGAGTGGGAGGACTCGCTCCAGCTCCTGTGCGTCGAGCGCCGCGCACTGGGACGGCTCCTGCGGCAGCCCTTCTTCGCGCCCGTCAACACCCGGGGGCTTCAGGACCTGGTTCCGTCGCGCTGAGGCGGCTGGCCTCCCTCGACCCCGGACGCCCGGTGGGGCACCATGGGGGCATGCGCATCACGCTGGCTCTCATCGTTGGATTGCTCCTGACGCAGGTTGCTCGCGCGGAGCCGGATTCCTTTGGCCTGGGCACCGGACGCGACGGCGTGCTCAACCTCGCCGCGGGAAAGGGCCTCGCCCTGCGCGTGGATGGCCCCCTGGGGAAGAGTGTCGCGGCGGGGGGCGACGAGCTGGTGGTGTTCAGTTCAGATTTCTCCGGTGGCGATCTGGTGATGATCCACGAGAGCACCGGTCTGTCGCCCGTGCCTGATGTGGGCAACGTGAAGGGCGTGTCGCTGGCGGGGACGGTCGCGCTGGGGCGCTGGGAGCTGGCGCGGGTGGTGGTGGTGACGGCCTCCACGCCCGCCACCCTCTTGCTGACCGCGCCGCTGCGCTACGGCTACACGGCGGGCCGCGCCCAGGTGGTGCGCGTGGCCGAGTACTCCGACGTCGTCATCGAGGCGGGGGCGCGGCTCACCGTGTCGCCGTGGAACGGCAAGTCCGGCGGCATCCTCGCGATGCTGGTGAGTGGGAAGGTGGTCAACGAAGGCCGCATCGACGCGGATGGCCTGGGCTACCTGGGCGGCGTCTTCCGGGCCGACGTCGCGGGCCTGGCGGGCTGCACCGGGCTGGAGCTGGAGCATGGCAAGGGCGGCTCTGAGCGTGGCGAGGGCGTGGCGGGCACGGTGTCCCGGAGCGGCCTCTCCACCGGGCGAGGCAACCTGACCAACGGCGGTGGCGGCGGCAACTGCGCGGCGGCTGGCGGTGGCGGCGGCGGTCACGGTGGCGCGGGCGGCATCGGTGGGCGCACGACCTCGGACGATGGGGCGCGCGTGGAGGGTGGGTTGGGTGGCGCGGCGCTGAGCTACTTAGTGTTCGAACGCTTCGCGTTCGGAGGCGGCGGCGGCGCGGGGCAGGGCTCCGACGCGGCCGGCTCCAACGGCGCCGCGGGCGGCGGCGTGGTGTTCATCCGCTCCACCGCGTTCGAGGGCAAGGGCGTCTACAGCGCCTCGGGCTCGACGGCGGGGGCCTCGACGGGCAACGACGGCGCGGGCGGTGGCGGCGCGGGCGGCGCGGTGGTGCTGCGCGCGGTGGACATCGTGAACTGCGGCGGGGTCGAGGCGCGGGGCGGCGCGGGCGGTAACACCCAGTTGGACAAGCAGCCCTTCGGACCGGGCGGTGGTGGCGCCGGGGGCCGGATCCTGCTCGAGGGCAAGACCCTCGCGTGTGTGCCCAACGTGAGCGCGGGCAGCGCGGGTGTGTCCGCCTACCCGGGCGCGGGTTCGTACGGCGCGGGGCCGGCCTCCGCGACGTCGGATGGCGGCACTCCGGAAGGGGGCCCGTCCGCGGGGACGGTGCAGGAGATGGCCCAGCCCTTCCAGGTTCCCGTCACGCCCGTCATCACGGTGCCCGTGTCGGGCGAGGCGTCCACCACCACGCGCCCTCGCTTCGAAGGGACCGCGGGCACGAACGGGCCGGCCGTCCACATCGTCGTGGATGGGCGCGAGATTGGCGCGGCGGTGCCGGGCTCGGACGGCCGCTTCACCTACGACCCCACCACGCCGCTGACCGCGGGCACGCACGACGTGGTCGCCTGGGCGGAGTCACTGGGCGTGGCGAGCAAGCCCTCCACGCCGGTGCGCTTCACCACGCCCGCGGTGGTGCTCGCGGACGGTGGTGTCGTGCAGATGGCCGTGCTGGTGGTGCCCTCGAATGGGGACACGGTGGGGCCCACGCCGCTGTTCGCCGGCACCGCGCCCAATGGCGCCAGCGTGGGCGTGGTCATCGACGACGGGCCGGACAACATCGTGCCGTTGGACCTGCTGGGGCGCTTCCGCTACCAGGTGCCGGACTCCGCGCCGCTGAGCGTGGGCACGCACAAGGTCACGGTGCACTCGCACAACGAGGCGGGCGATGACGGGCCGTACTCCGACGTCGTGGGCTTCGAGGTGGTGGTGGCCGGCGCGGACGGCGGAACGGATGGCGGCACCGACGCGGGCCCGGCGGATCCGGCGACGCCCATGGTGCTCGTGCCCGAGGAGGGCGCGACGGTGGATCCGACCTTCATGTTCGTGGGCGTGGCGCTGCCCGGCACGACCGTGCGGCTGGAGCTGGACGGCACGGCGCTCGCGACCGCCACCGCGGATGGCGAAGGCGTCTTCCGCCACGTGCTGACGGCGGACAAGGCGCTCGCGACGGGGGCGCACAAGGTCGTCGCGCAGGTGGTGACCGCGCAGGGCGAGGCGGGGCTGCGCTCACCGGAGGTGGGCTTCCAGGTGCGAGGCCCCACCGACCTGGACGTGGGCTGCGGCTGCGGCTCGGCGCCCGCGGGGATGATCAGCCTCTGGGCGCTGGTGGGATTGGGCGCCCTGGTGCGCCGCCGCCGCTCGCGGAGCTGACAGGGGCAGGGCGCGGTGCCTCGCGGGCGCCGCGCCCGGGCCATCAGCCTTCATCCAGGGCTTCGAGCTGGACTTGCGCGATGTCGCGGTAGAGCGGCACCACTTCGTCCTCCACGATGGCGCGGAGCACCTGCCGCGCGCCGGCCATGTTGCTCGTCTCCTGGAGCCTCGTCGCTTCGCTGAGGGCGCGTGACAAACGGTGGGACCCATCCCGGATGCGCCTTGCAATCTCGGTGAGCAGCGTTGCGGCGCTTGCCTCGCTCTGAAGCGCCCGCTCGACGTCTGCTGCTGGAATGCCGACCTGGGGGCCGGTGCGCTGGAGGATGGAACGCGACTCGGCGGTGAGCGTGAACGGCTCCCCGGCCGAGACGCGACGCGAGAGGTCCCGAACGTCGTCCCAGTTCAAATCCTGCTCGTTCATGGGGCTCCTAATTGCGGCGAGGACGGCAGAGGTCGAATGGCCACTGCTTCTGGCCCTCGCAGTTTCGCAGGCAGGCGTAACAGTCGCCCAACCAACGCGGCTTCTTCGAGTCCTTGCACTGCACGTAGCGGTCAATGCAGTGCTGTCGCCATCCCTCGTTCGGATCATCCACCTCTTTGAGCGTGGCGCCGACCGCTGCTGCTCCGGCAGCCGCAGTACCCAGGAGGGCAGCGGCCTCGGCGTCAGTGAGTCCACACGCGGCCGGATTGCCCGGGTGGGCCTCCACGCAGCACGTCTCGCTGTCGATGCACGTCGCGGTCGCGCAGCCCGTCGTCAACACGCTGCACAGCGCCAGCGCGAGCCAGGAATATCCAGGGGATGATTTCATGTTTACCAAGAAATACTGGTTCATGGCGGGCCCGCCAGGCGTCCGGCCGGGTCGGCGGGCGCGGCGTGGGGGTGGCCGTTATCTTCCCGCGCTCGAAGGCGTCCCGGCTCCCGGGATGACAGGGTGGCGCGCGTGACGACGGACGTGTCCTCGGAAGAAGCTTCCTCGCGGCGGGCCCGGCGCTCGGCCGGGGCTCCGGGCTGGCGGCGGGGGTTGTCCCTCCTCCTGGGGTTGGGTCTGCCCGTCGCGCTGCACGTCTACATCGGCCTGCGCCTCTTCACCGCGCCCGGCTGGCCCGCTCCCTGGGCCGCCGTGGGCTGGGGACTGCTGGGCCTCTGCTTCCTCGTCCTGCTGGCGGGTTTTCGCGCCGCGCGTCGTGAGGCCACCGGCTTCTCCCGCGTCATCCAGTGGGGCGCGTACCTCTGGCTGGGCGCGTTCGGCGTGTTCCTCACCGCCGTGCTCGCCTCGGACGTCGTCGGCGCCGCGCTGTCCCTGTCCGGCACCGTCACGGACATGCACGCGCTCGCCCGGGGCCGCGCGGCCGCCGTGCTGGGCACCGTCGTGCCCGCCGTGGCCTTCGCCTTCGTCACCGCGCGCGGCAAGGCCCGCGTGGAGCGCACCACCGTGGCTCTGAAGGACCTGGGGCCCGGCCTGGAAGGCATCCGCGTCGTGCAGCTGTCCGACGTGCACGTGGGCCCCACCCTGGACGGCGTGTGGCTCCAGCGCGTGGTGGACCAGGTCAACGCCCTGAAGCCGGACATCGTCGCCATCACCGGCGACCTGGTGGACGGCTCCGTGGACGAGCTGCGCGACCAGATGACGCCGCTCGCGTCCCTCGAGGCCCCGCTGGGCGTCTACTACGTCACCGGAAACCACGAGTTCTACCACGGCGCCCGCGCCTGGATGGCCGAGGTCGCCCGGCTGGGCATCACCGTCCTCACCAACGAACACCGCGTCGTGGAGCGCGGCGGCGCCCGGCTCGTCGTCGCCGGCGTCACCGACCACGACGCCGGCCACATCGATCCGCCCCTGGAGAGCCGCCCCGACCTCTCGCTCGCCGGCGCCCCGCCGGACGTGCCCCGCCTGCTGCTGGCCCACCAGCCCCGCACCGCCCTGTCCCTGCAGGGCCTGCGCGTGGACCTCCAGCTGTCCGGCCACACCCACGGCGGGCAGATCTTCCCCTTCATGTTCTTCGTGAAGCTCCAGCAGCCCGTCGTCCAGGGCCTGGCCACCGTCGCCGGGACCCGGGTCTATACGCACCGCGGCACCGGCTACTGGGGACCCCCGCTCCGCCTGGGTCCCGCCCCGGAGATCGCAGCCCTCACCCTGGTAGGAGCTCCCCGTTCTGCCGGTGATTCAAGCCAAGCTTGATATTTCCGTTCTTGCTGCTTATTGTTCGGGACGTGTCCACCGCACCGTCTTCCCTCCTTGTCCCGGAATTCGCTTTCAGCCGTCCCACGGCGCCCGCGGTCCCGGGTGCGCGGCGCGGGACCCGGGGCCCGGTCGCTTCGCCCCGGACGGGGATGGCGGCGCCGGTGCTGCTGGTGGTCTCCGAGGCCCCCGAGGTCCGGCTGGCGGTGGCGCGTGAGGTGGGGTTGGGGTGCCGGATCGTGACGGCGCTGGGGGCGACGTCGGCGGACCGGCGGCTGGACATGGGCGTGGCGGTGGACGGGCTGGTGCTGGACCTCGACGCGGATCGCCGCGTCGTGAGCGATTTCCTCTGCCGTCTGGTGGACCGGGGCTTCCACGGTCCGCGCATCCTCCTGTCCTCCGGTTTCCGTCCTGAAGCGAGCGCCACGTTCCTGACGGCCTGTGACACCCACTTCGCACTCGGCCGGCCCTGGCGGGCCGGTGAGCTGCGCACGCTCCTGGAGAGGGTCCTTGGGGTCTCCCACCTCGCTCAATCCGCAAGCCGTCCGTGACTCCCGCCGTGACGCTCCCCGCCTGGCGCCTTTGACGGCGCGGGTGGCGGACGCGGGCCACGGGCTGTTCACCGGCATCGCCGGGGCGTCCGCGGGCGCCGCGCGCAGCGCGTACCTGGCGCTGATGCTCTTCGCCAGCGGCATGGCCCGCTGCGCGACGGGGCGCTCACGCGACGGGCTGCCGCAGCTCAAGCGCTGCCTGTTCCGCGTGGCGCAGGTGCCGGTGGACCTGGTGCTGATGCTGGGCGGGCGCGTGCTGTCCGCCGTGCAGGTGGTGACGGGCCTGGAGCCCGTGGGCCGCCGGCTGACGGACGCGGAGGTGGAGCGGCTGCGTCCCATCTTCGGCGACAGCCTGGACTACCGCTGCGTGCGCGTGAAGGAAGGCGCCCTGGGCCTCCTGGGCCTGCCGGGCCGCGCGTTCGCTCATGGGGATGTCCTCTTCATCCCGCCCGGCTACGGCGCGGTGGGCTTCCGGCTGCTGGTGCACGAGCTCACGCACGTGTGGCAGCACCAGCACGGCGGCACGGGCTACCTGAGCGGCGCGCTCGCCGCCCAATACCTGGGTGACGGCTACAACTGGCGCAAGGCCGTGGGCCACCGGCGCTGGGCGGAGCTCAACCCGGAGCAGCAGGCCCAGTTCATCGAGGACGCCGCCGACGCGCAGCTCATCCCCCACGTGGGCCGCCCCACGCCCCAGCAGCGGCTGCGCGGCTGGAGCGACGCCGCCCTGTGCCTGCTGGACGAGGCCCTGGACTGCCTCTACGCCGGACGCGGCGCTCCGTGAGACCCGAGGCGGCTCCCGAGGCGGCTCGGTGACACTCCCGAGCCCCCGGAGCCCCGTCCCATGACGGCGCGCACCGCCCGGCCCGGCGGAGCGCCCGAGGGCCGCTGCCTCCAATCCCTGACCTGGCGGCGCCTGGAGTCCCCCGGCACCGAGCACTTCGAGCTGTGGGAGTCCGCCTTGGGACCCCTCCTCACCGGCACCGTGGTGGGGGTGGGTGAGGGATTGCCGCTGCTCGTGCGCTACACCGTGGCGTGCGACCCGGACTGGCACACGCGCGAGGCGCGGCTGGCCGTGCACCAGGGCGGCACGCGGCGCACGCTGGTGCTCCAGGTGGATGACCACCAGCGCTGGTGGCGCGACGGGCGCGAGGTGCCGGAGCTGCGCGGGTGCGTGGACGTGGACCTGAGCGTCACCCCCGCCACCAACACCCTGCCCATCCGCCGTCTGGGGCTGGAGCCGGGCCAGTCCCGGGACGCGACGGCCGCGTGGGTGCGGCTGCCGGACCTGTCCCTGGAGCGGCTGGAGCAGCGCTACACCCGGCTGTCCTCCACCCGCTACCGCTATGAGAGCGCGGGAGGCACCTTCGTCGCCGAGCTGGACACCGACGCCCTGGGGCTCGTCACGCACTACCCGGATGGCTGGGAACGCGTCGCCACGACGGACGGTTGAGCCCCGGCGCAACCCCAGGGCCCCGAACCCGGACAATCTCCCAGTCCTTCCAGGACTCGCATGTCGTTTCATGTGGGCTAATGGAGCCATGAACGACGCGCTTCCGGTGGACGTGGGAATGCAGGACTACCTCCCATATAGGAATGGGCCCGGGTGACGTGGCGGGTTATAACGACCTCTGAACCGTTCCGGCGGTGGAGGGGTCGCGAGCCTTGCGGCCACCCCACCGGACGTCACGTGCAAGGTTGATGTGGTGAAAACCCACCCCCGAGGTCCTCTCGCATCCGGCCGCGTCCGGAAGAAGCCCCGTGTGGCGCCCGCGTCGGCGGCGGCGCTGTCGCGGCGGCAGTTGGAGCGCAAGCTGGCGGTCAGCGTGGGGGCGGCGGCCCGGGCCGCGCGGCTGCGGGCTGGCCTCACGCAGGCGGACGTGGCGGATCGCGTCGGCATCGCGTCGGAGGTCTACGGCCGGCTGGAGCGGGGCAAGATGATGCCCAGCGTCCCCACGCTGTTCCGCCTGTGCCTGGCGCTGCAGCTGTCCGCGGACGCGTCCCTGGGGCTGGCCCTGGCGGCGGCGGCGGGCGCGGGGCTGTGGGAGGAGGACTCCACGGACAAGGACGACCTGCCGGAGATGCGCCGCCTGCTGCGCGCGGTGCGCCGGCTGCCGCGCCCCCAGCTCAAGCTGATGAGCCTGGTGGCCAGCGCCATCCTGCCCACGCGCCGCTAAAAGGGCCTCAGGGCGCGGACGCGGAAGGGCGGGCCGTGCCCGCGCGCGGGTCGGCTTTTGTCACCCGCCACACCCAGCCGGACGGGGTGGGGTCGCGCTGCGCGGTGTTCACGTCCACCGCGTACACGTCCAGGGTGTGCTCGCCCATGGGCAGGTCCTTCAGGCGCCACGGGGATTCGCAGGGGATGTAGAGGCTGCCATCCAGCGAGCACCAGAACACGGGCTTCAGCGTGGTGGCGGTGAAGACGAAGGTGGCCTCCCTGGAGGGCGTGGCCCCGGGGGGCCCTTCGTCGATGAACGTGTCCGGTCCTTCATTGCCCGCGCGCGCCAGCGACGGCGGGAAGAGCAGCGGCATCAACATCAGGCCCAACAGCAGTGACGCGAGCAGTCCGTGGGGAAGGTAGCGCAGGGACGGCGGCGGAATCATAAGCAGGCTCGCGTGACGCCGGGCGCCGCGCGAACCCTGCCTTGGAGCATGTCGTTGGAGAGAAGTCTGGAAGGGTTGGGGCGTTCCACCATGGGCATGGCGTCCGGGGAAATGGGAAAGGGCGACTTCCTGGAAGGTGGGGATGGATCCGAAATGGGGCGCCCCGTCCCAGGGACCCACCTCGTCATCCACGGCGAGACGTGACGCGGAGGGTAAATGTCCTCCAGCGGAAAGGGTTCGCCGCCCGCACGGCCCCGGTCGGGCGGTGATGGCACGCGTCACGGAGCAGCGCTTGTCAGGGCGGACATCCCCTGGCCTCATGGATGATGGCCGGGACCCGCCTTGCACGAACGCCATCGCCCATGACCTTCGCGAAGAGGAGCACGCCCTGGCACGCCGCCGCGCTGGCGCTTTCCCTGTGTCTGTCGTGGCCGGCGCTGACCGCTAGAGCCCAATCCCCTGAAGCGGACCCTGGCGGTGCCCGGCTGGGCGACACCCTGGACGCGGGCCTTCCCGTCACGGAGGAGAACCTCACCACCGGCTCCGCTCCGCGCGGCATGGACGTGCCGTGGACGGAGGGGGACGGCCCCCAGGACGGGGGCACGGGCACGGTCGCGAAGGAGGCGGACCTCCAGCGCACCACGGACGGTGGCTGGGCGGTGGAGCCCGGCGCGGCTCCAGGCGACGGAGCGGACGGAGGCCCCGCGCTGGCCGCCTTCGTGCCGCCCGCGCTGGTGCGGGACTCGCCCGCGCCGTACCCGCCCCGGCTGGTGGGCGAGGGCGTGGCGGGCACGGTGAAGCTGGAGCTGCTGGTGGACGAGGCGGGCGAGGTGGACACCGCCACGCTGGTGGAGGGCGTGCACCCGCTGCTCAACGAGGCCGCGCTGCACGCGGCGCCGTCCCTGCGCTTCTCTCCCGCGATGATGGAGGGCCAGCCCGTCGCGGTGCGCCTGTTCTTCGAGTACCGCTTCGAGGCGCCCGTCCCCGTGGCCAGCGGTGCGGACGGCGGCACGCTCGTCCCCCAGGGCCCCATCACCCTCAAGGGCCTGGTGCGGCAGAAGGGCAACCGCCGGCCGCTGATTGGGGCGACGCTGGTGTCGGACGCGGCGCCGGATTCGCCGGTGCAGACGGACGAGAACGGCCGCTTCGAGGCGCGCTTCCCCACGGGCGGCCAGGCGGTGCGTGTGTTCGCCCCGGGCCACAAGCCCGGCCTGTTCCGCGAGGCGCTGAAGGCCAGCGAGTCGCTGGAGGTCGTCTACGGCCTGGAGCCGCTCGTGGTGAACCCCTACGAGACGGTGGTTCGCGGCGACCGCGAGCGCACGGAGGTGAGCCGCATCACGCTGCACGACGCGGAGCTGCGGGAGGTGCCCGGCACCATGGGCGACCCCTTCCGCGTGGTCATGCTGCTGCCGGGCGTGGGGAGCATGCTGTCCGGCGTGGCGTACCCGGTGGTGCGCGGCAGCCAGCCCGCGTCCACGGGCTACTTCCTGGACGGCATCCGCATCCCCATCCTCTTCCACCTGTTCCTGGGGCCCGCGGTCATCCACCCGGACTTCCTGGACGCCATCGACTTCTACCCAGGCTCGCCGCCGCCTCAGTACGGCCGGCTGATGGGCGGCGCCATCGACGGGCGCCTCACCCGGCCTCGTGATGACCGCGTGCACGGCAGCGCCTACGCGGACTTCATCAACGCGGGCTTCTTCATTGAAACGCCCTTCAAGTCCACCGGCACCAGTGTCAGCCTCGCGGGCCGCTATTCCTATACGCCGTGGATCATCGCGCTCGCGGCCAATCAGTTGCAGGACCCGCCGCCGCCGGGGCGCACCAATCCCAAGGTGGTGTTGGACTTCTGGGACTATCAGGCCCGCGTGGAGCAGGACGTGGGGCAGGGCAAGCTGCGGCTGTTTGCCTTTGGCTCGTCGGACACCTTCGGCTCGGAGGCGCAGGACGACCAGGGCGACACCGCGCTCCAGTCCGTCGCCTTCCACCGCGTGGACCTGCGCGGCCGCCACCCGTTGGGCAAGGGCGAGCTCGAGCTTGGCGGCACCTGGGGCATGGACCGCTTCGCCGTCGTGTCGCGCGGTCCGGACAACGGGAACGAAATCTACATCGACCAGGGCAACTTCTCCGGGCGCCTGGGCTACAGCGTGCCCTTGGATGAGCGGCTCTTGCTGCGCGCGGGCGCGGACCTGGAGCACAAGCGCGCCATCGTGGATGTGCTCACGGTGGAGAACGGCCAGGAGGTGGAGGAGGACACGGTGCGCGTGCCCGTGGCCCTGGCCACCTTCACCGGTGCGTACGCGGAAGCCGTGTGGACGCCCAATGACAGATGGACGGTGGTGCCCGGCCTGCGCCTGGACAGCTACCACCTGTCCGGCGGGTTCGACCACAAGGTCATCGAGCCGCGCCTCACCGTGCGCCACAAGCTCACCGACACCGTGACGCTCAAGGGCGGCGCCGGCATCTTCCACCAGCCTCCCACCACCCTCATCAGCCTGCCGGTGGTGGACGTGGGCAGTCTGTTGTTGGGCCTCCAGGAGGGCGTGCAGCTCTCCACGGGCGTGGAGTGGAAGGCCTTCGACAAGTGGGAGGTGGGGCTGGACGTCTATGTGAACCCCATGCTGCGCACCATTGAACTCACGCCCTTCTCCGACGAGGGCCTGACGGACGACCTGGACGACATCGGCGGTGATCCGGACGAGCCGCCGCCCGCGCCCGGGGGTGGGGGCGTCCGCCAGGATGGCTTCCGCCGGGTGCGCGCGCGGCAGGTGGACGTGGATGGACCGCCCATCAGCCGGGACGACTGGGACCTGCCGGACTTCACCAGCCATGGCCTGGCGTATGGGTTGGAATTGCTCATCCGCTACCCGCTGGGGAACAACTGGTTCGGCTGGCTTTCGTACAGCCTCCAGCGCAGCACGCGGCGCACCACCTTCTACCGGTATGACTCGTCAGGTCGGGCCGTCTCCGAGGACACCGCGGATCTGCCCTTCGCGTTCGACCAGACACACATCCTGAACCTGGTGGTCAGCCACAAGTTCTCCAACAACATCACCCTGGGAGGCGTGCTCCATTTCAACAGCGGACGCCCGGAGTACGGCACCCTGGGAAGCCAGACGCACCGCGAGGGCGTGGACACCGACGGCCGCCCCACGTGGGTGCAGGTGGATCGCGATCAGGTGGACCGGCTGCCGGCCTTCTTCCGCTTCGACCTGCGCGTCTCCAAGGCCTGGGCCTATGAGACGTTCAGCCTGGAGGCCTACCTGGACATGCTCAACGTCACCCTCAACACGGAGACGCTGGGCTTCGATTACCTGGGCGGCGGCTACAGCCGGCAACCCCTGACCAAGAGTGCGGTGGGTCTGCCCATTGCCCTGCCCATCATCGGCGTCAAGGGCCGGTACTGACCTGTCCTGAAGGGCAGGTCACTGCTCGGGGGTGAACCGAATTTCGCGCACCCTGCCCTCCAGGGCTGCTCCACTCGTGGCCAGATGTGTCAGTATTCCGTGAGACGCGGGTTTTTCCAGCCTGCCCGGCACCGACGTGAAGGGTGGGGGAACAGACCTGTAGCGTCGGGGGGAGCACGATGATGGGTTTGTCCTGGGGGCCGGGAATGGCTCCGGCATGGGAACTGCCCGCTGACAGCGAGACGCCCTGTATCTTCCTCGAGCCGCTGCACGGGGAGACGGGCGAAGCGCTCGACTTCCGTTGGACGTCCATGAACGTCCCGGCGGAGGGCTGGGTGCGCTCGCTGGAGCTGGGCCGTCACGTGTCCCTGTGGACGCGGGAGGGCGCCGCGCTGTTCGACATGGCGGCGCTCGTGCGCGTGCTGATGCGCGGTGTTCCTCATGTGGGGCTGCTGCCGGGGGACGCGGCGGGGCGGCGGTACGTGGTGGTGCGGCACGGAGAGGGATTGGCGTTGTGGCTGTTGCCTCGCGACGAGGGCCAGGCGGCGGACGCGCATCAGGCGGAGCGGGAGCGGGCGGCGCGGCAGGAGGTGGAGGCGGCGCTGGCCCGGGCGGAGCAGACGGTGAGCGCGCTGCGCGAGGCGGAGGAGCGCTACCGGCTGGCCACGCGCGCCACGCATGACGTGCTGTGGGACTGGCACTTCGCCACGGACCACGTGCGGTGGGACCCGGGCACGGGGAACGCGTTCGGCCACGCCACGTCCGTGCTGGAGCACAAGCTGGGCTGGTGGGGCGAGCGCGTGCACGACGACGACCGGGACCGGGTGGTGGACCGGCTGGTGGAGTTCGTCGCGTCCACGGGTGACGTCTGGAGCGAGGAGTACCGCTTCCAGCGCGCGGACGGCAGCTGGGCGCATGTCCTGGACCGGGGCGTGCTGGCGCGCGACGACGAGGGGCGCCCGGTGCGGATGATCGGCTCGATGATGGACGTCACTGAGCGCACCCGTCAGATGGAGACGATGGTGGAGGAGGCGCGCTTCCGCGAGCGCTTCATCGGCATCCTGGGGCATGACCTGCGCAATCCGCTGAACGCCATCGTGCTGTCCGCGCGGGCGCAGAAGCGCCGGGGGCCGCTGGAGTGCACGCCGGAGCAGCACCGCCAGCATGCGCAGCGGATTGAATCTTCCGCGACGCGCATGGGGAACATGATCGCGGACCTGCTGGATTTGACGCGCGCCCGGCTGGCCGGCGGCATCCCGCTGCGCAAGGGCCCCACGGACCTGGGGGCGGTGTGTCAGCAGGTGGTGGACGAATTGTCCGCGGCGTACCCGGACCGCGCGGTGGCCGTGGACGTGGACGGCAAGGCGGAAGGGGAGTGGGACGCGGAGCGGCTGGCGCAGGTGCTCTCCAATCTGGTGGGCAACGCGCTGGAGCACGGCAGTCCGGACGCGCCGGTGTTCCTGCGCTGCTGGACGAAGGGCGAGCACCAGGTGCTGGAGGTGCAGAACCCCGGCAGCCCCATCCCGGAGGAGCTGCGCGAGCGGCTGTTTGATCCATTCCGCCAGGGCGAGGGCGAGCATGAGCAGGGCGGCCGGCGCAACAGCGGGCTGGGGCTGGGACTGTTCATCGTGAAGGAGATCGTCCAGGCGCACGGGGGCACGGTGGAGGTGGCGTCGACGCAGAAGGAGGGCACGACGTTCACGGTCCGGCTGCCTCGGCCGCCGCGCCCGAAGGCGAAGGCGAAGGCCGGCCGGAGTCGGACGCGAACCGCCTGATCTTTTGGAAGGGGTGAGCGTTCGCCGCCATGCGCTGAGGGAGGGAGCGTCCGCCGCCGCACGCCGCGCGTGTTGTGCGAAGGACCGAAGGGGATGGGCCGGGAGGGCAGGGATGCTGCGCGCTTCATCGGAGTGCGTTTACCGGTTGATCAGGCCGCACGGCTCGTGAGGCCCTCACGCGGAGGCAGTCCCCATGCATCTCAATCCCCCTCGCAGCTCTTTGCTCCGTTCCTCCCCCTGGACGGCGCTCTGCCTGGCCGCGGCCCTGGTGGGCTGCGGTGCTTCCATCGGCGATGCCACGGAGGAGGTGGGCCAGTCCTCGGACGCGCTCGCCTCCACCAATGGCCTGACGGTGAATGGGCTGACGGTGAATGGGCTGACAGTGAATGGCCTGACGGTGAATGGGCTGACAGTGAATGGGCTGACAGTGAATGGCCTGGCCACGGACGCGTTCCGGACCTGGTTCCATCAGGCCCCTGCCTTGTCGGACATGGTGATGAGCTACGTGGTGAAGTGCTCGATGGCGGCGGGGACGACGCTGAGGTACCACGCCCCGGCCACGGGCAAGCCCTACGTCTGGGACGGGAGTCTGGGATTGGCGCCGGACTGGTCCGCGGGGCAGCCCATGTCGGTGGCGGAGCAGCAGGTGGTGAGCGCGTGTCTGGCGGCGCACGCGAACAAGTACGGAGTGCACGTGAACATCTCCGTGCTGGGGCGCGACGCGGTGGGCGGGGCGGTGCCGTACACCCAGGACGAGCTGAGCACCTACAGCGAGAAGGAGGCGTGCTTCTTCGGCAACCTCTTCACGGGTGAAGGCGTGTTCGCGGCGAATGACGGCGCGTACCTGGACTACGACGAGAGCACGGTGCGCACCTGCGGCCTGTCGTCCTGGAGTGACACGACGACGTGTGCGCCCATGCAGCACGTGGGGGCGTGCCGGTACTACTGCACGCTGGACGCCACGCGGACGTACTACACGCGCTGCACGTACAACGGGGTGAACTACCGGCCCATCACCACGCGCATGCTGCCCCAGGACATCTACCGCTGCGGCGACGGCGTGTGTCAGCTGACGGAGAAGTGCGGCGCCAGCACCACGCCGGACCGCTGCTCGGACTGCGGCCCCTGCAAGTAGTCAGCGGGAGGGGGCTTTCTCAAGTGGGGTGGGGCCGCGCGGCGTGGAGCCGGTAGCGCGTGACGAGGTCCCCCCACCAGCGGCCGATGGTCGCGACGGTGGCCGCTCCATCCTGGCCGTGGCGCACGGGGTGGTCCATGCGGATGGCGTCCCAGCCCCGGTGCTCGAGCACCACGCGGGTGCCGCCGAAGGTGGGCTCGAAGCGGACGTCGACCTCGGTGGTCTCTCCGGGGGCGAAGTTGCTCGCGCGCCATTGGAAGACGAGCCGCGCACCGGGCTCCCAGACGAGCACGCGGCCGATTTCGTAGACCTCCTCCTCGAAGGACTCCAGCAGGCGGCCGCCGGGGCCGGGCGGGTCGAAGCGCAGCACGCCGCGAGGGTTCTGGAGGCCGCGGTAGCGCGGGCCCTTGTTCCACCAGAGGTCGGTCTCCTCGGTGAAGACCTCGAAGGCGTCCAGCGGAGGCACGGCGACGAAGGTGGTGACGCGGGCGCGGTCGGCCGTCATGACTTGCGGCCCCCGGAGGGCTTCGTGCCGCGGGTGCGTTCGGCGTGGGCCTTGAAGGCGCCCAGCTGCTCGCCCCAGAACGACTCCACCTCGTCGAGCCAGCCGCGCAGGGCGGCGAAGGGCTCCGGGCGCAGCGAGTAGACGCGCACGCGGGCGTCGTCCGCGTCGATGCGCTCCTCCACGAGCCCCGTCTGGCGCAGCACGCGCAGGTGGCGGGACATGGCCGGGGGGCTCATGTCGAACGCGGCGGCCAGCTCTCCGGCGGGGTGGGGCCGGCGGCGCAGCCGGTCCACGACGCCCCGGCGCGTGGGGTCGGCGAGGGCGGCCAGGGTGCGGTCGAGCGCGGACGGGGTGGCCATGACGGAGGAACCTACTTCGGCCCGAAGACGCGCTGGGTGAACCACCAGCGATGGCCTTCCAGGTCCTGGGCGCCGTAGGTGCGGTTGGTGCCCCAGTCGTCGCCGTAGTTCTTGGTCTCGGGCTCCTGGATGATGTCGGCGCCGGCCGCGCGCGCTTGGGCGCAGTGGGCGTCCACGTCGTCCACGTAGACCGTGAGGGTCTGCGTGTTGACGCCCCCGTGCAGCCGGGGGCTCTGGTGGAGACCGTGGCGCCCGGAGGAGTTCACCATGATGACGCCGTCGCCGTAGGCCAGCTCCGCGTGCACGATGGTGTTGTCCGCGCCCTCCACCTTGAGGCGCGTCTGGAAGCCGAACGCGCGCTCCAGCCAGTCGATGGCGGCGGGAGCGTCCACGTAGAAGAGGCTGGAGGAGATGCGCGGCCAGTCCTCGGGGATGGGCTTCATGGCGGTGGCTCCGGGCGGACGAAGTTCGTTAACGTCAGGGTGAATGGTTAACCCTGGCGTTAACGTTCGTCAACCTGTGAGCCGCTAGAAGATGCCCGGGAGAGGCTGGTCGCGGCCGGGCATCCGGGGGGCCTGGGCGGGGTCGGTGGGCGGCGCCATGCGCGGCCCGAGGAGGGCCGGCAGGGAGGTGGTGAGCTTGCCCACGTACAGCAATCCCTGGAGGCTTTCGGTGGCGGAGGTCTTGCGCATCTGGATGTACGGGCTCAGGCCGGGGCGGGCCGCCACCGCCGGGGCGGGCGTGGCGCCCACGATGCCGCAGACCAGCTTGCTGTCGCGGTCCAGGTCGCAGCCCCAGCGCGTGCCCTGCGCGTAGCTCATGTCCAGCACGATGAGCGAACGGTTCTCCTTCATCAGGTGCGCCATGGGGGTGAAGGACGGGTCCCACTGCGTGCCCTTCTGCATCTGGGTGTGCGTGTTGCCCGCGAGCACCACCTGGACCTCGTCTGGCTTCGTGGCACGGCGTTTCGTCCAGACGCGAGCCTGGGCGGCGTCGCGCTCGCTGCCGTTCAACACGTCCGTGTCGTAGGCCACCACCGTCACGCGCAGGCCCGCCGCGCGCAGGGCCCGCATCCTGTCGATGAGGTCCATCACGGCGCGGCTGCTGCGGCCGTCCTGGTACGTGCGCGTCCAGAAGCGGCCTTCCAGCAGCGCGTCCTGGTCGGCGGGGGCGCCGGGGCTGGACAGGTACGCGTCCACCCGCGCCTGCTCCGTTTCGGGAAGTGACAGGCCCAGCACCACGGCGAGCCCTGTCTGCGCCGCCTGGCACACCACGTGGCCCACCACGTCCGGCGCTTCGTTGGAGCCCAGTTGCTCGCCGATGAGCAGCGTGAGGCCCGGGTGCAGCAGCTCCGGCAGGCCGCGCACGGACGTGGTGCACGGTCCTTCCGCGGGGAGCTCATCCTTCCAGCGCTCCAGGTAGAACTCCGGCGCCCGCACGGCGGTGGGGCGCTTCTCCTCCGCTGCGTTGCCGGCGAGGACTTCGACGGAGGGAGCGGACTCCAGCCGCAGCGTGAGGGCCTGCTCCAGGTCCAGGTCGCGGGTGCCGTGCTGGGCGCCGCGCAGCATGGACAGGCGCTTGGTCATCGCGTCGTCCTGGCCGAAGTCCACCTCCTTCACGAAGGGATTGGCCTCTTGCTCCCAGCGTTCCATGTACACCTTCCACCACACCTTCTTCCACTCGACGTCATTGCCCGCCGCCTGCTGTGTCATGCGGAAGATGCGCACGACGGACTGGCGCGGGGCCACGCTGACGCCGGTCACCAGGTAGCGCGTGTAGGTGGTGTTGCGCGAGCCGGCCCGGTCGGGTTCGGACCAGGTGGTGACGAGCTGGTTCGGATCCTCCGTTTCCTCGAACGTGTAGCCCTGCTCCTCCAGCAGCTGGCGCGTGGCGGCGAGCGCCTCCGCCAGCGGCTTCTGGAAGACGTGCTCGTACTTGGGCAGCTCCGCTTCGGGTGCACGCTTCGAGTGGGCACATCCGACAGACAGCAGAAGCACTGCGACGGTGAGCCAACGACAATGCATTCTGTCCCCCTGAGAGAAATGCAAAGCGCCTCTCAGTAGAGCCTGTTCCGCGACGGAAAGGCCAGAGGGGGGGCATCTGCACGTTCGTGGTCTGTCGTCAGCCCTTGTTCAGTGATTCCAACTCCAGGTTTCCGGAACCCAACGGGTGATGGATGCCCCTTCCAGGACGGGATCGAGGAAACGTTTCGCGGCTTCGGTCACTTTCTCCAGGGTGGGCCAGGGGAGCTGATTGTCCTGGGCCATGTCCGCGTAGGGCCTCTCCCAATCCTTGGAAGGGAGGGGAAGGGCGCCCGGCAGTGGATGGGTATTTCGGAAGTCGAAGGTCAGCTTGAGCGCTTGTCGCAGCCGCACTGCCTCCAGTGGCTTCCGTGCCTGCGCCAGCAGCGCGAGGTCGGGCAGGTCCTTCACGCGGGAGTTCGGCCGCAGTCTGGGCATCGTGTATGCGTGCAATTTCTCCGCGAGATGGGTTTCGACGGGGTAGAGCCGCAGGCGGGGCGGCGCGATGTTCGCGAAGCCGAGCACGTCCGGGGCCGTGACCTCATCCGGCGTTCCCAACATGGGCTCTCCGGAGGCGACGTCCACGTCGAAAGGGCGACTGTAGAGCTTCTGGGCGAGCCTGCACTCCGCGCGAAAGCGCAGCCCTTCGTAGCGAATGCCCTCGTTCTGGATCTTGGGATGCTCGTCATCCGGGCGGACCTCGAACGAAAAGAAGTCGCCAAGCTCGTGCCTTGCGGCGTCCTGCAACTGGAGCAGCAGTCCGCTGGGGTCGCCTTGGATGCGAAGGTCGATGTCCTTCGTGGCTCGCGCCCCTTCGATGCGGAGCTCCAGCACCAGTCCTCCCTTGAGGGTGACGCTGGAGCCCAGCTTCGCGTGGACGCGGGCGAGGAAGCGGCTGAAGACCAGTAGCTCGCGCTGACGTTCAAGTGGCAGGTTGCGCTTCTGGGCCTCCTGGCGAAGGCGCTGCTCCAGCGCCTGCTTGAAGGCCGCGGGCGATGCATAGGTGCGGCTCGTCACGCGTCGAGGCCTCCAAAGGGCTTCAGTGCCTCCTCCACGGTTGGGAGGGAGCCCCTGACCATGCCGCGATGCAGGGCTTGCAGCGCGGCCTGACGCATCAGGTCCGGAGTGAGCGCGCTCCGCGCGCAGTCATCCAATGTCCTGGAGGGAGTCGTGACCCGGACGGCCCCCACCCACTGGCGCTCGGAGTCGAGCAGGTCGGCGTAATGGAGCACAACGGGCTTTGGCACGCGCAGGCGGCGCGTCTTCCACGCCTTTGGGAGCGTCAGGTGGATCCGCGCGGGCAGGACATCGGAGAGGTCGTAGAGCGCGAGTGCGGTCTGATGGGAGAAGGTTCCCATCTGTTCGGACCAGAGCCACACCGCGACGAGGTCCTCGTGCTCGCCCGCTGGGAAGTGCACCAGCCGGTAGATGCCCCGCTGGATTCGCGAAGCCCGGCCGATGCGCACGTAGTGGGCGAGCAGCTGGGGCGAGTAGCCGGCCTGGGCCGCCTGCTGCGTCGTGAAGTGGCCCTCCTGGGACTCGGCCACGCGGTAGAGCTGGTCCCAGTCCGGCTTGATTGGGGGCTCGGCGCTCATGCACGAAAATATAGGACTATTTTAGTTTCGTGCAAGTTGGGTCGCGGTGATCCGCACAAAAATCTCATCGGATTTTAGTTTTGTGCGGCCAGAGTACGGGTGGAGGGGCCTGGAGGAGTGGGAAGCGCTCCGCAGGAAGGCCCAATCACGGCTACGGAAGCGAGCGGCTTGCATCAGCGCGACGGAGGAAGCTTCGTCATCCTCCGCCTTGCTGTGGAGCTGAGGGGGCTGCGCGATGGGCAGGTGCAATGAATTCTTGGGAGTGGTTGGGTGCAGTGCCTGCGGTTGCCTGGGCGAGGTCACCTTTCAGGCGGACATCGGTGTCCTGGAGCACAGGCGTTTTTCTGCCGGCGATATTGTCTGGGGGCTTGCACCCAGGATGCTGCGGTCGCCCGTGGGGCCTGACCCAATTGCAGTAGGGCGAGACGTCTGGGCTTACGGACCTGGCCGCTGCCCGAATTGCCTGGCCGAATTGTGGGCGGTTGTTGAGGTCCGGGGTGGCCGGTTCACCCGGCTCGCGCTGACACCCGAGCCGGAGAATCCGGACGCATGGGGGAGTCTGCCGCCTGATGCCCCTTGAATCGATGCAGGGGAGGCCGAACGTGGAGATTGAGGATGGGTGAGCCCGAGATTTTGAAGTCCCTGCTTCAACGGGCGATTGAGTCAGTGCGAGCGGACCCCGTGCACGACCTTTCGTTGGGCCTGCGGCGGAAGATCTGGAGGTCGCTGGGGCGTGAGCAGGGGCGTGGACCAGGGTATGCCCGGCGTGTGGCGCTGGCGCTCACGACTGCCCGGCATGTGCTTCCTCTCTGGGAGTTGAAGTCCACACAGGACCGCACGCCGCACACGGTGCTGGATTCGGCGGAAGCGATGAGGGTGGGGCGGCTCGACAAGATCGAAGCCCAGGCACTCTGGCAGCGGGCCTGGGACCACATGGTGGAGTTGTCGTCTTCGGATGAGGATTCGCAGGGAGCCGCAGCGGGATTCTCCGCGGTGCAGGCCCTGCTCACCTGCATCGACGACGAGACTTTCCAGCTGACTGAGGACGATGAGAACCTGCGCGACAACCAGGTCGATGCGGAAGACATGGATGCGTCCATGTTCGCAGCGGCTGCCTCCGCGGGCGGGCCCTCCTGGGACGCATCATCCGACCCCGAGCGCCGGCTTCAGTTCTGGGAGTGGTGGCTGTCCGAAGCTGTACCCCATGCGTATCGAGCCGTGGCGAGCAGACCCATCGAATTCGAAGTGTTGATGGTCAATCCACGGCCGGGTGGCGTACGCGCGGCCGGACGCCTCATCGAAGGCATCATCTGCGTCGGCGATGTCTTCTCGGTCGCGTTCAAGCGGACGCACGTGCGAACACCTGATGGGTATGCTCCGCCAATTCGCTCAGGCGATCGGCCAGTTTCGATTTGCATCGAGCAGATCCACGCTTATGGCTACAGCCTCCAGGCGCTTGATGCTGGGATGACCGCCGAGTTGGTCTTGTCTGGCGATGGTGCGGAGAGTCTCGCACAGGGAGACGTGCTCGGTGGAAATCTCTGTGGTTGATGAGTTGGATCTACCGGGGCTTCGCGAGGTTCGGTTGCCGTGAGTACGGAGACGTGTACATGTTCGGAGAAGCCTTTGTTCGCATTGCAGTAGAATCGCGGGATAGGGCTGGGGTCGAGAGCGCCCTGCGGGGATGCCTGGGATTGAAAGGTGATCTATCCGAGGCGAGCGTCCTTGGGTTTCATGTTTCCGTTGAGGACCTCTCCGCCGAGCTGGCTTACACGAGAGCGTTTCTTCGTACCCATCGCCTTGTTGATGAACTCAATGATGCATGGGGTTTGGACCTGGACGCCTTCGTGGTGGAGGTGCAGATTTTTGGCCAGCGCGAGTACTTCGGGAAGGAGATGGATGCTGTGCTGGGGGATCAGCTGGGTCGAGCACTGTCGGTTCGCCTCTCGTGCAGGACCTTGGTCTCACTACAGGGCGGAGAAGTGCTGCTTCGCGCCTACGATCGAGGCGTCATGATCCGGGATCTGCGGGAACGCTATGCCTCCTTCCTTGCGGGCAGTTCCTGGCTACCTGCCGGAGGGCTGTCGAAGTGATGTTCACGGCTTGTAGCCGGCTACGCATTGCGGAGAGGCGATTCTTGACTCATGTTGAAATCCGAAAGGACCGTGTCGACAGGGACATGAACATGAAATGGGAGATGGCTATCGAAAATGTCTTCCGCTTCGCCGACGGCCAAGTGGTTTTTGTGGGAAGGATCCAGAAGGGCCCCCGCTTCATCAGCCCCTGTGTTTGTGAACTCTGGCAGGGGACAGAAAGGGTAAAGCGCTTGCGACTTGAGGGGGAAATGTTGCCGGAAACGCATGCGCGGAAGGATCTCCGGTCGGTTTCCACTCGCGAGTCGGTTGACGTCGAAGCCGCTGCCTTCGCGGAGGGTGGCTGGCGCCTGATTCATGCAGGCGAAGTCCAGGAGTGATGGCGATGCTTCACGAGGCGTTTTATCTCATCAGGCCGAAGCCTACGGTCCTGGCTCAGGCCGCCGCATCGGGTCTCGGTGACGTCGAGTGGCTCGTAGAGCCACAGTTCTGGCGCAAGGGAGAGCCGAACCGCTCTTCGTGGAACCGGGAGGATCATCTCGTGCAGATGAAGCTCCTCTTCCTGGCCTGGCTCAGGTCCGAGTACGGCGGTCAGCCTGAATACGAGCAGTTGTTCGGGGCACTTCCGCTCAGCGTCGAGTCGTTCGACCAGGGATGGCTGGTGGAACGGTTCTATTTCCCCGAGCCCGTTTCGGAGATTGAGAAGGCTTTGAAGCCGGAGGTCGTCCAGGCCCTACGGGAAACCGGCGACCCGAACGTGGATGGATGGATTGCGGAGCTCCGGCAGCGGACGTGACGACTCCTCGTCAACGCGACGGCGGTGGACAGAGGGGGCGCGAACGGACCGTTTCTGAGGCCAAGGACAGGCCGGGGACCAATGTAGAGCCTGGTGGGCCGCCCAATGTGCGCGACGAGGCAGCCGCAACTGCGAAGCCGCCCAAGGGAACCCCTGAGGGCGACGTCTGGCGGTATCGCCGGTACGTTGATGGAGGAGGCCAGCTGCCGTATGAGTAGTGGTTCCAGCACAGCCGCGGTGGTCGAAGCGGTGGCCCCGGGCACCAAAAGATTCAGGAGCGTCTCAAGCAGCAAGGCCTAGACACCGAGGTGCCGTTCGGAAACCGAGCTGCAGATGCCGCTGGCCCCGGCGAGATTCACCAGATTGGTGGCCTGAACAAACGTGGGGACCCGATTCTGCGCGAGCGTGAAGTAGTCCAGGATATTCTTGAATCGCCTGACTACGCAATGAGACCATCTACTTCTGGGACAAGACGAATCCGGCTGCAGGCCCCGTCGTAAATCCGCACCTTCAGCCCAGCTGGGGTCCAGTAGGGAATCGGCAGCCATGAGTACTCAGTTTCGAATCGCAGCTGATGCGCGTGACGAGCAACGGCTCTGTGAGTTTCTGAGGGACCGCTGGCAGGCCATGTGCGCACCACGGTTTTCAACGACCCTTCAGCTAGAGGCGGTGCCGGTCGGGCAATGTTCGAGTCCCCAGCAGGTCGTGTTTCCGGCAGACCTGCTGGCTCTTGTTCAGGGTCGCGTTGCTCCCGTGGTCGGGCGGGATGGCGAGTTCCATGTCTATCCCAAGGCTGGTGCATGTTTGGAGTGGACCAGAGCACAGGCGCGGGACCGCGATGTGATTCCAGGGCGGTTCTATCTTGATGCGTCGCCCGGTGGGGGCGCGGAGGGAATGCGCCTGAAGAACATGATGAAGGAACTCCTGGCGTTTGTTGAAAAGGAGAGTCCCCTCGTTTCCAAGGACAAGGTCCCCATTTTCGTCGGCCGGAGCTTGGCTGAGCGCGTTTCAAGGGGAGACGCTCAAGTCCTGTATGGGGGCGGCTCTCCAGTTTCCTTTGAGTCGGCTGGAGAGTAAGCAGTCGGCAAGAGTCGCTTCCGTGTCAAGGACCAGGGGCATGGACCGCGTGAGGGCCGGCCAAGCGGATCGCCCCGGTGTTTCTGAGACAGACCTTCGCGATGCCTCAAACTTCTCGCCTGAGATGGGAACAGATGCGCCAAGTCTCGCCAGGGCGATGAACAAGTACGAGCCTGACTCCGGTACCCAGTGGGTGGCAAAACCTGTGTATCCTGACGAGCTTGAACAGCAGAGCTACCCGTACATTGCGTTCATGCGAGGCTCCTATGGCCCCGCCCATGCAGTGATTGTCGACAAGACGACCCCCAAGCAGGTTCGGATTCGGGACCCGTGGGGGCCGCAGGCTGAGGCGTCTCCTGAGTCGCCAGGTCCCGGTATTGGCTACGAGGCCAAGATGGACAGGTCGGAGTACATCTGGGTTACGAGACCGGCCCACTTCTGGACCGTTACTCGGACGTCCAGAGGCGCAGGAGGCAGCTCGGAAGGAGGGAGTCAGTGAACTTGGCGCAGGCGGTTGAACTCCTGCGGAGCAGGGGTATCGAGGTCCGCTACATGGGGGGGGCTGACTCAATGATTATGTGCCGCTACAGGCACCCCGCGACCGGGAACTACGTAGCGTTCGCGCTATGCAAGAGAAGGGAGACGTGGACGTTCTCCCACATGGGGCCCGGCCAGATGATGACCGAGCGCCCCGTGGCCGACATGGAGGAGTTGGTCCGGCTGGCTCTTGAGTACGTCTCTATCGCTCGAGCGGAAGATTGATTCCCACTTGCAGCGGGCGGCTGTAGGTGGCGCCTTGCGATTCCGAGCGTGGCTGTCCCGAAATGGTGGGGTCGTCCTGCTGCTTGACGGCCCTCTGAGCAACTGTGGTGAGCAGGGGGGCCGGTAGTCTACTTCCGAGACAGCCTCGCTCAGGCGACTGCGGACTCCACCCGCTCCCGGGCGGCAGCAATCCGCGCGTTGATGCCCAGGCGCTCCATCTTTGCGGCCCAGGCCATGACCGCGAGGATGATTTCCGCCGCAGGCCCATCCAGGCTGAACCCATCGCTGATGGACATCAGCTGGCACCCGGCACCGCGTAGCTCCTCGATGACCTCGAAGGTGTCCCGGATGCCCGAGCGGGTGAGCCGGTCCAGCTTGAAGACGTACAGCCGGCGGACATGGCCACCCCGGGCATCGGCCCGGAGGCGCTCCAGTTCGGGCCGGGCGAGCGTCTTGCCGCTGCGCTTCTCGCTGTATCAGTGGGTGACGGTGTCGCCCCGGGCGGAGGCTGCGCGCTCGACGGCGGCCCGCTGGGTGGCGGTGTCCTGGGCTCGGCTGGAGACGCGAAGGTAGGCGGCGGTCGTCATGGCGGGCTCCTTGGGCGGTTGGTGGCGGGTGGGCTCGATAGGCACTGGGGGCGTGAGCGGGCGGGTGCGGCCATTGCCTCAGGAGTCGAACGTCTGGAGCTTCCGGGTGAGTCCGATGGCTTGGCGGGCGTGGGCCAGCAGGGAGTCGGACACCTCCTTGGCGAGAGGGCGGACCGGCTTGGACAGGACGTTGCGGCCGATAGCGAGTAGGAAGGGCCGGCCCTCAATCAGTCCGGCCTCGAAGTCGGGGAGGGCCAGGAGCCGCTCGCGCATCGCCCAGGCGCGGCCGAGGGCGTTGTGGTGGTCGGGCGCCTCCACCACCCCGAGCACCTTGAGGAGGGCCGCCCCCTGCGTCGCCTCCGCCACCGCTTGCTGCTGGGGGAGGCGCAGCAGGTTGAAGCGCTCGAAGAGTGCGATGGCCAGCGAGCGGTACCAGCCCACCAAGTCCTCCCGGCCGCAGTCGAGGAAGTCTGCGAGTTCCTCCGCCAGGGTGACGAGGTCCACGGGGGTGAGCATCGAGGTGGAGTCGAGGTCGCAGTAGTCGCGTGGGATGGACATGGCGAGGGCTCCAGGCGGATGTGGGTGTGGGGTTGATGCTTGCTGTGCGTTGGTGGCGGGGGACTCCTCTGGGGAGGCGCGGCTCGGATGGCGGACGGGGCTCGCGCGCCCCCCGCGGGGTCAGGCTCCGAGGAGACGCGGGAGTACCTGGCCGGCGGGCGCGTCGAGGATGGTGTCGAAGTCGGCGGAGTTCTCCGCCTCCCCGACGTTCACGAGGACAGTGTGGGCGCCGTACGCCCGGGCCAGCTTCACGAGAAGGGCGGCCGGGAGCACCTGCCCTGAAGTGCCCGCCGCCAGGAAGTAGAAGGGGTATCCCTCAGCCGCCTGGATGAACCGGACGGCGCGCTCCAGGGACTCGCTCTCCACGGGTTCGCCGAACCAGGTGACGCCTGGGCGCAGGTTGGCCCCGCAGTCGGTGCAGGTCGGCACCTCGCCGTAGCTGGCCTCGTCATGGAACCCCGCGCTCCCCGGGCACTCCTCGTTCGAGCACCGCGTGACCATCAAGGCTCCATGGAGTTGCTCGACTCAACACGACTGGTTCGGATGCATGATGCGCCTGCCTTGGTTCCGATTGGAGGCTTGGGCCGGATACCAAATCAAGGTGTCATTGGTAGGATCACAGTCTTTGCTGGGGATGGCGTCGTGCTACTTCCTGGTCGGGGGTGGTGATGGGGAGTTCGTTGGCTGTTCGTGCGAGTGGAAAGATGGGTCTTGGGGATGTCATTGTTGGTGCATCGAGAGCTATTGCCGAATTGATTGATGCGCCACCTCCTGAGGTGGTGGTGCTCGATGGCTTCGGAAATCAAGACGAGTACGCGAGCTTGCGCGAGCTTGGTCGCGGCATGGCTGTCTGGCGGTTTGCCACGGTTGCTCCGCAAAGCCTGGTGTTTTGTACGGTGGTCGAAGCGCCTGATGGAGAGCTCGAAGCAATGCTCGAAGTGGGAGGCGAGCTTGAGCCGATGGGGTACGTCTTGGCCGCAGCGTTGGCGATTTCGCTGGCGAGAGTTTCTGGGGCTGGAATTGTCGATGAGACCAAAGCTTGGTCTGGTGCTTATGAGAACACTGTTCAAGGGCTTTTACAGCAGGTTGGGGTGCGAGGAGATGGGTGGGGGTGCCAAGAAGCAGCCGGTCGATTCGTGGAACGTCTTCGCCATCTGAGATGAGGGGGGAGGGTGATTCGCGTTGGCCCCGACGCGCTTGCCGACGAAGCCACTCTTGCAAATACTATCGCGCATGAATTGAGTCATGGGCGCGACTGTCTGTGTGGCGGTATTCATAAGCCTCATGGAAATATGTCGTCTGTTGGTGATGGAAGTCCCTGTGGTGCTGGGAATGCCCTTGAGGCATTCATTCGAGGTGAAAGATGAGCACCGGTCATGGTCAGGCTTGGCGGGGGGTGCCGGAAGAGTGCCTGCGGGAGTGGTATGCTGTCTTCGCAGGATCAAGAGAGGGCTTGAACTTGTCCTCGCCATGCCCGGTCTGTGGCGCACGAACACTTCATCGGTATTATCAGCATGGAAAGAAGGTTGAGGTCGTGACTGATGGAGAGTTGTACGTGTCGCGCGGAGCGAGTTGGGAGTGGTGCAGTGCCTGCCGTTCCTACGAACATGCAACAGCACTTGTTCCGGCGTGGTGGTCAGGTGAGCTGGATGTAGATCTGTCAAAGCTCACGGCTGAGCCCGAAGCGTTGGAGGCAGCGCTTCGTCAAGCGTGAGAGGGTGTTGTTGAACCTCAGCGCGGTGAGCACCGTGAGGAGATGGAGAAGCACGACCCATCGGACCTCACGGACGCGCAGTAGCGGCTGCGGAACCTGTCAACGTGAATGAGACAGTGGATGCGTAAGATTACTGAGCAGCCTGATGTGAGTTGGCAAGCCGAGCGGGGTTGTTGCTCCAGACGGCGTTCGGAAGGGCGAGGGGCTTCGGCGGTCCGTGGGAGAAGCGCTCTGGGTGCGCGGCGAAGGCGGCCTCGAGGACGGTGGCGCGGGCCGCGAGGCGCGCGGCGGCCAGGCCGTGGTGGACGTCGTGAGGGGTGAGCAGCCCCAGCCCCGAGTGGTGGTGCTCCTCGTTGTACCAGCGGAAGAGGTCGCCGCAGTAACCGCGGGCGTCCTCAAGGCAGCCGAAGCGCAGGGGGAAGTCAGGCCGGTACTTCAGCGTCTTGAAGTGGGCCTCGCTGAAGGGGTTGTCGTTGGAGACATGGGGCCGGGAGTGCGTCTTCGTCACGCCGAGGTCCGCCATCAGCAGGGCCACGGGCTTGGAGGTCATGGAGGCCCCCTGTGTCAGGGAAGTTGTCGCCTCGGCTGAATGGCCGGGATGACCACGCATTGGGGGCGAGGGCAGGCAGGATGCAGTGCCGTACACGGATGCATTCAAGTCTCAGATGGTGAAGCGGATGGTGGGTCCCGGTGCGGTGAGTGCCGCGGCGCTGGCCCGCCAGGTGGGTGTCTCACAGCCGACGTTGTCGAGAGTGGTTGCGGGAGGCGAATAAGTTGGTGGCGATGACGCCCCCGCCCGAGGAGAAGAAGCCTGCCGGTCCGAAGAAGTGGACGCCCGAGGAGAAGCTGCGCGTGCTGGCGGAGGCGCACGGACTGGAGGGCGAGACGCTGGGAGCACTTCTGCGCCGGGAAGGGCTGCACGAAGCGCAGTTGGCGGAGTGGCGGGCCGCAGCCGCTGGAGCACTTTCCCAAGGCGCGCAGACGGCCCCCTCCGGAGTGCTGACGGCCAGCCAGCGTCGGCGGCTGGCCTCCTTGGGAAAAGCGGGTGAAGGAGCTGGAGCGGGAGCTGCGCCGCAAGGAGAAGGCGCTGGCGGAGGCGGCGGCGCTGCTGGTGCTCGAAAAAACTTCAGGCGATGGGCTGGGACGAGAAGGACGTAGACGACGAGGACGACGCAGCGGACGAGAGGCGCGAGAAATGACGCTCGCCCACGTGGCGGAGGCCCTCCAGCAAGGCGTGCGGCTGGAGGCCGTTTGCGAGCGGCTCGGGGTGGCGCCGCGCACGATTCAACGCTGGAGGAAGCCCCAGACGGCGCAGGACGGGCGGGGAGGTCCGCGCACCCGGCCCGCCAACCGCCTGTCCGAGGCGGAGAAGCGCCGCATGCTGGCGGTGGCCAACAGCGAGGAGTTCCGCGACGTCTCGCCCAAGCAACTGGTGCCGAGACTGGCGGACAAGGGCGAGTACGTGGCCAGCGAGGCGAGCTTCTACCGGGTGCTGCGCGAAGCGGGCCAGTTGGCCCACCGGGGCCCCGCGAAGCCGCCCACGCCGCGCCCCAGGGCCGAGCACACCGCCAGCGCACCCTGCCAGGTGTGGAGCTGGGACATCACCTACCTGAAGGGCCCGGTGAAGGGCACTTTCCTCTACCTGTACCTCGTGGTGGATGTTTTCAGCCGCCGCATCATGGGCTGGCGCGTCCACGAGGAGGAGTCCTCCACGCATGCCGCGGCCCTCATCCGCGAAACCTGGCAGGCCGCAGGCTGCCCCCAGGGCCTGGTGCTGCACTCGGACAACGGCGGCCCCATGAAGGGCGCCACGATGCTCGCGACGCTGCAATGGCTGGGCGTGGCGCCTTCCTTCAGCCGGCCCCGCGTCTCGGACGACAACGCCTTTTCCGAGGCCCTCTTTCGTACACTGAAGTACCGCCCCTCCTTCCCTCAGCGCCCCTTCGCGTCTGTCGGGGAGGCTCATGCATGGGTGGCGCGTTTCGTGGCCTGGTACAACACCGAGCACCGGCACTCCGCCATCCGCTTCGTCACGCCCGACGACAGACACTTCGGCCGCGATGCAGCCCTGCTCGCCCAGCGCCACCAGGTGTACCAGCGCGCCCGCGCACGTCACCCCGAGCGCTGGAGCCGCGACACCCGCGACTGGACGCCCGCGGGCCCCGTGCGCCTCAACCCCTCACCGGAAGTGCAGGAGCTGAAGCACATCGGCTGAACCCTCTCACGCGACAACTACCTTGACGCTCACCGCCGGACGGCTCACGGACTTCGCGCTGCTGCATCGCATCGCATCGCGGACAAGAACAAATTCCCGAGGAAGAAGGACGACTGGTAGCAGCGCTCCAGCCCGCGTCACCGAGGGTCGGGGAGACAGGAGTTGAACCCGTGGACACGGGGACCGACCTTTTTTGGGACGGCGACAAGGTGGGTCGCTCTTGAGGAGCGAAACGATCTCTTTCCCTCAAGGTCCCCCATGTCCGGTACGCGAGTCCCTGAAGGCTCTGGTGTCAATTCATCCGTCGCCCTCCGCAAGGCGGAACAGGCCCGTCAGGCGGAGGAGGCCCGCCAGAAAGAACAGGCGCGGCAGGTCAAGCAGGTGAAGTCGCCCAGCGAGGACCGGTTCCGCTCCTCCTTCCAGGCCGGCGCCCCGCCCGCGAAGGGCCCCGAGCTGACCCCAGGCTCGCCTCCCGCCGGCACGCTGCCCACCAAGGACACCCAGGATGGCAAGGCGAACCGCTTGGCCAAGGCCGACGAAGAGAAGGCGCCCGCGACGTCGCTCTTCACCGAGAACATCCAGGACCGCAAGGTCAACTGCCTCGACCAAGCGGCGGACTTCCTGAACAAGAGCTCGCCCGCGATCCAGGCCCGCTCGGAAATGGTGTTCCTGAAGGACTCGCGCGGCGGCGTGGAGGGACAGGCGGGCCACGTCGTCGTGCGCCAGGGCGGCCGCGTGCTCGACCCGAGCAACGGCAAGAGCTACGAGGACATGAAGTCCCTCTTCAAGGAGCAGCCGCAGTACTCCGAGGCGGGCTCCATCCCGGGCACCACTGCCGCGAAGGTGCTCAACACCGAGCCGGGCTCACCCGAGCGGGCCCAGGCCCTGGCCGACGCGAAGATATCCCCCGCGCTCCAGAAGATGATGGTCGCGGACAGCGCGGCGGTGGACGGCGGCGGAGGCTCCGTCCCCAACCCCGTCACGACCGAACCGCACGAGACGACCGTTCCCGGCCAGGCGGGACCGGTGTCCGTCGAGTTCAGCGACACTCTCGAAAAGGATGTGAAGAAGGAGAACGGCAACGTCACCGTCACCATCACCGCCGAGACGACCGTGTCCGCGTCCGGCACGGTCGAGTACTCCAAGGCCAAGGTGGGGGGGGTCGACCCGTCCGTCACTGTCGGCGCCAAGGCCGGCAAGTCCATGGAGTACGAAGTGACGATGCGGGAGGCAGACTACGAGAAGCTGAAGCGCGGCGAAATCGCGCCTCCGCATCCGCTCAATCCGGAAACGATTCCGGACGGCACCTCCCTCAAGATGGAGCAGAGCACGTTCGCCGGCTACTCGCTCGAAAAGGGCCTCTCCTATGGCGCCGCGGAGCTGGGCCTCTCCAGCGAGGTGACGAAGGGAAAGGGCATGTCCATCGAGGTGAGTCGCAATGGCGACAAGCTGACCATGACGTCGGGTCCCTCCGAGTTCATCAAGAACAACGGCAAGGTGAGCCTCGGTGTCGGTCCGGTGTCAGTGAGCGCGGGCCGCGCCGACACGCTGAAGGACTACAAGCTGCGCACCGCCGAGTTCGACCTGTCCAACAAGGACGGGAAGAAGGCGTTCGAGTCCTTCGCCAAGGACGGACGCATCCCCGAAAAGGAGGGCCCCGGCGTCTCCAACACGCTTCGCATCGACAAGGTCTCCTTCGAGTCGGCTTCCCAGCTCGGCCTCGACATTGGACCCTTCAGCATTGGAAGCGAGGGCGCGAAGAACTCGGTCGAATACCTCATCATCCACAATCCGGATGGGACGAAGTCGATGACCGCGGACTTCGAATACGGCGGCGGCAAGCCGAAGGTGACCGTCGAGCGGAAGTACGACAAGAACAACAACGCCATCGAGAGCGAGGACAAGTACCAATTGAAGTTCGATACCAACCAACCCCAGGCCCGGGAGGAGTTGGTGCGTTCCTTCACGGGCGACCGTGACAAGGCGCGGTACGCACGCGACCACAAGGCGCCCATCACCCTCAACCTCACCGCCGCCGACGTGAAGGAAATCCAGCGGCGTGTGGCGGCCAAGTCCAAGGCAGTGAGCGAGCCTCACAACAACGCCATCGACCACATGTTCAACGAAGATGGCAGCCCGAGGGACCCGATGGAGGCGATCCTCCACATGGCCTCCAATCCGGATTCGAACTTCGAATTGGCTTACGACTGGAACTGGATCAGGACGGACGGCAGCGGAAAGCACCTCCCCGGGACGATAGCGATCGGCTGAGCCAGACAGGTGCGACGTAGGCTCGGGGCCCCTCCCGCCGGGAGCCCCGGGCCTCTTCGTTTCGTTCCGCCCCCGCTGGCCTCTTCGTCCCCTCGACCCGATGCAACGTGCTGACGCCGGCATTGGGGCGGATTCAACGGGTCGTCGCAACGCTGCCTTGTTGGAGTGAGCATAGATGAGCGGTAACCGTTCATCAGCTGGTGCCAGCATGAAAGGACTGTCGGCCGCCGGACGGGTCGTGATTGGCTTGTCGTCCTGGATCCTATGGCAGGGGCTGCGTCACGCGCGGGCGCCACGGCACTTGCTTGTGTCGAGAAGCTTCGCCTGGGTGAACTCTTTCCACTGTTCAAGGGTTTTTACATCAGGTTGGGGTGCGAGGAGATGGGTGTGGGTGCCAAGAAGCAGCCGGTCGATTCGTGGAACGCCTGAATATGGATCTCGGAGTCCGGCAACGGAAGTGAAGACCCTGCGTCAGCGCGATGGCGGGTACTTCTGGAGCTTCCGCTGGAGCGACCTTCTGTGGATGCCCAGCTTTCGCGCGGCTTCGGAGATGTTGCCGGCGCTGTCCGCGAGCACTCGGTGGATGTGTTCCCACTCCGCTCGGGCCAGGGACGGTGCCTGGAGCGTCTCCGGGGCGGCGACGTTCGGGGCTTCTTCCGCCCTCGCGAACGCCGCCAGGATGTCGTCCGCGTCCGCCGGCTTCGGCAGATAGTTCACCGCTCCCAGCCGGATGGCATCCACCGTCGTGGAGATGCTTCCGTAACCCGTCAGCACGATGACTCGCGTGGACGCGTCCACCGCCAGCAGGTCTCTCACCAACTCAAGACCGCTTTGCCCCGGCATGCGCAGGTCCACCACCGCGTACTCCGGTGATTCGCGCCTTGCCGCGACCATCGCCTCGTCGTGGTTGCCTGCTGTCGTCACGTCCCAGCCGCGCTCGCGGAAGGCTCGTGCCAATCGCTCACGCAGGGTGCTGTCGTCGTCCACCAGCAGCAGGCTGGGGCGTTGATCCACTGGGGCCGTGCTCATGCCGCTGCCTCCTTCGCGTCCGCGCCCGGCAGGCTCAGGCTCGCCGTCGTGCCTTCTCCTGCCTTCGAGCGCAGCTCCAGCGACCCGCCCAGCTGCTCCGCCAGCGAGCGCGCCAGGAACAGTCCCAGGCCCATGCCTTCTCCCGGCGCTTTCGTGGTGAAGAACGGCTCGCCCGCGCGTGTCAGCACCGTCTCCGGCATGCCCTGGCCTTCGTCGCGCACCTCCAGCCTCGCTCCCGTGCCCTCCGGCAGTACTCGCAGCTCCACGCCTCGACCCTTGGGCGTTGCTTGAAGCGCGTTCTTCACCAGGCCCCTCAGCACCCGCGCCAATGCCCTTGGCGGTCCGTGGACCGGGTGCGCCTTCAACGCTTCCGGCACGTCCACCTTCACGCGCTCCCGGCCGGACAGTTCTGACAGCGTCTCCTCCACCAGCCGCTCCAGGGGAATCGCCTGGAAGGGCTCGCCCGTCGTCTGGCCCGCGTCCGCGGACATCTGCACCAGTACGTCCCGGCAGCGGTCCACCTGCTGACGGATCAGCCTCAGGTCCTCTCTCACGGACTCGGACGTCTGTGACGCCGCGAGTGCTCGCTCCAGCTCCTTCGCCACCACCGCGATGGTGGACAGCGGCGTGGACAATTCATGTGCCGCTCCCGCCGCCAGCGTCGCCAGCGAGGCCACCTTCTCCTGCCTCGCGTGCCTTGCCCGCGTCTGCTCCAATTCCTGCTCACGCAGCGCCAGCGCTCGCGTCACTCGCTGGATGAAATACACGATGAAGCCCGCCGCCACCGCGAATGCCACCCACATGCCGCTCAGGTGCAGTCGCATCAGCTCCGCGTGGTCTGGCCTCTCCAGCCCCGGCAGCGTCACGTCCTGCAACACGAACAGCGACCCGAACGCCAACAGCGTGAAGCCCAGCATCGCCCACGTGCGGCGCGGCGGCAGCAGCACCGTGCCCAGCGCCACGTTCACCAGGTACAGCGCCGTGAAGGGATTGTGCGTCCCGCCGCTCAACGCCAAGAGCCCCGTCAGCACCAGCGTGTCCCAGAGCATCAGCCCGAAGATGGCCGCTTCCGCCACCGGCCTCGCCCTCGCGAGCCCCGCGCGCACCGCCGCGTTCGTCACCGCCTCCACGCCCAAGAGCGCCACCAGCGCGGGCACCGGCAGCGCCAGCTTCAGCCCCCACACCGCCACCGCCACCAGCACCGCCTGCCCCACCAGCACGCCCCAGCGCAGCCTCAAGAGCCACACCAGGTTGATGCGGGCCCGGAGCGAGGGTTCGGAGGAGGGCGGCGGAGAGGACGTCATGGCGCGACGGAGGACATCGCCACGGAGCGGGCCACCGTGTCCAGCGCCGAGGCTGCCGCCCCGGGTGACTCCAGGTCCACCGTGGCCAGCCACGTGTCCCAGGCGAGCGCGAAGGTTCGCTCGGCCGCCGGCTCGTCCTCGGACAGCGTCAGCCCGTCCAACACCACGTCCACCGTGGCCAGGTTGGACGTCACCAGCTGGAAGGGCTGGGGCTCACCGCCGCCCGAGGGCACCCGCGTCCCCTCCAGCCACAGCGTGTGCCCCACCATGTCCACCCCGCTGTCCGCTCCCGGCAGCCCCTCCGCGTCCGCGTCGGCGGGCTCGAAGGTGAGCCTCGCCCGGCAGTAGCGCCCCGGCGGCGGACGCACCGTGCCCAGCTTCAGCACGCTCCCGTCCGGCCGCTCCAGGCCACTGACGTGCGGCGTGCCCAGCCTCAACGGCGAACCCACCGAGTGCGCGTGCGCGGTGCCAATGGGAGACAGCGCCTTCAGGAGCCGCCACCCCAGCGCCTCCTCGCACGGCTTCAACTCCACGCTGCCCAACGTCACGTAGCCGCGCGTCAGCGTGAGCACCTGGCCATCCGCTCGCGTGAAGGAACGCTCGCCGCCCGCCGCCTGCACGCCCTGCGCGGTGGCCCGGTGCTCCAGGCCCAGCGTGACGGTCATTCCGTCCACGCGCTCGCCGCACGCGCTCAGGGCCAACAGCGCCAATCCCAGACACGAGGAGCGGATCATCACAGGTCGTACGCGAGCGAGAGCACCGCGATGGGCGTGGACGACACCCGGCGCAGTTGGTTGACGACAGGAATGCGCACCCCGGCCTGCACCACCACGTCCATGCCCGGGCTGAAGAGGACGTCCGGTGACGCGTACGCGATGAAGCCTCCGCCGGCCTCTTCCGGCGTGCCGTTCGTGTCCGGCGCCTTCTCCGCCCGGGTGTCCACGCCCAGCCGCACCGCCCACCGGGGGGATGGCTGGTATTGCGCCGCCACCTGCGTGCGCACCGATGCTCCCAACCGGAAGTCGTCGCGCCCTCGCGAGGGCAGGAAGCCCAGGGCGCTCGCGAGGAACGACCAGTTGCCCCGGAAGCCCTGCCACGCCAGCCCCGCCATCGGATCCACGGAGCCGCTTCCGGGCTGCGCGTCGATGCCCAGCGTCGTGCCGTCCCTCGCGTGGAGCCTGGGGCCCGTGGGCAGCTTCACCCCGCCCACCACGCTGATGAGATGGTCCGGCGAGAACTCCTTGTCCTTCCACACGAACGCCTTCGCGGTCACGTCGATGTCGCCCAGCCCCCAGCCGCGCTCCAGTCCCAGGCTCACGTCCTGGACCTCGCGGGCCTGGAGCGGCAGGTTCACCGCCAACACCAGCCAGGGCCTGGGTGCGTACGCCACCGCCACGTCCATGCGCAGCTCGCGCAGCCGCTGCGCGTCCACGCCCGTCACCCCTTCCGTGTGGCCCCACGCGCGCAGCATCGTGGACAGCCGCAGGCGCCCTTCGAAGGGCTGCTCGCCTCCCATCGACGTGAGGGTGGGGTCCCCACACGCACAGCTCGCGCAGGCCCAGGCCGGGGCGGTGGGCACGAGGAGGAGCGCGGCGCTCAGGAGGGCCAGGGTGGGGGTTCTCAAGGCGTGGGCACCCTAGCGTCCCCCCGTCCCAGCACACTGTGGCGAGTTGTCGCAGCCCGCCGGTGCGTCACCCCGGGGACGGACCGGTTGTCCACCCGTCAGGGGAGCGGGCAGGGGAGCGGGGGATGGCTGTCCGCCCGCCCATCCGTGCCTATCTGGAGAATGACACCGACCCGTCCGCGTTGAGGGAGGACACGCCGGAGGCATGGAGGTCATTCATGGGGCTGCTCGCACCGCTGGGACGGCTGCTGTTCTCGGTCATCTTCATCACCAGCGGGCTCAATCACTTCATCCAGCTCCAGGCCCTCACGGCCTACGCCCAGGCGTCCGGCGTGCCCGACCCGAAGACGGCGGTGCTGGTGTCCGGCGGTGTGCTGGTGGTGGGGGGCCTGTGCGTCCTGCTGGGCACCTTCGCCCGCCTGGGCGCGGCCATGCTCGCGGTGTTCCTGGTGGCGTCCGCCTTCATGGTCCATCACTTCTGGAAGATGGATGACCCGGTCCAGGCGCAGAACAACCTCATCCACTTCATGAAGAACCTCTCCATGGCGGGTGGCGCCCTGCTCATCGTCTACTTCGGGCCCGGCCCCTTCAGCCTGTCGCGCAAGAAGCGCGAGAACGCCCTGGGCGGCATGAAGCTGGGCGCGCCCCTGCGCTGAAGGCGGGCGCGCCGTCCTGCTCGTGGATCAGGTCGTCCCGACGTGGGCGGCCTGCTGCGTGCGCAGGGTGAAGAAGGCGACCTCCGGCGTGCTGCCCCGGCGCAGGTACGGCCCGCCGAAGCCGAAGCCCAGCCCCTGGTTCACGTACAGGTGGTTGCCGTTCACCCGGTAGTGGCCGCGGATGTACGGCTGGCCCGCGCGGCGGAAGAGGGCCTCCGTGAGGCCCCGGACGATGAACTGCCCGCCGTGGGTGTGCCCGGAGAACTGCACCAGCCCCGCGTGCGCGGGCAGCTTGTCCGCGGTGGGCGGCGTGTGGGCCAGCACCAGCCGCGTGCCGGACGAGGGCGCGCCCCGGAAGGTGGCCTCCACGTCCTCCATGCCGGTGAGCCCGTCGTCGATGCCCAGCACCGTCACCGGCGCGCCCTTCACGTGCACCACGCGGTGCTCGTTCTGGAGCACCGTGTAGCCCAGCGCCTCGAAGGACATGCGCAGGTAGGGCGCGTCCACCCAGTGGTCATGGTTGCCCATCACCACGAAGACGGGGCCGTTGAGCCCCTGGAGCAGCTGGCGCACGCGCGGCAGCGGCTTGGGGCTGTGCGTGACGTAGTCGCCCGTGAGGAACACCAGGTCCGGCGCGGCTTCGTTCACCGCGGCCACCGCGCGGCGGATGCGCACGTCGCTGGTCGCCTGGCCCACGTGCACGTCCGACAGCTGCGCGATGCGCAGGCCGTCGTGCTCCGGGTGGATGCTGTCCAACTGGAGCAGGTGCTCGGTGAGGACGAAGTGGTCGCGCCAGCGCAGGCGCCGGTCCGGCCGGAAGGGGTCGGGGCCTCGCGCCTGGAGCTCGTTGCGGCCGTGGGGCTCCACTGCCTCGGAGAGGGCGAGGGAGGAGGTGGCACCAGCGGCGTGACGGCGGCGGGCGAGTCTCAAGCGCATGCGTTCGGATTCCTCCGGCGGGGCGAGGGCGATTGTAGAGAGCAGTCCGGTGGGCCGTGAAGCCCGGGGGCCCGGCCCGCCTGCCCCCTTGCGCGAAGGCAGGGGGCGGAAGCAGAACCGGGCCTCCCTCCAGAACATTTCCCGCGCCTTCCAGGCGGCCTTCCCCTCCGTGGCGCCGGGTGCGACATGCGCGCCGCCCCGGCGTCAAGGTGGGAGTCCTGCTCAGTAGCCGCGCAGGACCGTCAGGCCTTCCGACGTCAGCACCAGCAGCAGGCCGGAGGTGCCAGAGCCGTCGTACACCAACTGGAGCACCTTGTTGCCGCGCACGTTCGCCACCTTCTCCACCGTCTTGGACGGGGTCAGCCGGTAGAGGCCGCCCGCGTTGGTGCCGATGAAGAGCGAGCCGTCATTCGTGGAGGCCAGCGTGTTGATGCTGCCGAGCGCCGGCACGTCCGCGCCGATGCGCGTGCCCCTCTGGGAGGGATTGCCAGCCGAGCCGATGGTCATCTCCCACAGGCCGTAGGTGCTGCTGCCCAGGTAGTATTTGTTGTCCGTCGTCTGCTGGAAGCCGCGCCAGAAGTCGAACTCCTCCTGGGAGTTGAGGTCCTGAAGGAACGAGGACTTCACCTTCTGCTGGTTGATGGTGGGCGTGGTGGTGTCGTCCCAGGTCTCCATCTTCGTGTCGGGCGTGACGGTGCCGAAGTTCCAGTCGTTCGCGATGAGCACGTCACCCGACGGCGAGATGCCCAGTCCGTAGGTGTAGCCCGCCTGCTGCGAGCCCTGGGAGTTGGGCTTCTCAGGATCCTTCTTGAACCACACCGGGTGCCGGTGGGCGTTGAACGTCAGGCCGCGCAGGCGCACGACGCCGTGGTTGGTGCCGAAGAAGACGTCGCCCTTGTTCGGGCCGCGCAGCACGGACGTGCAGCTGACCATGGCGCGGTCTTCGTCGAAGTGGTGGTCGTTGCTGTTGCGGATGCCCAGGCTGACGCCGTCCACCACGGTCGGGCCCGTCTGGATGAAGGGCTTGCCGTTCGCGTCGATGTTGGCACGGCGTGACTGGTTGATGTGGCTTTCGAGGGCGACCTGGCCGTTGGCGTCCAGCTTCACCGCATCCACGTCACCCTGCGTGTAGAGGTTGAGCCGACGCGTGCTGAAGGGGAAGCAGGTGGTCTCGTTCACCGCGACTTCGCACGGCTTCGCGGTGACGATGAAGTTGGGGTGGATGTCCGGCCACTCCGGATCCTCGCCCAGGCCCGGCGCGTTGTAGCCCACGTAGGCGCGGCCCGCCTCACCGCCGCAGATGACGGTGGAGGGCTGGCCCGTGGCCGCCTGGCCCACGGCGCCGGACACCCAGACCAGCTTCTGCGTGTCCGCGCGCACGACGCCAATGCGGTCGCCGTCCAGCACCCAGATGTTCTTGCCCAGGTCGATGCCGACCGACTTCACCCTGCCGATGCCGTAGCGGTCCGAATAGTTCGTCACCGGATCCTCTGGCCACGGATCCACCACCGTGCCCGCGTCCGTGCCGCCGTCGGTGCCCGCATCCGTTCCGGCATCGGTCCCCGCATCCGTGCCCGCATCGACGTCGGTGCCGGCGTCCGTGCCCGCGTCCACGTCCGTCCCGGCGTCGGTGTCGCCGCCGGTCCCCGCATCCACCCCTGGCCTCGGGTCGACATTGTTCGTGTCATCAATGGGGGTCGTGGGCGAATCCGTCCCGCCGCACCCCCACGCCGACAGCATCACCGCACCCGCACACACGCCCAGCCCCAGCAGTCGTCGATTCACCATGGTCTCCCTACGCGTACGCGCCACCTAAGCAAGCGGCGTACCCGCCCCGGAGAGCAGGCTGTCCGTGCGGCATTCCCTGGGGAGAGGGCAATTTTCTTCCCAGTCAGGGCATGGGGCGACCCTGGAAGGGCAGTGAAGTGAGGGCCGTCAGTTCGTGGCCGGTCCCGCCTCGGGCAGCTCCATCACCACCTCGGCGCCAGGGCCCTGGGGCTCCGCCACGAAGGCGCGGCCGCCGTGCCGCCGGGCCACCTCCTGCACCACCGCGAGCCCCAGGCCCGCGCCTCGGCCGGAGGGCTCCGCGCGGTAGAACGGGGTGAACACCTTCTCCCGGTGCTCCGGAGGAATGCCGGGCCCCCGGTCCCGCACGGCCAGCCGCCACAGGCCGTCGTGCCGCTCCGCGCGCAGCGTGATCTCCGTGCCGCTCGGGGCGAAGCGCAGCGCATTGGCCAGCAGGTTGTCCACCGCCTGCCGCACGGAGCTGGCGTGGACGGGACACGGCGCTGGCTCCGGCGCTTCCACCGTCACCCAGACGCCCTGCTCCTCCGCCTGGGCTCGCGCCGCCGCCGACGAATCCTCCAGCAGCACGCGCAGGTCCTCGGGCTTCACCTCCCACGCGCCACGGCCGAAGGAGGCGAGGTCCAGCAGGTTGCCCGCCAGGAGGGACAGGCGCTCCACCTCGCGGCGGGTCTCCTCCAGCGACTCGCGCAGCTCGGCGCCATCGCGCTCCTTCCACAGCGCCAGGTCCAGCTGGGTGCGCATGAGCGCCAGCGGTGTGCGCAGCTCGTGCGCGGCGCGGGCGATGAGCTGCTCCTGGGCCTCGCGCGCGGACGACAGGCGCTTCGCGGCCTCGCGCAGCGCGGCCTCCACCTCCGCCACCTCGTCCCTGGCCGTCCCTCCCGCGGGTGCTCCGGACCAGAGGCCCTCGCGCAGGTGGGTGATGAGGCCGCGCAGCTCCGCGAGCCTGCGCTCCAGCCACCGCGCCTGCCAGGTCTGCAGGCCGAAGAACACGAGCCCCAGCAGGCCGGCCAGCCCCAGGGTGATGCCATGGAAGGCGCGCACCGCCGTCTCCTGCCACGCCAGTGACGCGGACAGCCGCAGCACGTACGGCATGCCCCGGGGAGACACCACGCGCACCGTCACGCGGCGCAGCGGCGCGTCGCCCTCGCGCACTGTCTCCAGCCGGGGCGCGTCCGTGTCGGGGGGCCGCTGGAGCCGCTCTCCGGACGTGTCGGCCGTGGGCGGGAAGGACAGCACGCGCCGCCCGTCCGGCCCGTACACCTCCGCCACCGGCGCGAAGGATTGCACCAGGCCCGAGAGCGGCGAATCCTCCATGTGCAGGTGGGGCTCCCCTCCGGGGCCGTCGAAGAGGCTCACCGCCTCCGTGGCGGCCTGCGACAGCAGCGCGTCGTCCACCACGCGCTCCAGGTACGCCTCGAAGAGCTGGCCCGCCAGCAGCAACGCCAGCACCACGCCCAGCACCGGCACGAGCGCGCCCAGCAGCCACAGCCGCACGGCCAGCCTCACGGCGACTCCCCCCGCACCAGCCGGAAGCCCACCCCGCGCACGGACTGGATGGACACCGCGCTCCCCGCTCCCAGCCGGGCCAGCTTCCCGCGCAGGTAGCCCACGTACACATCCACGATGTTGGGGGGCCCGTCGAAGGCGTCACCCCACACGCGCATGAGGAGCTCCGAGCGCGAGTGCACCTCGCCCAGGTGCCCCGCGAGCTCCTGGAAGAGGGCGAACTCGCGCCCGGTGAGCGGCTGCTCCTGGTCCCCGTGCCGCAGCACCCGCCGGCGGGCGTCCAGCACCAGCGGGCCGATGTTCCGCACCGGCGTGCCCGTGTCGCCCCGGCGGTGCAGGGCCTCCAGCCGCGCGAGCAGCTCCTCGAAGGCGAAGGGCTTCGCAAGGTAGTCGTCCGCGCCGGCGCGCAGCCCCACCACCTTCTCGCCCACCGTGCCGCGCGCGGTGAGGAGCATCACCGGGGTGCGCAGTCCGCGCTCGCGCCAGCGCCGCAGCACCGCGAGCCCGTCCAGGTCCGGCAGGTTCCAGTCCAGCAGCACGACGTCATACGGCACGTCCATGCCTTGCTGGAGCGCGTCCTCGCCCCGCTCGCACACGTCCACCTGGTGGCCCGCCTCGGACAGCCCCCGGCGCAGCAGCAGGGCCATGCGCTCCTCGTCCTCCACCAGCAGCAGCTTCATGCGGGCTCCTCCGGTGCCGTGGGCAGGGGCCCGGTCCGGGTGCGGCGCCGGGACAGCCACGGATAGAGCGAGGGCAGCACGCCCAGGGTGAGCAGCGTGGACGTCACCAGCCCGCCCACCACCACCGTGGCCAGGGGCCGCTGTACCTCCGCCCCCATGCCCCGCGCCAGCATCATGGGCACGAAGCCCAGGGCGGCCACCAGCGCCGTCATCACCACCGGGCGCAGCCGCTCGCTCGCGGTGAGGCGCACGGCCTCCTTCACCGGCATGCCCGCCGCTTCATGGTGCAGCAGGCGCGACACCCACACCACGCCGTTGAGCACCGCGATGCCCGACAGGGCGATGAAGCCGATGGCCGCGGAGATGGACACGGGCATGCCTCGCAGCGACAGCGCCAGCATGCCGCCCACGCAGGCGAAGGGGACGTGCGTGAAGATGATGAGCGCCGGCCTCGGCCGCCCGAAGGCCGCGATGAGCACCGTCACGATGAGCACCGCCACCGCGGGGATGACCACCGAGAGCCGCCGCGTGGCTGCGGTCAGCGTTTCGTACTGGCCGCCCCAGACGGCGCGGTAGCCGGGCGGGAGCGGGACCTCCGCCGCCACGCGCGCCCGGGCGGTCTCCACGACCGTGCCCAGGTCCGCGCCGCGCACGTTGAAGCCCACCACCAGCCGGCGCTGTCCCTCCTGCCGGTTCACCAGCGCCGGCGCGGAGGTCAGCCGCACGTCCGCCACGCGGGACAGCGGCACCAGGCTCCCCGACGCGGTGGGCAGCGGCAGGGACTCCAGCGAGAAGGCCTCCGTATTCGCTCCGAGCCGCAGGACGATGGGCACGCGCACGGGCCCGTCGAAGGTGGCGCCGACCTCCAGGCCCGTGCGCACCCCCTGCACCGCCTCCAGGACCTGCCTCACGGAGAAGCCCACGCTCGCGGCGTCCAGCGCACGGGGCTCCACCTCCAGCAGGGACACCTCGGGCGGCGCGAGCACGCGCACGTCCACCGCGCCCTTCACGCCCGTCACCTTGGCGGCCACGGCCTCCGCCAGCCGGTGCAGTTCGCGCAGGTCCTCGCCGTAGAGGCTCACCGCCACGTCGGCGACGGAGCCTCCGAGCAATTCGTTGAAGCGCATCTGGATGGGCTGCGTGAAGGAGGGCTCCCCTCCGGGAGCGTGGGCATCGAGCGCGCGCTGCATGTCCTCCACCAGTGTCTCGGGGGTGAGCCCGGGGCGCCACTGCTCGCGCGGCTTGAGGGTGACGAAGACGTCCGCCTGCTCCAGGCCCATGATGTCGGTGGCCACCGCGGGGCTGCCCACGCGTGACACCACCTGCGTCACCTCGGGGACGTGGCGCAGCAGGGCGGCCTCCAGCCGGCCGGCCTCCCGCGCGGAGGACTCCAGTCCGATGTCTCCCCCGCGCGTCGTCTGCACCACCAGGTCGCCCTCGCTGAGCTGGGGGGTGAACTCGATGCCGGCGCGCAGGTAGAGGACCGCGCCCAGCACGAGCAGGGCCCCCGCGCCACACGCCACCCAGGCGGGGTGGCGCAGGCCGTGCTCCAGCAGCGGGCGGTAGGCGCGCTCCACGGCGCGCACCAGCCAGGGCTCGCGCTCGGGGATGTCCCGGGGACGCAGCACGAGGCTCGCCGCCGCGGGGATGAAGGTGAGCGCCAGCACCAGCGAGGTGGCGAGCGCCAGCACCACCGTGAGGGCCATGGGGCGGAACATCTTCCCGTCCACGCCGGTGAGCGACAGCACGGGCACGTAGACGAGCATGATGATGAGCACGGAGAAGAACACGGGCCGCGACAAGGAGGCCGTCACCGAGCCCACCTTGTCGCGCCACGCCTCGCGAGACATCGGGCCGCGTGCGTGGCCCAGGTGATGGAACACGCCCTCCACCATCACCACCGCGCCGTCCACGAGGAGGCCGAAGTCGATGGCGCCCAGGCTCATCAGGTTGCCGGGGATGCCCAGCAGCACCATGCCCATGGCGGCCCCCAGCATGGACAGCGGGATTGCCGAGGCGACGAGCAGGCCCGCCCGGAGGCTGCCCAGCAGGGCGAGCAGCACCGCCATGACGAGCAGGCCGCCCTCGGCGAGGTTCTTCGCCACCGTGCGCAGCGTGCCGCGCACGAGGACGCCCCGGTCATAGACGAGGTCCACCCGCACGTCCTCCGGGAGCGCGGCCTTCACGTCGGGCATGCGGGCGTGGAGGGCCTCCACCACGTCCAGGGCGTTGGCGCCGCGGAGCATCTGCACCATGACGTAGACGGTCTCGCCCCGGCCATTGGCGGTGGCGGTGCCGATGCGGGGCAGGGCGCCTGGGACGACCTCGGCCACGTCCGACACGCGCACGGTGGCGCCGCCGGGCGTGCGGATGATGGCGCCGCCCAGCTCCGTGGCGCCCGGGGGACGGGCCACCGCGCGCACCAGGACCTGGCGCTCTCCGGCGGGGAGGGCGGCTCCGGGGACGGCGCCCGAGGCCTCCTCCAACGCGCCCCGCACGTCGGAGAGGGTCAGCCCGCGCGCCGCGAGCTTCGCCGCGTCCGCGCGCACCTCCAGCGTGCGCTGCTGGCCTCCCCAGCTGTTCACCTCGACGACGCCCGGGACGGCGCGCAGGAGCGGGGCCACGCGGAACTCGGCCAGCTCGCGCAGCTCGGCGGGGGTGCGCAGGGGGGAGCCCAGCGTGAAGTGGAAGACCTCCCCGAGTCCGCCGGTGAGGGGACCGAGTTCCGGCGCCTCCACGCCGGGCGGGAGGCTGGAGGCGAGCCCGTTGAGGCGCTCCTGCACGCCCTGGCGCGCGCGGTAGGCGTCCACGGAGTCCTCGAAGACGGCGGTGACGGAGGAGATGCCGTAGCGGGAGAGGCTTCGGTGCTCGACGAGGCCGGGGATGCCGCCGAGCGCGGTTTCGATGGGACGGGTGACGAGCCGCTCGACCTCCTCCGGCGTGAGGCCCGGGGCGCGGGTGAGGATGAGGACCTGGTTGGTGGTGATGTCGGGCAGCGCGTCCAGCTCCAGGCGCCACGCCACCGCGCCCGCGGCGATGGCGAGCACCGCCGTCAGCACGAGCACCTGGACGCGATGCCGGACGCTGGCCTCCACGAGGCGGGCAATCATCGCGTGCCCTCGGCCAGGAGCAGGGACTCCGCGTCCGCGGCCACCACGTCTCCCTCTCCGGCGCCGCGCACCAGGGCCTCCGCGCCGGAGGTGGCCACGACCTCCACCGGCTGACGGCGGAAGCCGGCCGCCGTGCGCACCAGCACCTCCGCCTGGCCGGACTCCAGCAGCAGCGCTCTCGCGGGGACGACGCTCACGCCCGGCAGGCTGTCCGCGCGCACCCGCACCCTGCCGGTGAGGCCCGAGGGCAGGGCGCGCGGTGGCTCCGGGATGAACCACGTGGCCGTGGTGCCATCGCGCGGGTCCATGGCGGGCGCGCGGCCGGCTTCCTTCAGCGGCAGCGGGGCCTCTCCGGGGAGCACCAGCTCGAAGCGCGCCTCGGCGGGGAGGGGGCGGGCGAAGCGGGCTTCGAGCAGGGCTTCACCCCCTCCCATGATGCGCACCAGTGGCGCGCCTCCGCCTTCACGCGTCTCTCCCAGCACGCCGGAGACCTCGGTGACGATGCCCTCCACGGGGCTGCGCAGCGGCACCGGGCCCCCGCGCGCCACGGCGGCGGCGTCCGCGGCGTTGAGTCCCGCCACCGCGAGCAGCGCGAGCGCGGCCTGTGCTTCGGCCTGGGCCTCCGCGAGCTGGGTCTCGGCTTCGGCCAGCTCCGTCAGCCGCGCCATGCCTTGTGCCTGGAGGGCGAGCAGCTGCTCCCGCCGCCTGGCGTAGGCCTCACGACGGAGCGTCGCCGCCTGGTGCCGTCCCGCGGCCTGGACGGCCTCGGGCATGCGCACCTCCATCAGCACGTGGCCCTTCTTCACCTGCTGGCCGGGGCGTACCGCGACGCGGGACACGCTGGCTCGCAGGGGCACGCCCACCACGGCGGCGCCTTCAGGCGAGGGCAGCACGCGGGCGGGGGCCTCCGTCAGCGGAACGCCTCGGGCGGGACGGGGCTGGACCCACGCGGAGGCGGAGCTGGGGCGGGGCGCCTCGAGACGGGCGGTCGCGGGGGGCTCCTCCTTCGGTGAGGCGCAACCCGGGACGGTTGCCAGCAGCAGGGTGTGGAGCAGGACGTGTTTCATGGTGCAGCGCCTTCCGGGGCAGGAGCGCCAGGTGTGTCGGCGTGGAATGAGGGAGCCGGTGCGAAGCGCCGCGGTGGAGCGGCGCGAGGCAGGCCGTGCTCAGGGGGTGGCTTCTTTCGTGGCGGACGCAGCGAGCGCATCGATGAGGAGCCGGGCTCGCACGCGCGCCAGCGCCTCCTCCGCCAGCGCATGGCCCAGGCGGATGCGAGCGTGGGTGAGCGCGCGCCGCAGGCGCACCACTTCGAGGACCGTGGTGTCTCCGGCGCGGAAGAGCAGCTCGCCCAGCCTCGCCGCCTCCTCGGCGCCGGGGAGCAGCGTGCCGCGCAGCACCTCCACCACCTCGTGGGAGTGCTCCACCTCGTGGAGCGCGAGCGCCAGCGCTGAAGCCGCCGCGGCGGCGGCCTCCAGGCCTTCACCCTCCAGCCGCGCGGCGTTCGCCAGCAGGGTGCCGCGCTCGCGTTCGGCGTGGTCGAACACGGGAGGCGTCAGGCCCACCGTGGCCACTGCTCCCACCGCGCCGTCGTACTCGCGCAGGGCCGCGGCGCCGAGCTGCAATTGGAACCCCTTGGCCGCCTTCGCCTCGTCCGCGCGGGCACGCTCCGCGCGGGCCAGCGACATGCGAAAGGTCACCTCCGGGAGGTCCGCGGCCCGCTCCTGCAACGCCGGCCACCGCGACTCCGGGGGCAGGGCCACTTCGGGCAGCGGGCCCGTCGCGGTGACGGAAACCGCCTGCCGCGCGCCCACCTGTTGGGAGAGCTCCGCGCGGCGCGCCACGGCCACGCCCTGGACGTCCAGCTCCGTGAGTCGCGCATCGGCCGCGTAGGTCGCGGCCTCCGCCACGTCCAGCTTCGTCGCCGCACCCAGCGCCGCCGCGGACTCCACCCTCTCGTGAAACTCGTCAGCGAGCCGCACCTCCTCGGCCGCGCGCGACCGGGCCTGCTCGGCGGCCCACAGCGACAGCCAGGCCTCGGCGACGGTCAGCCGGCGGGCCAACAGCGCGGAGCGCGCCTCTTCCGACAACGTCCGGGTCTCCAGCCGCACGGCCTCCTTGCGCGCGGTGCCGAGGCCGGAGAGGTGGAACGGCTGGGCCACGCCGACGCGCAGGTCCAGTCCGCTCCCCGCCGCGGCTGAACGCCGCCAGCCGGGCTCCACCACGAGCTGCGGGTTGGACAGCGAAGAGACCCGGGACGCCTCGGTGCGCTGGGACACCACGGCGCGCGCGGCGGCGGCGGGAAGGGGGGCACGCTCCGCCAGCGCGAGCGCCTCCGCGAAGCTCATCGGAGTCGGTGCGGGCGAGGCGGCGAGCAGCAACGCGGTCAGGGCAACCACCATGCGAGGCACGGTAGAGACCCGGCGCGAGCGCATCCTGAGACGTCCGTGAGAGGAGTCTCAGAGAACGCCGGGCCCTGTATCGAGCACGTAGCCCTGCTTATGGCGTCCCGGCTTCTTCCCGCGAAGACGACGGGCCCGCTCCCTCGGTGGGAAGCGGGCCCGGTGTGAGGCATTGAAGAACCGGTCCGACCGCCGGACTACTTCTTGGGCTTGGGCGAGGTCGCCTTCAGCTCCAGCGCGACGGAGTCATCCCCCTCCAGCTGGAACTTCGCGCGCACGTTGGCGCCCTCCGGCAGGTCGCTCACCTTCGCCGGCTGGTCGTCCAGGGTCACCTTCGTCTTGTCGCGCACCTCCAGCTTCACCTCCGGCAGCGTGTCCTTGCGCGCCAGGGTGATGTCGTCTTTGTCCTTGGCCTTCACGGTGCCTTCCATGTTGAAGGCGTGCTTCTCCTTCCACACGCCCGTCTGCGCCGCCTCCTCCTTGGAGGTCTGCGCGCCCACGACGCTCTTCGCGGCGTCACCGATGGCGGGGCCCACCTGCTGGGCCTCGATGCCCGTGGACCGGCGACCGTGCTGACGCGAACTGGGCGCGCTCGGCCCCGGGTTCTCCGGCGTGCCGGTGGTTTCCTGCGCGAAGGCAGTCGTTCCCAGACACATCACTGCCGCGATGATGAGCTTCTTCATGGTCCCGCTCCCTTTCGTGGATGGATTTCGTGTCCTTGCTCAACGTTCAGACGGGCAGGCACAGCTGCTTCACGGTGGTGAGCAGCGCGGACAGGTCCAAAGGCTTGCGCAGGTAGCCCGCCACGCCCATTCCATCCACCGTGTCGCGCACGTCCAGGTCCGCGCTGGCCACCACCACCGGGATGTCCGAGCACGCGCGCTCGTGGCGCAGCGCCTCGCGGAACGCGACGCCGTCCATGCGCGGCATCATCAGGTCCAGGAGGATGAGCTGTGGCCGGGGCTCGGATGAGCGCAGCCGCTCCAGCGCCTCCAGCCCGTCCGCCGCCAGCTGCACGGCGTAGCCTTCCAGCTCCAGCGCGTCCTGGAGCGCATCCCGGATGTCCATGTCGTCGTCGACGACCAGCAACGTGTGATGGGCTTCCATCCCAATCCCCCTGCGAACCCTGGAGCGCCCGCACCGTCCCCCGAGCCGGAACGGCGGGTCCCCGCCTTCGCCAGGACGAATCTGTACCCGGGGTCAGGAGAGCGGAAGCTCATGTGTAGGCGTATGCCTACCAGTGAGCACATCCCCAGCAGGGGCTCGCCAGTCCGGTTGCCCAGCGGGAGGGGAGGGGAGGGGGGGCCCTACTCGCAGCGGTCGCAGAGGCCGCGCAGCTGCACTTCCACGGCGCGCTGCGACACTGCGCGGGGGACGCCCCGGGCGGTGGTGAGGCGCACGGACTCCTCGGGGAGGCAGGCGACGGTGCCGCAGTCGGTGCAGGTGAAGTGGGGGTGGTTGTTGGTGTGCTCGGTGGCGCCGGCGCGCTTGAGCTCGAAGCGCCAGACGTGGTCGCCCAGGTCGGCGCGCACGACGAGTCCGGCCTCGGTGAGGTCGGTGAGGTTGCGGTAGATGGTGACGCGGTCGTAGCCCTCGCCGCCCAGCTCCTCCACCAGGTCCGCGTGGCTCATGGGGGCGGTGGCGGTCTCCAGCTTGCGCAGCACGGCCACGCGGGGGGCGGTGCTGCGCAGCCCCGCGGCGCGAATCCGATCCTGGAACCCGGTCAGCTTCTCCTGCGCCGTGACTTTCTTGGCACCCATGCGCGGTCGAATAACACACCCGCCGCGCCACGTCGCCCGCGCCCGTGCAAACGAAGTGTACCTGTAGCCCGGTTGTACCAGTGACGCGGCAGGCTAGCGGCGGGTCTCCCTGGTTCGTGGCCTTCCAACTTCCAACACTTCCAAAGGGTTGCCTTGACTCGGAGGCCCCTGTCACCAGACTGCGCCCTTTCCACACCCTGGTGGCGGGCCGTTGGGGTCCCGCCTCCCAGAACGACCTGTCGCCCGCGCCCGTCTTCCTCCTTCCGCCCCCAATGAAGCCCACCCTGTTGCTCGTCGAAGCCCCGGGCCCTCATCGGGAGCTCCTGTCCCTGGCGTTCCAGGGGCAGGGTTGGCGGGTGCTGCTGGCGGAGGGGGTGGAGCCGCTGGTGCAGGCGCTGCGCGAGTCCTCGCCGGTGCACCTGGTGCTGGCGGCGGGGGCGCTGCTGGCCTCGGCGGCGGGGCAGTTGGACGCGCTGCGTGAGGCGCTGGCCGCGTCCGGGGCTTCCCTCTGGGCGGAGGCGCCGCCGGCCGAGCAGGACGCCTTGCGGCGGTCGGGCCTGCCGGTGGCGGGGGGCCTCGCGCCGGGAATGTCGCTGGGGGCCCGGGTGGACGCGGTGCGCCGGGCCCTGCCGCGGGAGGTGCGGGATGCGGAGGACCGCCGGGCCGGGCTGCGGGTGCTGGTGGCGGAGGACGACCCCGTCTACCGCAAGCTCCTGCAGCTGGCGCTGGCGCCCTTCCGCTTCGAGCTCATGGAAGCCGAGGACGGGATGTCCGCGCTGGAGCTGGCGCGGCGGCATCCGCCGGACATCGTGCTGGCGGACGTGCTGATGCCCCGGCTGGACGGCTTCCGGCTGTGCCTGGCCCTGCGCCAGGACCCCAAGCTCGCGCGCGTGCCGGTCATCCTCACGCACGCCACCGCGCCGGACGAGCTGGACCTGCGCATGGCCGCCAACGTGGGGGCCAACGGCTTCGTGCGGCGCGCGCAGGGGGATGACGAGCTGGTGGCCATGCTGCTGCGCGAGTCACGCGCGGAGGGGCCCCTGCCCGCGCCCGTGCCCGGCGAGCTGTCCACGGAGACGCACCTGTATTCGATGGTGCGCCAGTTGGAGCGGCGGGTGGGACTGCTGGAGCAGGCCGAGCGCACCGCGCGCGAGAGCGAGGAGCGCTACCGGCTGGTGGTGTCCGGCTCCTATGACGGTGTGTGGGATTGGGACGTGCGCAACCAGCGCATGTACTGGAGCCCGCGCCTCCTGGAGATGCTGGGGCTCAAGCCGGAGGACTTTCCGGGGACCTCCGAGGCCTTCCTGGCGCGGGTGCACCCGGAGGACCGGGACGAGGTGGCGTCCGCGCTGGCGCGGCACCTGGAGCAGGGCACGCCCTACGACGTGTCCTTCCGGCTGAAGCACGAGGCCGGGGGCTACCGCTCGTGCGTGAGCCGGGGCCGGGCCATCCGCGACGCGCAGGGCCGGCCGGTGCGCATGGCGGGCATCATTGGCGACGTGACGGAGCAGCTGCGGCTGTACCGCGAGGCGCGCGAGGCGGTGCGCGTGCGGGACGAGTTCCTGGCGGTGGCCGCGCACGAATTGCGCACGCCCCTGGCCGCGCTGCGGCTGCGCGTGCAGGGCACGGCGGCGGCGCTGAAGCACGAGCGACAGGTGGCGCCGGAGCGGTTGGAGCGCGCGCTGGTGGCGGCGGACCGGCAGGTGCAGCGGCTGGCGGACCTGGTGGAGGGGTTGCTGGACGTGTCGCAGATGCAGGGCCACGCGCCCCGGCTGAACCTGGAGGACGTGGACCTGGGGCAGGTGGTGCGGGACGTGGTGCTGCGCTCGGAGGAGCTGGCGGCGCGCGCGGGGTGCCTGCTGGTGGTGCGCGACGTGGCGTCCGCGGTGGGCCACTGGGACGCGCTGCGGCTGGGGCAGGTGGTGACGCACCTGTTGGTGAACGCGGTGAAGTTCGGTCCGGGCAAGCCCGTGGAGCTGGAGGTCCGGGCGGACCAGGACACGGCCTGGCTGGTGGTGCGCGACCACGGCATCGGCATCGCGCCGGACCGGGTGGACGGCCTCTTCCGCCGCTTCGAGCGCGCGGTGCCCACGCGCAACTACGGTGGGTTGGGGCTGGGGCTGTATCGCCTGCATCGCATCGTGGAGGCGCACGGCGGCGAGGTGGCGGTGACGAGCACCCTGGGGCAGGGGGCGACGTTCCGGGTGCGGCTGCCTCGCGCGGGGCCTGTGGTGGCCCACGCCTGACGGCCGTCCGGGCGACCGGCGCCTCTGTCGGATGCGCTACATCCGCGGGCCCTGGGACGCTTTTCACCCGGGCAGGAGGACGCACCTTCCCCGCATGGAAAAGCGACCCACCGTGCTGGTGCTCAACGGGAGCGAGGACCTCATCGAGGCGCTGGAGGAGGTGCTCGACGGGGCGGGCTTCCAGACGAAGGGCGTGCGCGTGCAGGACGTCATCCGCGGCCCCCTGGACTTCGCCACGCTGGTGAAGGTGACGGCGCCGGCGGTCATCGTCTACGACATCAGCGTGCCGTTTGATTTGAGCTGGCGCGCGTTCCAGAAGCTGGCCGCGAACCCGGCCGCCGCGGGCATCCCCTTCGTGCTCACCACCACCAACCGCGAGGGCGCGAAGGCGTACACCGGTCCGGATGTCATCGAGTTGCTGTTGAAACCCTATGACATCGACCAGTTCACCCGGGCGGTGGGCCAGGCCGCGAAGCGGGGGAGTGGCGTGGCAGGCGCACGGTGAAGGTGGTGCCTGCTTCCGGCAGGCTCGTCACGCTCACGGTGCCGCCGTGGGCGTGCACCACCTGCCGCACGATGAAGAGCCCCAGGCCGATGCTGCGGTTCGCGCGGTCTCCCTGGTGGGCGGTGCCGCGCTCCAGGGGGGCGAAGAGGCGCGGCAGCAGCTCCGGGGAGATGGGGGGGCCCTCGTTGTGGACCTCCAGCACCACCGTGTCCCCCGTCCCCTGGCTGCGCACCTGGATGGGGGCGGCCGGGTCGCCGTAGGTCAGCGCGTTGCCCAGCAGGTTGCTCACCACCTGGACGAGCCGGTCCGCGTCCCAGGTCCCCGCGCCGTCGCCCGTGGAGGTGACCTGGAAGACACGTCCGGGGGCGCGAGTCTGGGCCTCCTCGACGGCGGTCTCCACCAGGGCATGGAAGTCCGCGGCCTGGAGCTGGAGGGGGAAGTCGCCGTGGCGCACCTGGGTGAAGTCGAGCAGGTCGCGGATCATCCGCACGGCCCGTTCGGTGGCGGTGCGGATGCGGTGCACGCGCTGCTGCTGTGAGTCGTCGAGGTTCTCTCGCTCCAGGAGCAGCGAGGCGGACAGCAGGACGGAGGACAGCGGGCTGCGCAGGTCATGGCTCACGATGCCGATGAGCTGCCGCTCGAAGTCACCACGCTGGCGTGCCTCCTGCTCCAACTGCTTCCGGGCGGTCACGTCCCGCAGGGCACCCACCACCTGGACGACGCGCGCATCCGCGTCGCGGACGATGAGGGCGTGCTCCTCCACTTCCCGCCAGGCGCCGTGCGTGTCGCGGAGCCGGTGGCTGCTGCGCCACACGTCGCCGCTTCCATCAAGGGCTTCGCGGAAGCCGCGCTGGACGGCGGCGAGGTCATCCGGATGGATGTGTCTCCGCCACCAGTCCAGGCGTGGCACGCGTGGCTCGTCCAGCGGGCCCAGCAGGTCGCGTCCGCCGCTGCTCCACTCCAGGGTGTCGGTCTGGGGGGTCCATTCCCAGATGGCGTCCTGGGTGGCGCGGGCGGCCAGCCGGAAGCGCTGTTCACTGTTCCAGGCGCGCAACTCCGCGGCGCGGACCTCCACGAGCGTGCTCTCCGCCAGGGTGCGGCGCGCCTGCTCATCGGACAGGTCCTGGCGGCTGTCGTCGAGCTCCTTCGTCGCCTCGGTTTCGCGCCGGCGCTGCTGCCAGCTCCAGTGGACCAGCCCCAGGACGCGGGCGACCAGCTCCTGGGGGCGGAAGGGCTTGAAGACGTAGTCATTGGCGCCCGCGCCCAGTCCTTCGATGACGTCCTCGGGGCGCTGGTGGGAGGTGAGCAGCAGGACGGGGATGCGGGCCGTGGCGGGGGTGCTCCGGACGAAGGCGCAGACCTCCAGGCCGGTAAGTCCGGGCGTCTCCCGGTCCAACACGAGCGCGTCCGGCAGCTGCTGGAAGCCCATCGCTTCCACCAGCGCGGCCCCGTCGGGGAACACGGTGACGTCACACGCGGAAGCGAGCGCCGCCTGCGTGGCCCGGGCTTCGGTGGGCGAGTCCTCCAACAGCCACACGGTGGGGCGTGCCGCCGGGTCGGGGCGTGTGGGGGGGGCAGAGGGCATCGGGCGATGGACGGGGTCCTAGTGCGTCCGTCAGACCCAAGTCTAGTGGCGGCGGGCAGCGGCCTCATGAGGGTTGGTTGCCCTGTAGACAGCCAGTCACGGTCGTTGATGCGCCAACACTTGGTGAAGCGGGTGTGCGCCGTATCCGCGGGCACTTCATGGAGCGCACGAGCGCGGCTCCTGTCACGACCTGTGTCGCTCCGCTTCCCGGAAGAACTGCGTGAGCGAGTGCGTCAGCAGCGACTGGCGGGATTCCATGTAGCGGCGTGCGCGGAGGAAGGGCAGCCAGACGCGCTGGCCGACACGCACCTGAGACTCTTCGGGGTTCTGTCGCGGAATCCAGGTCCCCCCCAGGTGCTTCACCAGGATGCCACCCAGATAGGCCCCCAGGGCCGGGGCGGTGTGCGAGTCGATGAGGTCCCGCTTGTAGCGCTCCGGGAAGTTCTCCCGCCAGAAGTAGAAGTCGAGGTCCGTGAGGGACTCGGGTGTCGCGTCGAAGATGCTGGGCACGTGGGTATGCAGGGCGGCCACGAGGCCTTCGGTCAGGTCGCTATCGCCGCTGTGGACCTGCGCTGGACTCGCTACGTCCGAGGGCAGGTCGGCCGGGAGCCACTCTTCCGGTTCGGGTGGCTGGAAGGCATTGAGTTCAGCGATCTTCCGCTGCCGTTCACTGATGGCGACCCTGTCCACCACCCGCGAAAGCAGAGGTGCCAGGTCCGGATGGAAGCGGGGCTCGACGGGGACGAGTGCGGCACTGCGCTCCCTCAGCGTGCGGAGCACCGTGTCGAAGTCGAGGTCCGGCCGCAGGTGGACGTGGGCACGGGCCTGGGCCACGCGCGCCTCGTCACTGGCGAAGTCCGCGGCGGTGGGCCACAGCACCAGCAGGACGGAGCCGTTGGGGAGTTCTTCCACGCGGTGGGCAGGCGTGGACAGCATCCGCTCGCGCCCGACGGAAGCGACCAGCTTCGGGCCGAAGACATTCAGCCAACAGACCTCGTAAATCTTGTCGAATCCGTCTCTTCGCGAGGTTCTTTGATCGCGGCCGAAGTCGGGAGCACCCGACATCTGGTCTTCGGCCAGGCTGTTGGCCATGGCATGGGTTGCAGGATGGCGGCTGGCCCAGGCACGGACCATCTCCGTGAACTTGTCGCAGATTTCCGCGTCCGCGAAGAGCGACATCGGCTGGACTGCAATCCATACATGCAGTCTTGGCGGGAGCGGCGGAAACCAAAGATCAAGCCCGATGTCCAAGGCTGGTGATTCCGTTCGATAGAGACCGATGGATGTACTGTTTTCGTTGCGCTCTTCCTTCAGGGTCTTCCAGACAGCGGTGCGGGAGTACTTCCTTTGTCGTTTGCCTTTGATGAGGTCTGGCATCCACTCCCCCGCGTATGTCTCGAGCGCATGGAAGAACGGCTCCAGTTCGACCCCCAAGTCCGCAAGGGGGTTGAAGGTGCCGTCGAACGAAAGCCGGAGCCTGTCCGTCGTGCCCAATTCATGGAATTCAAACGCCTTCATTGAGTCGATACCTCCACTCCTTGGATTTTGGTCTCAACCTGTTCCACGGCCGTTCTCCATGCTCCCGGGTCGACAGGTTTCAGGTCGCCCCCCTCATAGATGAGATTGACCCTCCGGACCTGTGCCTCCATCTCCATTCCGGGGCGGCGAATGCTCAGCGCATCACCGTAGTACCTCAGGGCGTCTCGAGCGTCCGCAGACATCTGTGCGGCGGGGGCGTTGCTCCTCGCTCCTCTTGCCCTCTAGGAAGATATTCATGAAATACAATCAAGGCTTTCAGGTGGAGTCGGTGCTCGACGTGCTTCGGCGCATCAATGAGAAGTACGAAGAGGGCTCAGCGGAGGATGAAGCACTGCGGATCGCGGCGGTCGCGCTGATCTACATCCAGGAAGGACGACGGCTGGACGAATACCGTGCGTTCTTCCGTTCGTTCGATACGCCCGCCATCGAGGATGTCGTCGTCGCGGGGACGTTCGAGACGCGTCAGGCTGCGGAAGAGTGGTTGGAGAGTGACAAGGGGCAGGATGGAGACCTCCTCAGAATCGCGGGGCAAGGGTTCCAGGTCATCCGGACTGGCGGAGGCCAGCAGTCACTCCTGCGGACCCCCTTGCCTGAAGAACTCATGAAGAAGTTCCCTCCGGGGCCGACGTAGGTGGCTCCGCTGGACGACCTGTCACATGCCGGGCTCCAAACCTCCGTGTCACGTCACCCCTATCTGTTAGGGTGTGATGCTGGAGGTTGCCCCTCGTGCTTACGCCCCGTCTGGTTGTCTGTCCAATCCTGCTGATGATGCTGGGCGCGGCGGTTCCGGCGTGGGCTGGGGCCTCCGGACCGCGAGTCACTCGGGAGCGGAAGCTGGTGGTGCGGGCGGAGGAGGCCACGACGCTGCACCTGCTGCGCGTCGCTCCCGGGACCGTCACCACCGTCGTGTTCAACGAGGACATCCTGCCCGCGTCCGTGGATACGAAGGCGCTGGCGCCGCTGTTCGGGCAACTGAAGGTGTACCCGGGCGTGATGGTGCTGCGCCCCGCCGTGGCCATGCCGGAGACGTCCCGACCGCTCATCACCGCGCGCTTCGCGGGAGAGGACGCACCCCGGCAGGTGTCCTTCCTGCTCGTCACCGACCCCAAGGAGGTGGACACCGTGGTGGAGGTGTCCCGCCACGCGCTGTCCGCCGAGGACCTGGGCGAGGAGCTGTCCCTGCTGCGGGGACGGTGCGTCGCCGCCGAGGCGGGGCTCGCCACCCTGCGTGCGCAGTGCGCCCAGACCGGACTGGCGGGGGCGGTGCTCACCGGAGCGCTGGGGCGGGAGCCGGTGTCGGTGGAGCGGCCTCCTACGGCCGTTGAAACGCCAGGCCTGGAGGTCGTGAGGAGTGCGCTTCTCTACCGCCACATCCAAACCCGGTTGATGGCCTTCACCCTGAGAAACTCACCCGGCTCCGCACTGTGGGTACCCGGCGTGGGACGGCTCATCCAGTTGGGGCCGGATGAGAAGGAGGGGCAGGTCATTCATCGTGAGATTCCCGTTCGGATGTTGGAGGACCGGCTGGCACCTGGCGCGAGCGGCCAGGTGGTCCTGGAATGGCATCTGCCAGAGGGCCTGGATCCCCAGGCGCGCTATGTGCTGGAGGTCTGGAATCAGGAAGGTGATCGCTCCGTGCGATGGAAAGGGCTGTCCCCGTGAGCAGTGAGTCACCAGAGCTGGGGCTTCGCCATGCGGAGGCGGTGCTGGGACGGGTCCTGCTCTCCCCCGAGTGGTTGCCGCCTGGAACCCGCGTGGACCGCTGGGAGGTGGTGGCGCGGTTGGGGGCGGGAGGGTACGGGACCACGTACTCAGTGCGTCGGGCAGGCCGCCCTCGGGGCAGGCTGTATGCCTTGAAGTTGTCCCGGCGTCCCGGAGAGCGATGGTTCGCGCGGGAGGCGGAGTTGCTGACCCGCGTACGACACCGCTCGGTGGTGCGGTTGATCACCTACGGTGTCTGGCGGTTGGGGCCCGTGGAACACCCGTACCTCGTGATGGAGTACGTGGAGGGAGAGTCGCTCTACGAATGGGCGCTGGCCCGCAATCCCACCGCCCGTCAGTTGACGGGCCTGCTGGTGCAGGTGTTGGAGGCGCTGAGCGCCGCGCACCGCCAGGGTGCACTGCACCGGGACTTCAAGGGTGACAACGTCCTGGTCACGCCTGACGGCAGGGTCAAAGTCCTGGACTGGGGCGCAGGTTGGTACGCGGGGGCACCCGTGCTCACCGCCACCGCCCGGTTGCCGCCGGGCAGTCCGCGCTACTACAGCCCCCAGTTGTTCATGTGGCGCGTGCTGTCGGAGCGCCGGCCCGGCGCTTCCAGTCCCTATGCCTACTCCGTGGCGGACGAGCTGTATGCGGTCGGCGTGACCTTCTATCGCCTGCTGACGGATCAGTACCCCGCCGCGCAATGGGGCGCGCCCCGGGATGCATCAGAGCCCCAGGGCCTGCGCATCGTCAGGAACCTCAACCCCCATGTGCCGGAGGAACTGTCGGAGGCCTTGATGCGGTTGCTGGCCTTCGAGCCGGAGCGGCGTCCCGAAAGCACGGCATTGCTGGCAGGTGCGCTGCGCCAGCACCTGGCGGATGGCGGTTCGGCCTGGGATGCGCCGCTGTTCGACTGGCGCGAACGGACCGCCAGCGGTTCACGCACGACCTTGGAGGCGGAGGAGGTCCGGGGCCCCGTGATGCCGGGGCAGGAGGTCGCCCTGCGGGACGCTCGCGTCCGCCACCTGGAGGCTTCCCGCCGGTTTCGCGAGGCCCGCGAGCTACGCAGACGCGATCCCGCGAAGGTGGCCGCCTCCGAGGCCCGGTCGCTCCGTGCACTCCAGGCACGGACTCGCGGGGGCTGCTCTCGTCCTCTCTTCTCGGGGACATTCGCAGTGTTGCTGGTGGGGCCGCTCGTCGCCGGCCTCACGGTGTGGGGCTTGCGGCGGGCCCTGGTGTGGGAGGAGCCCCCGCTGGCAGTGAGCGAGACGCGAAACGTCCAGCAAATGGCGCCCCGTCCCGGGCCGGAAGAAGCTCGCAGTCCATCGATGGGCACCTCCCCACCCGTCCCTTTTCCGCAGGAGATAGAAGCCATGCCTCCCCCTTCGCCGCAGCAGGCGGCCGTCATTCCCACGCCCGCCCGGTCTGGCACGCTCAAGCGGTGCTCCGCGGCAGTGGGTGCCGCCGTCCTCACGGCCTGCACGGGCGCCCAGGTGCGGCCGGACGCGAGCCGATGCCCCACGGGGTCCCTGGAGGCGATGCGGAAGCTCGGCGTGAACAAGGGTGGCAGCGCCAGCGTCTATACGGACATCACGCAACCCGGCCGGGGGGCCGAAGACGCCATCGTCCACGACGGCCCCATCGTCAGCCTCGTCATCGAGCAGTATGGACATCTGCCCGAGGGAACCCGCCTGTATGGGCGTCTCTGGACGGGGGGGGGGCGGGTGACGGGCCGCTACACCAAGGCGGAGCTGCCCGACGGGAGCATCCATCCCGTGTGCTTCGTCTACGGGAACCATGATGGCGGCGAGTGGGTCGAGGGCTCCAAGCCCGACGCGGTCCGGATGCCTCGCATGTGGGTCTATACCGTCGTACACGAGTTCCCGTGAGCCATTCTTGACGGGACGCCGGGCCTGGAGAAACGTTCTAATACAACCTGATGGGTCATGGAGAGGCTGGCAACCCAGAAAGTAGTCTGGCGTTGTTCTCCAAGGAGCCCGCACGGCATGAGCCCATCCAGGACGGTGAAGCCTCCCCTTCCCGAAGTACTGTTCAAGGCAGGGTCCAAGTCGTTCGAGCTGGAGCGCATCCTGCGGCGGCGCGGCCACGGGGAGCAGCACTTCCTGGCCATCCGGAGGCAACCCGGGCGTGAGCCCGTGCCCGTGTTCCTCCAGGCGCTGTCCCTGCGCGGTGGAGACATCTTCCCGTCGAGGGATCCACGGGCGCGGTTGCAGGAGACGCTGGCGCTCTCACGGTTGCTGGAGCATCCGCGCATCGCCCGGCTGCACGGCGGCCACGAGGTGGGCGGCCTGCTCTTCTTTGAATGGGAGCGCGTCCCGGGCTGCACGCTGGATGACGTGGCGATGCTGCCGCTGGTGTATGTTCATGCGTATTCCGAGGCGTTCCTGGTGCACGTGGGCCTCCAGCTCACGTCGTTGCTCGGGTTCCTGCATGGAAAGACAGACGCGCGAGGGGCTCCGCTGGGCTTCGTTCACCGCGACCTGCATCCGCAAGGCATCCGGTTCGGGCCGGAGGGCGCGCTGGCGCTCACGGACCTGGGGGATGTCCTCTCCCGGATGCAGGGCCGGGTGCCCTCCAGCATCACGAGGCCGCACGGCGAGGTGTATTACGGCGCACCAGAGGTGCTGTTCGGAGAAGGGGCGGATGCGCGTTCGGACCTCTTCTCGCTGGGGCTGATCCTGCTGGAGCTGGCGACAGGCCTGCACCTGTACAGCCTGCCCCGCGCGCTGCTGGGCGACCTGGAGGCACGGCTGACGGACGCGGACGCGAAGCGCGTGTTCCAGGGGATGATGGTGGCGGCGCAGGCGGGGCACGGCTCGGGCGAGTACGCCGACGTGGTGCTGCACGCCGCCGCCTACCGGCCGGAGGACCTGGAGTCATTGATGGCGCGGCTGTCGCCAGGGCTGCGCGCCATCTTCCACCGGCTGCTGCGCCGGGCGCCGTCGGAGCGCTACGCGACGGCGGAGGCGCTGGAGGTGGACCTCCGTGCCCACGCGGCTGCGCTGGGCGGACCGTATGGTGGGGCGGAAGCCGCGGCGGAGTTCCAGTGGGCGCTGGAGAAGACGGCGCCACGGCTGGAGGCATTCCAGGTGGACGTAGGCGCCTTTCCCTCCGGCAGCGTGCTGCACTTGCCGACGTCCTGGCCCGCGGAGAGCCCCGCGTAGCGGTCGTAGAAGTCGGCCATGTACTCGATGCCCGACTTGACGATGCTCGCGCCGCACTCACCCGTCTTCACGTAGGACGCGAAGATGTTCCCAAACGTGGAGTCCTCGTAGCCGGGGACGACGATGGGCAGCTTGCGCCGCGCCGCCTCCAGCAGGCCTCTGGGTCCCCTTCATATTCGGAGGGCTCCAGCACCTGGATGAGCTCGTAGAAGTACTCGTGCCAGAATCGGCGCTCGCCCTTTTCCGACCGCGACGCTCCAGAACATCCGGCCGCCGTTGGAGACGTGCTCCCAGTAGGACAGGAGCGCGTCGCGCGCGCGTTGAAGTTCTTGTCGTTCGTGAGAACGATGTCGAGGACGGGAAGTTGGGACGTGGGGATGTACGCCTCCAGCAACGAGAGTGATGCTCGGAGGCGCCAGACGCACGAAAGCCACCCGAGGACCCCCTACGGTCACGACGTGGAGTCGCGCCGCCATCGGGGCGTCTGGTGGCTGCGGGTTCACCAACACGGTGGTGCTTGGCGCCGCCGCCCTGTTGGCATGCTCAGCGGGTGGGCAGTTCGCGGAAGATGATTCCTTCCAATCCCCGGGTGAGCACGGCGTCGCGGAAGCGGTCCGTGGCGATGATCATCGTGGCGAAGTTGCCCACGCGGAACAGGTCCACGCTCGTGGGCAAGGAGGCCGCGTCGAGGAGGGGGGACTCCGGCCGGTGCAGACCGATTCGTCCACACGTGGTGCAGGGGGGCGGCAGGTCATCCGGAAGGCAATCCCGGTGCAGCCGGCCCTGGGGGACCACCTGGAGCTCCAGCAGTTCCTGGTGGGGGGATTGCTGCCGGAACCGGAGCATCGCCTTGCATCCCAGCAGCCCGCGCACGCCCTGCGCCTGCATGTGTTCGAATGCCTCTCGGGTCATCAACATCAGCGCATCGCCCAGCCAGATAAATGGAGCGAAGCGTCCCGTGGCGGTACCCATCAGCGGACCGAACTTCGTGCCAGGAGGAAGCGAAGCGCCCGGGGGGGCCCAGGGCCGAACCTGTTCGCGAAGCCGGGCGAATTCATGGAAGGGCTCCGCGCGTGGCTCCTCGAAAGAGGCCCGTTCCGGGAGTGCGTTGAGGTCCACGCAGGGGTACTCGTGGCCGGCGTTGCTCCAGGTCTGGCCACATCCCGGGCACGTCTTGATGCCGGGGAGTCCCCAGGGGTGACTCGCGTTCAAATCCCCGCTGTAGTGCTTGGCCACGTCGCGGTCTTCGGTCACCCAGAAAAACCGATCCACCTCTTGCTCCTTTGCGCTGAGGCGTCAGTTGTACTTCTGGATGGGGCCACCCAGGAGCTGGAATCGATAGATGAGCTCCCCCGCGTGTTTGAAGATCTCCACGGGAGGGGCTTCAGGATGGGCGTTCTTGTAGTCCTTCCAGGCCTGATTCCACTCGCCGCCTCGCGGTCCTCCGTTGTGGATGCGCTGATGGATGTGGCGCGGGATGGGCAGGGTGTACAGGTGGATGTCGATGCCCTTTTCCTTGAACCACGCCGCGAGTTCGGGTGCCTGGGGGAAGATGTGGTGCTTCTCGAAGCGTCCGGGGGGGAGCTGGGGCGGGACGGGCTTGGGCGTGCCGTACCAGGGAAACACCATGATGGGTTCCCCGCCGCCGGGAAGATTCATGGCGCTGCCCCAGGTGCGCTGGGGGCCGCCTCCCGGTGCGGGTGCGGCGGCGGCGGGCGGTGGGCGCGGTGGCAGACCGCGCGCCAGCACCACGTCTCCGGGCACGTCCTCGCAGCGGTAGAAGCCACAGGCGTCATCCCCGCAGAGCAGGGCGACGCAGTGGTCTTCATCAGGCTCGCTGCACTCCCTTTCCGCATCTTCCCATTGCGTCAGGAGGGCAGTCGGAGTCGCACACGCTCCCAGGAGCAACACCAACAGCCCGCACGACAGGGATTTCCGCATATGCCGCAAAGGCTAGCATCGTGGCCTGTCATGCCACTCAATGGCCGTCGCCCTGGCACCGGCCCCGCGCCCCTACGCTCCGGCGGCCTCCTTCGCGTCGGCGTGCGGCAGCCGCACCGTGAACGTCGTGCCCGCCTCCCGCGTGGAGGTCACGTCGATGGTGCCGCCGTGCGCATGCACGATGGTCCGCACGATGTAGAGCCCCAGGCCCACGCTGCGCGTCGCCGCGTCCGTGCCCGGCGCCCCGCGCTGCATGGGCTGGAAGATGCGGGGCAGCACGTCGGAGGCGATGGGGGCTCCGCCGTTGTGCACCTCCAGCAGGACGCCCCCGGGCACCTCCCGCAGGCGCACCGCCACCGGCGTGTCCTCCGGCGAGTACTTCAGCGCGTTGCCCAGCAGGTTGATGAGCAATTGCGTGACGCGGTCCGGATCCCAGCAGCCGCGAAGGCCTGCCTGCGGCAGCGACAACTGGATGTCGCGCTCCGGAGCGGTCATCCGCGCCTCCTCCACCGCCTGCCGCACCAGCGCCCCCAGCTCCAGGTCCTGGCACTGCACCGGGAGCCCCCCGCCCAGACGCGCCTGGGTGAAGTCCAGCAGGTCGCGGATCATCCGCACCGCGCGCTCCGCGGAAGCCTGGATGCGCAGGACGGCCTTCGTCGCACGCTCGTTCAACTCCTCGCGCCGGAGCAGCGACGCCGTGCCCAGCATGATGGCGTTCAGCGGGTTGCGCAGGTCGTGCGACACGATGCCCACCAGGTACTGCTCGAACTCCGCGCGCTGGCGCGCCGCCTCCTCCGCGAGCTTGCGCTCCGTCACGTCCAGCCCCGTGCCCACGAAGCGCAGGGGCCGTCCGTCCGGCCCGAAGTGCACGTGGCCCCGCCCGGAGATCCATCGCTCGGCCTGGCCTGCCCGCGGGAGCCGCGCGCGGAACTCGCTCGCGTACTCGCCGACGCCTCCGGGCCGGGCGGCCTCCTCCATCGCGCGCCCCACCTGGGGCCGGTCCTCCTCCAGGACGAACCGCATGGCCTCGTCGAGCGTCACCTCCCCCTGGGCGGGCAGGCCCAGCATGGCGCGGAAGCGCGCGTCCCAGGTGCCACGCCCCGTGGCCAGCTCGATGTCCCAGCTGCCCATGTCCGCCGCGTCCAGCGCCAACCGCAGGCGCTCCTCGCTGGCGTGCAGCGTCCCCGCCAGACCTTCCGCCCGTTGACGGGCCTGCACGGCTTCGGTGACCTCGTTGGCGACGACGAGGATGCCCTGGAGGCCGACCTCCGTTTCGTGCAGCGGCTGGTAGATGAGGTTGAAGTACGCTTCCTCCAGGGCTCCGCCCGCGGCCCGCGCCAGCCGCACGGGCAGTTCGTGGCCCACGTAGGGCACCCCCGTGGTGAGCACTCCGTCCAGCAGCTCCCGGATGCCCTGGCCCTCCACCTCCGGCAGCGCTTCGAGCACGGGACGGCCCAGGACCTGATCGCTGGTGCGGCCCCAGAGCTGGCAGACGCGGTCGTTGGCCAGCGCCACGACGTGCGCGGGCCCCCGGAGGATGGCGAGCGCGACGGGCGCCTGCCGCAGCAGCGCGTGCAACTGGCTCAGCTCCGTGTCCGCCTGGACGCGCGCGGTCCGAGCCTCCCGCAGCTGCTGTTCGTTTCCGTTCTCCACCTCCCATCGGGAGGTGACGTCCTGCATGGCGCCCACCATGCGCACACCCCGGCCCGCCGCGTCGCGCAGGATGACTCCCGTGTCCAGCACCCGCACGACGTCGCCCTGGCGGTTGAGGAACCGGTACTCGTCCTGCCAGCGCGCCTGCATGCCCTGGATGGCCGCGTGGATGCCGTGCGCCACCCGCTCCCGGTCCTCCGGGTGGATGCGCGCCACCCACCATTGTGCCAGGGGGCCAATCTCCTCGGGCGCGAAGCCCAGCAGCCTGCGCGTCTCCCCGCTCCATGCCACCGCCTGGGTGAGCAGGTTCCAATCCCAGACAGTGTCCGCCGCCGCCTGGCTGGCCAGCCGGTAGCGCGTCTCCGACGCCTCCAACTGCGCGTGGGCTTCGCTCAGCCGGCCCATCAGCAGGGCGCGGTCGAGGATGCCGGCGAGGTACTCCACCAGCGTCTCCAGGAAGCGCTTGGCCTGCGGCGGCACCGGCCGAGCCTCCGCGAAGCCCACGCAGAGGACGCCCATCAGGGTGCCGTGGGGCCACAGCCGCAGGCCCAGCAGGGTGCTCCACGCACTGGCCTCCAGCCCTTCGCGTTCGAAGTCCTCCAGCCCCCGCGCCTGCGCGAGCACCAGCGGCTCCTCGGAGCGCGCCACCCGGCCCAGGAAGGACGGCCCCTGCGCGTCCGCCCACCGGCCCGGAGGCGGAACGAGGTGCAGGGTGTGCGCGGCGGGGAACATCCTCTGGCCGCCCGCGTCCACGAGGAACAGCTCCGCCCCGGCGGCCTCCATTGCTCGGGCGATGAGCTCCACCAGCGGCTTGAGCGGGCCCTGCATGTCCGTGCCGGGCTCCAGCGACCGGGGCGCCAGCGCGTCCATCTGGCGCAGGAAGCGCTTCTCCCGCTGGCGGTCCTCCATCGAGTCGCCGGAGAAGAGGAGCACCACGTGCTCCATGGCCTCCTCTATCTGCTGGAAGAGGCACTGCAGGCCCGAGGCGCCGGGCTTGCGCTCCGGCTGGGCGTCCTCCCAGAGCTGGGGGATGAGCCGCCCCAGGAGCGTGTATTCGTCCGTCGCGTCCTCCTGCGTGGCGCCCACGCGCAGCCGCAGGTTGATGTGGGCCTCCTCCAGGCGCGCCCGCGTCTCCAACCGCTCCGGCGTGGAGCCGTGCCGGCAGATGGCCGCGACCGCACGGAGATATTCCGGGACCGTGGAGATGCGCTCCGAAGGCTTCAGGCCCTGCGTGCTCTCCAGCCCGCGCGCCGCCTCCGCGAAGCGCCGCACCAGGACGTCCAGGTTCCCTTCGATGAAGTCCGCGATGAGTTTCATGGGGCCGTAGAGAAGGGGGTAGGGGCTCGGGCCTCCCGGTGCAACCGACCCGCCTGGTTTCCCTCGTGATTCCCGACAGGCGGCCGGACGGGGGCCTGCCCCACGCGGAATTTCCGCGCGCCGCGACGGGCAGGGAGGCACGTCATTCCTGGCGCCAGCGGCACGACCTGCGTAGGCTGCCGCCGGTGAGCAGCACCCCCTCGCGTTCCACCATCCTCATCGTCGACGACGAACCGGACCTGCGTGAGGTCGTGGCGGAGCTGCTGGAGATGGAGGACTACACGGTGCTCCAGGCCGCCAACGGCCAGGCCGCGCTGGACGTCCTCGCCGCCAACAACGACCAGCCCTGCCTGGTGCTGCTGGACCTGATGATGCCGGTGATGGACGGACACGAGTTCCTCCACCGGCTGCGGGAGGACGCGCGCTACCGCGAGCTGCCCGTGCTGATGCTCACCGCCCACTTCTCCGCCAAGGCCCCGCCGGGCACGGTGGGCCTGCTGCGCAAGCCCGTGGACATCCCGGAGCTCCTGGCCATGGTGGCGCGGCACTGTCCCGCCGCCGCCTGAGCGCCCGGCTTCACGCCGTCGTGGTGTGCACCGCGATGGCGTCCAGCAGTGCCTCCAGCTTCACCGGCTTGCCCAGCCGTCCAGCCACGCCTTGCGGCAAGGGCAGGGTGGGGTGCGCCGTCAGCACCAGCACCTGCGTGAGCGCGAGCGCGCCCGTGCCACGCAGGTGTTCGATGAAGGCGTGGCCGTCCATCACCGGCATCACCAGGTCCAGCAGGACGAGGGCGGGCATCCGCTCCTGCTCCGCCAGCAGGTGCAGCGCGTCCTGGCCGTTCGCCGCCGTGAGGACGCGGTAGCCCTCCGACTCCAGGATTTCGCGCAGCGCCTCGCGGACGTCTTCGTTGTTCTCGACGAGGAGCAGGGTGGTGCGGTGTTGCGGAGTGGACACGCGTGCACGGTAGGGCACGGGTCCCAGCGTTTCCAGGGGGCTCGTGGGCCTGGACGGCCGGGAGGCGCGGGAGCGGGGGGGCGTGTGCCCTCCGTGACTCATGCGCCCCCGCGCGGCAGCGTCAGGGTGAAGACCGTCCGCTGCGTGTCCGACGTCACGGTGAGCGCGCCCCGGTGGCTTCGGGCAATCTGGTCGGAGATGAAGAGGCCCAGGCCCAGGCCCGACGGAACATGCGCGCCCGTGCGCGCGCGCTGGAAGGGGTGGAACAGGCTCTCCAGCTCTTCCGGAGCGATGGCCACCCCCGTGTTGCTCACCCGCGCGAGGACCTGCTCCGGCTCGCCCACGAGCGACAGCTCCACGGTGGTGTCCGCCGGGCTGTACTGGAGGGCGTTGCCCACCAGGTTGCTCAGCACCTGCGCCAGCCGGTCCGCGTCCCAGTTCCCCGTGAGGGGGCCCGTGGACGTCACCTTCACGGTGCGGCGCGGGTGCACCAGCTCCAGCTCCTCCACCACCTGGCGCGCCACCTGGCCCAGGTCCGTGGCGGCCGGGGTCAGCGGGATGCCGCTGCCCAGCCGGCTGCGGGTGAAGTCCAACAGCTCGGTGATCATCCGCGTCATCCGGTCCGTGCTGTTGATGATGCGGCTGGCGGTGCGCTCCATCGAGGGGGGCAGCTGCTCGCTGGCGACGAGGAAGCTGGCGCCCATGCGGATGGAGTTGAGCGGGTTGCGCAGGTCGTGGCCCACGATGCCCAGGAAGCGCTCGCGGAACTCCGCGGTCGAGCGCAGCTCCGCCTCCGCCTGCTTGAGCCGGGTGACGTCCACCATCACGGCGCCCACGCCCACCACCTCACCCCGGGCGGTGCGCACCGGGTGGTAGCTGGCCATCACGTACAGCTCGCCGTGGGGCGCGTCCGGGTGCTCCAGCGTGAAGCCCAGCTCCTCCACGGGCTCGCCCGTCTCCATGACGCGGCGGAGGACGGGCTCCAGCCGCGCGGCGAAGCGGGGCAGGACCTCCGCCAGCGCCCGGCCCGGGTAGGCGTCCACGGACAGCCCGTCCAGCTTCGCCATGCGCGCGTTGACGCGCACGAAGCGCAGGTCCCGGTCCAGCAGCGACAGCCCCACGGGCGAGGACGTGAGCAGCGCGTCCAACTGCGCGAACACCTCCGCCTTCTCCTCGCTCGTGCGCCGCACGTCGTCCACCAGCCGCTTGGTGCGCGCGAGCGCGTCCACCCGCGCGCGCACCTCCTCCGTGCGGAAGGGCTTGGCCACGTAGTCGTTGGCGCCCGCGCGCAGGCCCTGCACCAGGTCCTCCGGCCGGCCGTGCGCGGTGAGCAGCAGCACCGGCAGGGCCTGGGTCTCCCGCTGGCCACGCAGGAACTGACAGACCTCCGGACCGGACATTCCCGGCATCTCCCAATCCAACACCACCACGTCCGGTGCTCGCCCGGCGTGTAGCCTTTCGAGCATCGCGGCGCCGTCCGGGAACGTCTCCACCTGGAAGCCCGTTCCCAGCGCGGTCTTGATGAAGCGCGCCTCGCTGGCACTGTCGTCCACCACCCAGACGCAAGGTGCGTGCTCCAGGGGAGGTGGAGGCGGGCCCGGCGGGCAGGGGAAGGAGGTGTCGGGCGGAGGAGGCGGGCGCATGGTTGAAATTCAGTCCCCGGGGCGGAAAAACAGGAGGGCGCAGGGTGCCGGATGTGCGGGCAGCCGTGGCGCTTCGTCGCCCGCCGTGGCACATCGTCCAAGGCGCGCGTGGACAAGCCAACGTTCAACGCGCGCCGGATGACTCATTTCTTTCAGCGGGTCGGAATCGATCTAGCTTGGCCGGTCGTTTCCAGAGGACGCCATGCCCGAGGTACTCGTCGTTGATGACAGCAAGGTGATGCGCGACATGGTGGTCGCCTGCCTGCGGCCCTATCCGGAAAGCCACTTCACCCAGGCGTCCAGCGGGTTGGAGGCCATCGAGCAGCTGTCACTCAAGCCGTACGACCTGCTCGTCCTGGACCTCAACATGCCGGACATCGGTGGCATCGAGGTGGTGGAGTTCGTGCGCGGACAGGACCACCTGCGCAACCTGCCCATCATCATCGTCACCACGCGTGGCGACGAGGCGTCCCGCGAGCGCGCGCTGCAGGCTGGCGCGGACCGCTTCATGACCAAGCCCTTCACGCCGGACTCCATCCAGGGCGCCGCCCGGGCCCTCCTGGAGAAGACCTCGGCCGAGGCGCCGCGCGGGTGACGGGAAACGGGGAGTTCGCGGAGTTCCTCCCCGCGTACCTGGCGGAGGCGGATGAGCTGCTCGCCTCCGCGCAGAAGGACCTGCTCGCGGTGGAGGAGGCCGTGCGCAAGGGGCAGGCCCAGCCCCGCGCCGTACGCGAGCTGTTCCGGGCGCTGCATACGCTCAAGGGCCTGTCCGCCATGGTGGACGTGGAGCCCGTCGTCTCCCTGGCGCATTGGATGGAGGCGTCGCTGCGGCTGGCGGATCAAGCCGGCGGCCGGCTGCCCGAGTCCAGCGTGGAGCCGCTGGTGGAGGGCCTGCGCGCCATCGAGCTGCGCGTGCGGCAGCTGGGCGCCGGGAAGGCCGCGTCGCCCGCGCCCGCGAACCTGCTGGAGGCGCTGGAGGCGCTGGGGCCGCAGGTGCGGGACGCGGCCCCCAAGCGGGCCCGGCCCGTGAAGCTGGACGCGGAGGCCTCGTTCGCCTCCCGCCTGGCCCCGTCCGAGCGCGAGCAGCTGGAGGGCGGGCTCGCCGGCGGTCAGCGCGCGCTGCGGCTGGACTTCGTGCCGTCGTCGGAGCGCGCCGCCAGGGGCCTCAACATCAACACCGTGCGCGAGCGCGTGGCGAAGCTCGCGGACATCGTGAAGGTGCTGCCCCTGTCCGGCGCCGCCGCGGGGGGCGCGTCGCTCGCGTTCGCGCTGCTGCTCATCACCCGCGCGGAGGACGCCGTGCTGCTGGACGCCGTGGGCGGCGCTCCCGCCGCGGTGCGCTCGCTGGAGGCTGCCGGGCCCGCCGAGTTCCCGCCCGAGGACGGGGTCCCCGGCGGCGCGGCGGAGCTGCCCGGTGCCGCCGTCCTCGAGGAGGAGCTGGACGAGCCGGAGGTGCGCCGGGGCGGTGGCCTGCTGCGCGTGGAGGTGTCCCGGCTGGACGAGGCCATGGAGTGGCTGGCGGCGCTCGTGGTCAACCGCTCGCGGCTGATGCGCGCGGTGGCGGCGCTCACCCAGGCGGGCGCGCCCACGCGCGAGCTCACCGCCATCCTCCAGGAGAACGGCCGCCAGCTGCGCGACCTGCGCTCGGCCATCCTTCGGCTGCGCATGGTTCGCGTGGGTGACGTGCTGGAGCGGCTGCCCCTGCTGGTGCGCGGCCTGCGCCGCGCCACGGGCAAGGCGGTGCGGCTGGAGCTGGACGTGGGCGACGCGGAGCTGGACAAGGCGGTGGCGGACCGGCTGCTTCCCGCGCTGGTGCACCTGGTGCGCAACGCCGTGGACCACGCGCTGGAGTCCCCCGAGGAGCGCCAGGCGGCGGGCAAGGCGGCGGAGGGGCTGGTGCGCCTCAGCTGCCATGCGCGGGCCAGCGGCCAGCTGGAGCTCACCCTGCGCGACGACGGACGCGGCGTGGACGCGAAGGCGGTGGCGAAGGCGGCGAAGGCCCCCGTGCCGGACTCCGCGGACGCGCTGCTGGACCTCTTGTGCCGGCCCGGCCTGTCCACTCGCCAGGAGGCCACGCGCACCAGCGGCCGGGGCATGGGCATGGACATCGTGCGCCGCATCGTCGTGGAGCAGCTGGGCGGTGAGCTGCGCATGGAGACGCGCAAGGGCACGGGCACCACCTTCACCTTGAGCGTCCCCCTCACCGTGACGCTGATGGATGCCATCGTCTTCGAGTGCGCGGGCCGCCGGTACGCGGTCGCGGTGGGCACCGTGGAGGAGCTCATCGACGTGGCGGGCGTGGTGCGCCCCGCGGGCGCGGACGGCCTGGGGCTGGTGGAGCGCCGGGGCGCGGCGGTGCCGCTGGTGTCGCTGGCGCGGCTGCTGGACGCGACGGTGGACGCCAGCGCGGCGGGCCAGGGCGCCAAGGCGCTCATCGTGCGCCAGCGCGGTGAGCCGGTGGCCTTCGCGGTGGACCAGCTCGTGGGACAGCAGGAGATCGTGTTGCGGCCGCTGGAGGATCCGCTCGTGCGCGTGCCCGGCGTGGCCGGCGCCACGGACCTGGGTGACGGCCAGCCCACGCTGGTGCTGGACCTGGGCGCGCTGGGCGCGGCGCGCGCGGGCCGCCGCAAGCGTGCGTCCAGGGCAGGGGAGTGGGTGTCATGAACGTGCTGCACGTGCTGTTCAAGGTGGACGGGGCCGAATACGCGATGCCCGCGGCGGACGTGGTGCAGATGGAGTCCTTCACCGGCGCGACGCCGGTGCCCGGGGCGCCTCCGCACGTGGCCGGCCTGGTGCAGGTGCGCGGCCGGGTCATCCCCGTGGTGGACGCGCGCGTCCGCTTCGGGCTGCCGGCGGGGACGCAGTCGCTGGATTCACGGGTGGTGGTGGGGCAGCTGGGCGAGCGCACCGTGGGGCTGCTCGTGGACAGCGCCCGCGAAGTGCTGAAGCTGGATCCCCGCACCATCCAGCCGCCCCCACCCATGGTGGTGGAGGGCGCGAAGGGGTTCGTGAAGGCCGTGGCGCAGGTGGGCCCGCGGCTGGTGATGCTCATCGATTTCCCCCGGGTGGTGGGGGAGGAGGCGGCGGATGTCGACGGACAACGGTAACAGCGTGCGCAAGCTGGAGGACGCTCGCGCGCTGGCGGAGCGCGCCTCGCTCCAGGTGGCGGAGGGCGTGGGGCTGGTGAAGTCCACCGAGCAGCTGGCGACGCGGCTCGCGTCCGCGGGCAACGACCAGGCGGCGGCGGGCGAGCAGGTGCGGATCGCCATCGAGTCCGTGGCCGCGCAGGTGGAGCAGACGAGCGCCGCGGTGCAGTCGCTGGTGCGCAGCCAGCTGTCCGTGGGCGAAGCGGCGAAGGGCGTGCAGCAGGAGGCGGAGACCAACGCGGCCACGATGCAGGAGGTGACGGCGTCGGTGTCCGGCGTGCGCAAGGACGCGGGCACGCTCGCCTCCAGCGCGGACGTGACGGCCTCCACGCTGGAGGAGGTGGCGCGCTCGGTGAAGGGCGTGAGCGCCAACGCGGAGGACCTGGCCGCCTCCAGCGAGGAGTTGCTGGCGAGCATGCAGGAGATGACCGCCACGGTGGAGGACCTGGTGTCGCGCAACCAGACCAGCGCCGCCACCACGGAGGAGGTCGCCGCCACCATTGAAGAGATGTCCAAGGGCATCACCCGGCTGGCCACGGACGCGCAGGGCGTGGGCGAGCGCATGGGCCAGGTGTCCGGCGCCGTGGTGTCCCTGGGCAAGACGCTCCAGGACGTGGTGCGCGACGCGGCCGCCATGGCCTCCAGCGTGGAGGATACGGCCGCCACGTCGGAGCAGGTGGCCCGCAGCGTGCGCGGCGTCGCCGAGCACACGCGCACCCTGGAGGCGAGCGCCGTCACCACCGCGTCCACCGTGCAGGAGGTGGCCGCCAGCGTGGAGGAGGTGGCCGCCACCGCGGAGAAGAACGCCGCCGTGGTGGACGCCAACGCGGCCACCATCGAGCAGCTGTCTCGCTCCGCCCAGGCGGTGGCCCGCGGGGCGGAGAGCATCAACGGCCTGGCGTCCACCAGTGCCACCGCGTCCTCGCAGCTGGAGTCCTCCACGCGCCGCGCGGCGCAGCTGACGGAGGAGGCGCGGCTGGCCGCGGAGCGCGTGGGCACGAGCGCGCGCGAGGGCGGCGCCACGGTGGGGCGCTCCATCGCGGGCTTCGGCCGCATCCGCCAGTCCATCGTGGAGTCGTCCGGGGTGATGAAGGAGATGGGCCGGCGCGCCGAGGAGATTGGCGACATCGTGCAGACCATCAACCTCATCGCGGACCGCACCAACCTCCTGTCGCTCAACGCCAGCATCGAGGCGGCGCGCGCGGGTGAGCACGGCCGCGGCTTCGCGGTGGTGGCGGAGGAGATTCGCGCCCTGGCGGACCGCGCGGCGGCGGCCAGCAGTGACGTGGCGAAGATTGTCCGGGGCCTCCAGACGACGGCGCGCGAGGCGGCGGTGGCCACCGGCGAGGGCGTGCGCGCGGCGGACGAGGGCGCGGCGCTGGCGGGAGACGCGGAGCGCGCGCTGGGCACCATCCTCAAGGGCGTGGACGAGCTGGGCTCGAACGTGCGCGAGGCGTCGCGCGCGTCGACGGAGCAGGTGCAGGCGGTGCAGGCGCTGGTGCAGGCCTCGGCGAAGGTGAGCGAGCAGGGGCGGCTCATCGCCGCGTCCGCGGCGGAGCAGGCGCAGGCCGCGCAGGCGCTGACCCAGGGCGGCACGGAGATGCGGCGCATGGCGCGGCAGACCACCCAGGCCACCCAGGACCAGGCCAAGGCGCTGCGCGACGCGGTGCGCTCCAACACCCAGCTGACGGAGGTGGCGGAGAAGGTGTCGCGCGCGATGCAGGAGCAGGCCCAGGCCGCCACGGACCTGGCCCGAGGCGCCGCGCAGATGCGCCAGCTGGTGCAGGGCGTGAGCGCCGCGGTGATGGCGCAGGGCCAGCAGGTGGGGGCGCTGGGGGCGACAGCGCAGGAGGTGGCGACCTCCACGCAGCGCACGCTCACCGGCATCGCGGAGCAGGCCAAGGCCGCGCAGGAGGTGACGAAGGCCATGGAGGCCACGCGCAAGGAGGTGGCCCAGTCCACGCGCGCCATGTCGGAGCAGGCCCGCGCGCTCAAGCAGGGCGAACTCGCCAGCCGTCAGGTGGCCACCCTGGCCAAGGAGGTGACGCGCGCCACGGACGAGCAGGCCCAGGCGCTCACGAGCCTGGTGCGCGGCGCGGAGGAGGTGCGCCGGGTGGCGAAGACGACCGCGCGCGCGCTGGATGAGCAGACGGACGCCCTGTCCCTGCTCACCCTGTCCGCCGCGAAGCAGGCCACGGGCGTGGCGGCGGTGGCGAGGGCCGCCCTGGACCAGGCCACGATGAGCGAGCAGCTGGGCCGGTCGGTGGAGGACATGCGCATCCGCTCGAAGGAGATCGCCGGAACCACGGCGGAGCAGGCGCGCGCCATGGCCGTCACCGCCAAGGAGGTGAAGGAGGTGGCGGGCCGGCTGGGACAGCTGTCGCGGCTGCACGGAGAGCAGGTAGAGGGCTTGAGCCACCTGAGCGGCCTGTTGGGCGCCACGGAGCCGGGGACGCCCCGGAACACGAGGGAGCAGGCCACGTGAGCAGCACGACCGCGAAGCAACACCCGTTGTCGCTGTCCGCGGAGGACCGCGCCCGGGTGGAAGAGGTGGACCAGCTGGCGCGCCGGGGTCCGGCGAGCCTGCCGGTGCTGGTGACCGGGCTGGACGCGCCGTCGTGGGCGGTGCGCCGCGCCGTGGTGTCCGCGCTGGCGCGCCTGGGCTCCGCCTCCGTGGAGCCCCTGTGCGAGGTGCTTCGCCACCGCCGGGACAACGAGGCGCGCATCGCCGCGGCGGTGGACGCGCTGGTGGCCGCCACGGGCGAGGTGGAGGGCCCGGTGGAGCTCCTGGGGGACGACCCCAACCCGGCCATCGTGTGTGACGCCGCCCAGGTGCTGGGACGCCGTCGCAGCCGGAGGTCCGTGCCGCTCTTGTCGCGGCTCATCGTCCACCCGGACGACAACGTGGCGGTGGCCGCCATCGAGGCGCTGGGCCGCGTGGGCGGCGGCGCGGCGGTGGACGCGCTCCTGTCCTCGCTGGGCAGCGGCAACTTCTTCCGCATCTTCCCCGCCATCGACGTGCTGGGCCGCTCGGGCGACCCCACCGTCGTGCCGGCGCTGATGGCGCTCTTGTCCGACCCCTTCTACGTCCTGGAGGCGGCGCGCGCGCTGGGCCGCACCGGCCAGGAGGCCGCGGTGCCCGCGCTGGTGGGCCTGCTCCAGCGCGGCAACGACGCGGTGGTGCGCGTGGCGGCGGTGGCGCTGGTCGAAATCCACGACGCGCAGGTGCAGCGCTTCGGCGGCGCGCGCACGGTGCCGTCGGTGCTGCGCTCCACCTCGTCGGAGCCGCACCCCACCGGGCGCAGGCTGGCCCAGGTCATCGCGGGCGCGGACGCGGGGGAGAAGACCTCGGTGGCGCGCCTGTTGGGCTGGGTGGGCGGCGCGGACGCGGCCACGGGGCTCTTGAAGCTTTTGGACTCGCAGGACCTGGGTGTGTCGCGCGCGGCCGCGGCGGCCCTGGGTGAGCTGGGCGCGGAGGCGGACGCGCAGATTCTGCAGGCGCTGCGCGAGGGTGACAGCTCGCGCAGGCGGGTGCTGCTGCCCCTGGTGGGCAAGCGCTCCGCGGCGGTGCCGGACGTGCTCTTGTGCCTGGAGGACCGGGACGCGACGGTGCGCGCGCTGGCGGCGGAGACGCTGTCGCGCATTGGCGACACGTCCGCGGTGCCGGCCCTGTTCGCGCGGCTGGCGGACGAGGACCCGCGCGTGTCGCAGGCGGTGGTGGGCGCCATCCAGTCGCTGGGCAGCGAGACGACGGAGAACCTGGCGCTGGAGGCGGCGCGCTCCACGGACGTGCGCCAGCGGCGGGCGGCGCTGCGCATCGTGGCGTACTTCGGCTACCCGCGCGGCCTGGACGCGCTGCTGCTGGCCATGCGGGACCCGGACGAGCGGCTGCGCGACGCGGCCATCTACGGCCTGCCCTTCATCGACGACCCGCGCGCGGTGGACGCGCTGCTGGCCGCCGCGAACCATGAGTCGGAGCGCACGCGCGCCACCGCCATGCGCGCGCTGGGCCAGACGGACAAGCAGGCGCGCATCACCTCCACGCTGCTGGGCGGTTTGAACGACCGCGACCCGTGGGTGCGCTACTACGCGTGCCAGTCGCTGGGGAAGCTCAACGAGGAGGCCGCCGCGGACGCCATCGTCGCGCTGGCCAACGACGACGCGGGCCAGGTGCGCGTGGCGGTGGTGGACGCGCTGGCGCACATGCACACGGAGAGCGCCATGGCGGCGCTGCGCCGGGCGGCCTCATCCGCGGACGCGGACGTGCGCCGCGCGGCCCTGCTGGGGCTGGGCGTGGCCCGGCGGCCGGACGCGCTGCCGGTGCTGCTGGAGGCGGTGCACTCGGAGGATCCGGCCACGCGGCTCGTCGCCCTGTCCGCCGTGGCGGAGTACGACGCGCCGGAGACGCTGCCCGCGCTCCTGCGCGCCGCCGGGGACCGGGATGACAGCGTGCGCAGCGCGGCGGTGGGCTTCCTCGCCACACGCACGGGCTCGCACGCGACGCAGCAGCTGGTGTCGCTGCTGGGCGACGTGATGCTGCGCGAGCAGGTGGTGTCCGCGCTGGCGCTGCCCGTGGAAGGGCGCCTGCCCGGACTGATGGCGGCGCTGGAGGTGTCGGACGACGCGACGGCGCCCCTGCTGGTGGCGGCGCTGGCGCGCATGCGCCGGGCGGACGCGAGGGCGGCGCTGATGCAGTCGCTCATCGGCGCGAGCCCCGCCGGACGCCGGGCTTCAGCCCCCGCCGTGGCGGCGCTGGGCACGGTGGAGGCGCGCGAGGCGCTGGACAAGGCCGCCCACCGCGACGAGGACCCGGAAGTGCGACGCGCCTGCCTGCTGGCCCTGGGCCGCTAGGACACATACGGCCATGAGTGCGCTGCCGCTGTCCCCGCAGGTCCTGGCCATCCTCTCCATGCTCATCGAGCAGCGCTCGGGCCTGCACTACGGGCCCGAGGACCGGGACCTGCTGGCGGAGAAGCTGTCCACCCGGGCGCTGGATGCCGGGTTCGACTCGCTGCTCGATTACTACTACTTCCTCCGCTACGACCCGAAGGGGCCGGAGACGCTGGACTCGCTGGTGGAGGCGCTGCTCGTCCACGAGACGTACTTCTTCCGCGAGCCCCAGGCGCTGGAGGTGCTGGTGGACGAGCTGCTGGTGCCGGAGGTGCGCGCGGGCCGCAAGCCCCGCGTGTGGTGCGCGGCGTGCTCCACCGGTGAAGAGCCCCTCACGCTGGCCATGCTGCTGGACTCGCGCGGCGTGCTGGGGGACGTGTCCATCCTGGCCACGGACCTGAGCTCCAAGGCGCTGGAGCGCGCGAAGTCGGGGGAGCACAACCTGCGCTGCCTGCGCGCGCTGCCTCCGGGTGTGATGGGGCGCTGGCTGGACATGGTGGACGGCCGTCCCCGCGTGCGGCCGGACCTGATGGCCCGGGTGGAGTGGCGCCAGCTCAACCTGGTGGACACCGCGGGCTACCCGGAGCCGGGCAGCTGCGAAGCCGTCCTCTGCCGCAACGTGCTCATCTACTTCCAGGACGACACCGCGCGCCGCGTGGTGGACGGTCTCACCGGGGCGCTGCGGCCCGGCGGGCACCTGGTGGTGGGCACCTCCGAGTCCCTGATGCGCTTCGGCACGGCGCTGCGCTGCGAGGAGCGCCGCGGCGCGTTCTTCTACAGCAAGGCGGACTCATGACGTTGCGCGTGCTGGTGGTGGACGACTCGGCGTTCGCGCGCAAGGTGCTGCGCAAGGTGCTGTCGGATGCGGAGGGGCTGGAGGTGGTGGGCACCGCGCGCGACGGCCTGGACGCGCTGGAGCGGGTGGCGGAGCTCAAGCCGGACGTCATCACCCTGGACCTGGTGATGCCGTCGCTGGACGGGGCGGGCTTCCTGCGCGCGCTGGCCGGCATGCCGGACGCGCCGCGCGTGGTGGTGGTGAGCAGCGCGGGCGCGGACAGCGAGCTGGCGGTGGCCGCGCTCCAGGCGGGCGCGGTGGACCTGGTGCACAAGCCCACGGCGCTCGCCACGGACCGGCTCTACGAGCTGGGCGCGGAGCTGGTGGAGAAGGTGCGCATCGCGGGGCGCGCGGTGCCGCGCTACCAGCAGGAGCTGGCGGAGGCCGTGGATGCCCCGTCCCTGAAGCCCCTGCCCGCGACGTCGACGAAGCTGCTGGCGGTGGGCACGTCCACGGGCGGGCCGCAGGCGCTGACGCGGCTGTTGTCCGCGATGCCCAGGGACTTCCCGGCGCCGGTGGTGCTCGCGCTGCACATCCCCGCTGGCTACACGGAGGCCGTGGCGAAGCGGCTGGACTCGCAGAGCGCGCTGGAGGTGGTGGAGGCGAGCGACGGCATGGAGCTGGTGCCGGGCCGCGCGGTGCTGGCGCGCGCGGGCCACCACCTGAAGGTGGCGCGGCACGGGGCGCTCAACCTGGTGCGCCTGGACCGCCATCCGCTGGGCACCCCGCACCACCCTTCCGTGGACGTGCTCTTCCAGAGCGTGGCGGAGGTCTGGGGGAAGGACGCGCTGGGGCTGGTGCTCACCGGCATGGGCGAGGACGGGCTCCAGGGCGCGCGGGCCCTGCGCGCCGCGGGCGGCGTGGTGCTCACGGAGGCGGAGTCCTCCTGCGTGGTGTACGGCATGCCGCGCGCGGTGGCGGAAGCGGGCCTGTCCAACGGCAACGCGCCGCTGGACGCCCTGGTGCCCCTCATCTCGCGCTTCGTCTGACGGACCGCGGGGCAGCGCCCGCTTCTTCAGGCGCGGTGCGAGGGAGGCGAAGGCGGCTCGGGCGGCGGGCCCTTCCGGGGCGGCGCGCGGCGCGGCAGCGTGACGGTGAAGGTGGTGCCGTCGCCCTCGGTGGAGGTGACCTCGATGGTGCCCCCGTGGGCGTGCACGATTTCGCGCACGATGTAGAGCCCCAGGCCGTAGCTCATCTTCAGCGTGCGCGTCTGCTGCGGGCCCTGGCGGAAGGGCTCGAAGAGGTGGGGCAGGGTGGCTTCCGGAATGGGGCGGCCCTGGTTGTGGACCGTCACCACCACCTTGTTGCGCAGGCCGTGCGTGGACAGGAGCACGGGCGCGTCCGCCGGGCTGTACTTGAGGGCGTTCTCCACCAGGTTGGACACCACCTGCGCCAGGCGGTCCGGGTCCCACTGCCCCTGCGTGTTGCCCTTGTGCTCCACGACGATGTCGCGCTTCGGGAAGGCCACGCGGAACTCGTGCGCCACCTTGGCCAGCAGCTCCTGCGTGTCCGTGCCGCGCGGCTCGATCACCACGCCGCCCACCAGCCGGGCGCGGGTGAAGTCCAGCAGCAGGCGCGTCAGCCGTTCGATGCGGACCGCCGCGGTGGCGATGCGCTGGCTGGTGCGCGCCGTCTCCTCCGCGGGCCCGCCGGCCGCGAGCACGCGCGACCAGTTCATGATGGCGCCCAGCGGGCTGCGGATGTCGTGGCTGATGATGCCCATCAGGTGTTCCTGGAACTCGGCGTGCCGGAGCACTTCGTCTTCCGCCCACTTGCGCTGGGTGATGTCGCGGCTGATGCCGAACAGGCCGAACACGTTGCCTTCCGGGTCGCGCAGCGGGCCCTTGGTGGACTGCCACACGCGCACGTCCCCGCTGGGGTTCAGGTGCGAATCCTCGTAGGTGAGGGGATGGCCCGCCTTGAGCACGTCCCGGTCGTGCTTCACGTTGATCCGGGCCTCGTCGGGCGGGAAGAGCTCCGCGTCGGTGCGCCCTCGCACCTCGGCCACGGTGCTGCGGCCCACGGCGCGCGCGCCCGCCGAGTTGATGACCTGGTAGGTGCCATCCATGTCCTTGATGTAGATGGCGTCGGTGGTGCCCTCCATCACCGCCTGGAAGAGCTGGCCCACGCGCTGCAACTCGTGGCGGGCCTGGAACTCGCGGGTGATGTCGCGGCAGTGCACCAGCAGGCCGCCGTCCACGGGGCGGGTGCTCACCTCGAAGCAGAAGCCGCCTTCGTGCCAGCGGTGCTCGTAGGGCTCGGCGGAGGGCTGCTCGGTGGCGGGCACGTCCAGGCGCAGGTGCGGGCCCAGGCCCAGCACGTCCGCCACCTTCTTGCGCAGGTCATCGCCCGGCTGGACGCGGGGCCCCAGCAGCTCGCGCATGCGCCGGCTCAGCCAGGTGATGCGCCAGCCCGCGTCCACGCCGAGGAAGGCCTCCGGCAGCGCCTCCAGCAGCGCTTGCAGACCCGGGCCAGAGGCCTCCGTCGGGGACGGGGCGGAAGGACGGGAGCGCGGGCGGGCGGGAGCGTGGGCCATCGGTGGGTCGTGGGGGTACGGGGAGCGGGTTCCTTCAGGTGGGAAACACAGCGGTGCCGCGGAGCGTGCCCGGCTTCAACGCCGGAGCACGGAACCAGGACAACGGCTGGCGTCCTGACCGCCTGTCTACGCGAAACAAGGACTCGTGGATTTCCGAGGGTAGGGAGAAACCTCTTGGAGGAAACGGGTCAGTGACATTCCTGTCGCCTGCTTTGCGCGCGAGGTCCACCACGCGACAGAAGACACGGCTCTGGACGGGAACGGAACGCATCCTCCCGGAACCATACCCCGTGCGAGGCCAGGCGGGGGCCCGCCCCGAGGGATGACGCGACTTGCGCCCATGGCGGAGGGTTGCGGCCGGAGCGGATGGTCCAGGGTCTCCCAGGAGATGGGAAAACGGGGCGGTCGCCACCCGGGGGTGGTGGGTCCTGTCCCTCCCCATCTCAGGGCTTCTTCGCCTCGCGAGGCTCCCGGGCCTCCCGGGGTTCGGTGTCTCCGCGCTCCAGCTTGCGGTAGAGCGTCTTGCGGTCCACGCCCAGGATGCGCGCGGCGAGCGTGCGGCTGCCGCCCACCGCCTCCAGCACGCGGTGGATGTAGCGGCGCTCCAGCTCCTCCAGCGTCACCAGCTCCGACGGGTCCGTGTTCTCCGGCACCACGCGCGGCGTGCTGTAGTTGCGGATGCGCTCCGGCAAGTCATCCACCGTGAGCTGTTCGAAGGACGTGAGCGCCACGGCGCGCTCGATGCAGTTCTGCAACTCGCGCACGTTGCCCGGCCACCCGTAGGCCAAGAGGCGCTGCGCCGCCGCGGGGGACAGGCCCACCACCTTCTTGCCCGTGCGGGACGCGAACTGCTCCACGAAGCGCTGCGACAGCAGCAGCACGTCGTTGCCGCGCGCGCGCAGCGGGGGCAGCTCCAGGCCAATGACATTGAGCCGGTAGTAGAGGTCCTCGCGGAAGCGGTTCTCCTCCACCGCCAGCTCCAGGTCGCGGTTGGTCGCGGCGACGATGCGCGCGTCGAAGGGCGTCTCCGTGTCCCCGCCCACCGGGCGCACCACGCGCTCCTGCAACGCGCGCAGGAGCTTCGGCTGGAGCGTCATGGGCAGCTCGCCCACTTCATCCAGGAACAGCGTGCCGCCGTGGGCCTTCACGAACAGGCCCGTGCGTGACGCCTTCGCGTCGGTGAAGGCGCCCTTCGCGTGGCCGAACAGCTCGCTCTCCAGCAGCTGCTCCGGCATGGCCGCGCAGTTGATGGCCACGAAGGGCCCCTCCTTGCGCCGGCCCCGCGCGTGGAGGGCGCGCGCGGCGACCTCCTTGCCCGTGCCGCTCTCACCTGTGATCAGCACCGTGGCGTCCACGTCCGCCACCCGGTCGATGAGCGCGTACGCCTGCTTGAGCGCGGGGCTCTCTCCCACGAGCGCGCCGTCGTCCTGGCGTTGGTCCAGGGCCTGTCGCAGCCGGCGCACCTCCGCGCGCAGGGCGCGGTGTTGCACGGCGCGCTCCAGCACCAGCACCAGCGCGTCCAGGTCAATGGGCTTGGTGATGAAGTCGTAGGCGCCCGCGCGGATGGCGGCCACCGCCGTCTCCAGGCTGCCGAAGGCGGTGACGACCACCACGGGGATGTCCGGCCGGTTGAGCACGATGCGCTCGCACAGCGCCAGGCCGTCCATGCCGGGCATGCGCAGGTCGGTGAGGACGGTGTCGAAGTCCTCGGCGGCCAGCTTCTGGAGGGCTTCGTCCGCGGCGGCCACGGCCACGGGCTGGAAGCCCCGGCGCTGGAGGCCCTTCTCCACCATGGCGCGCATCTCGCGCTCGTCTTCGACAATCAGGATGCGGCCTGGCATGCGTCCTTCCCTGGCGGCAGGTAGATGGAGAAACAACTCCCACGGCCCAGCTCGCTTTTCACGTCAATCCAGCCGCCGTGGTCCCGCACCATCCCATAGGAGACGGACAACCCGAGCCCCGTTCCCTCGCCCACGTCCTTGGTGGTGAAGAAGGGCTCGAAGACGTGGGGCAGCACGTCCGCGGGAATGCCCGAGCCCTCGTCCTCCACGTCCAGCCGCACCCAGTCCTGCTCCGGGCCGCCCACGTCCGCGGGCGGCGTGGCGCGCAGCACCTGCGAGCGCACGCGCAAGGTGCCGGGCTGGTTCATCGCGTGGAGGGCGTTCATCACCAGGTTGGTGAGCACCTGCTGGAACTGCCCCGAGTCCACCTCCACGGTGAAGCCCGGGGGCACCTCCTGGGACAGCATCACGCCCTTCTTGGTGGCCATGGGCTTGAGCAGCGACAGCGTGCGCTCCGCCAGCAGGGACAAGTCCTCCGGCGCGCGGGACGGCGTGCGGCGCCGGGCGAAGTCCAACAGCTGCCGGATGATGCCGGTCATGTGCTGGGCCTGCTGGAAGATGATGCGGGCGCACTCGTTCACCTCGTCGCCCTCCGCCTCGCCGGAGGAGACCATCTTCGCGCGGCCCATGACGACGTTGAGCGGCGTGCCCAGCTCGTGCGCCACTCCGGACGCGAGCTTGCCTACCGTGGTGAGCCGGTCCGCGTGCCGCAGGTGCTCCACCGTGCGCAGGCGCGCCGCCGTCTCCACGGCCAGCCGCGCGCGTGTCTCCTCCAACTGCTCACCCATCCGGTTCATGGCCACCGCCAGCGTCGTCAGTTCGTCGCCGCGCTCGCGCCGCAGGGGCACGCGCGCGGTGAGGTCGCCCTCGCCAATCCGTCCTGCCAGGTGCACCAGTTGCTCCACGGGCTGGCCCACCAGCTTGCGGCCCATGGCCATGGCGGCCAGGAGGAAGAACAGGGAGAGCGCCGCCGTGGCGATGAAGGTGCCCACCACGGTGGTGCGCACGTGCATCTCCTGTTCGGACATGGACTCGGTGATTTCAATGGCGCCCATGCGCCGGCCCAGGAACACCGGCGTGTATGAGCGCAGCACGCCCGGGCTGGTGGTGTTGTCCATCAGCCAGCCGTCGTTGCCCGCGCGCAGGCTGAGCAGCAGGGCCGGGGGCAGCGCCGGTGCGAAGCCGGAGCCCGGTCCACCGTCCAGCCACACCCAGCGCAGCCGCACCTGCTCCTGGAAGCGGTTGGCCTGGTTGAGGAGCGTGAGCGCTTCGGCCTCACCCGCCAGCTGCCACGCCTTGCCAATGGAGCCAGCCAGCGTGTGACCGAGCAGGCGGTGGTCATGCTGCGTGTCGATTTCCGACCGGGCGAGCTCCCGGTTGACCTGGAACGCCTGGAGCCCCGCCATCACCGCGACGGCGAGCAGCACGAGGGCCAGGGTGAATTTGCGAGCGAGCTTCACGGAAGAGGCAACCCCCGGTTCGTGCGTGAGGGGGAAGGAACACACGGACCGGGGAGGTACGCTACGGGTACCGCGGGTGCTGCGTCACGACAGTGTGTGGCTAGTTGCTGCTCGAGCCTTCAACCGGAGCGGCGGGGGCCTTCTGGGAGGTGCCCTGCTTCGCCTTCTTCGCCTTGGCGCCGGCCTTCGCCTGGGCGGCGGGCGCGCTCTTGGCGGGCTTGGGGGCGGCCGCGAACGCGCCCATGGAGGCGAGAGAGAGGGACAGGCCGAGGACCAGGGCGGAAGTGCGCTTCATGGAGAGACTCCGAGTCAGACCCGCGAGGTGTGAAGTGGGGTGCGGGGCTGACCGGAGCTAGAGCATCGGTCATGCCAACACGCGCCCCCGAGTGGCGCGCTGCCAACGCGGGGCCGGATGCCCATGCATGCCCTGGGGCACATTGCCCCGACGGGGGCAGGATGCCCCGGAACCCCACGAGGCATGACGGATCCACGTCTCTCCAGGGCACGTGGCATGCGCCATGCTCCTCCGCACTCGAATGACGAACGCACCTCCGCGAGAAGAAGCAACGCACGCCGCGCGCATCCTGGTGGCCGAGGACGACGACGCGATGCGCACGATGCTCGTGCGCACGCTGATGCGCGCGGGCTACACGGTGGTGGAGGTGGAGGACGGCTTCGAGCTGGGTGACTACGTGGCGATGATGCAGGGCCACGGCGGCACGCTCGCTCCGCCGGACCTCATCGTCAGCGACGTGCGCATGCCGGGGCGCACCGGCCTGGAGGCGCTCGGGAGGCTGCGCGCCCAGGGCATCGCGTGCCCCGTGCTGCTGCTCAGCGCCTTCGCGGATGAGGAGACGCACGCGGAGGCCCTGCGGCTGGGCGCCCGGCAGCTGTTGGACAAGCCGGTGGACCTGGACGTGCTGAAGGAGGCGGTGCGCGACGCGGTGGCGCACCCCTGAACAGGCCCCTGAAGGCTCAGGCCGGAGTTCCTGCGTCGGCGGGCGGGGCCTCGGGGGCGGGCTGCCCGTTGAGCTCCGCGCGCAGCCGCTCGCGGTCCAGCTCGTTCTCCCAGCGGGACACGACGATGCTGGCGACGCCGTTGCCAATGAAGTTGGTGATCGCGCGCGCCTCGCTCATGAACCGGTCGATGCCCAGGATGAGCGCCAGCCCCGCCACGGGCACGGACGGCACCACCGCCAGCGTGGCGGCCAGGGTGATGAAGCCCGCGCCCGTCACGCCGGAGGCGCCCTTGGACGTGAGCATCGCCACGCCCAAGAGCGTGGCTGTCTGCGTGAACGTGAGGTCCACGTTGAGCGCCTGGGCCACGAACAGCGCCGCCATGGTGAGGTAGATGTTGGTGCCGTCCAGGTTGAAGGAGTAGCCGCTGGGCACCACCAGCCCCACGACGGACTTGGAGCAGCCCAGCCGCTCCAGCTTCTGCATCAGCGGCACCAGCGCGGACTCCGACGATGACGTGCCCAGCACCAGGAACAGCTCCGCGCGGATGTAGCGCAGGAACTTCAGGATGGAGAAGCCCGTCACCCGAGCGACGAGCCCCAGCACGACGACGACGAAGAGCACGCACGCCAGATAGAAGCACCCCATCAGGCGCAGCAGCGGGCCCAGGCTGGTGATGCCGTAGGCGCCCAGGGTGAAGGCCATGGACGCGCCCGCGCCAATGGGCGCCAGCTTCATCACCGTGCCAATCATGTGGAAGAAGGCCTTGGAGAGCGCCTCGAAGAGGACGACCACGGGCTTCGCCGTCGCGCCAATGGCCGTGAGCGAGAAGCCGAACAGCAGCGCCAGCAGCAGCACCTGGAGCAGGTCGCCCTCGCCGGTGAAGGCGTCCACGAAGGTGCGCGGGATGATGTGCAGCAGGAAGCCCATGGTGGACTGGTCATGCGCCTGCTGGGCGAAGCGGGCCACGGCGCTCGCGTCCAGCGTGCGCGGATCCACGTTGAAGCCGACGCCGGGCTTGAGCACCGTCACCACCAGCGCGCCGATGATGAGCGCGAACGTGGAGATGACCTCGAAGTAGAGCAGCGCCTTGCCGCCCACCCGGCCCACCTTCTTCATGTCCGCCACGTTGGCCACGCCCAGCACCACGGTCAGGAAGATGACCGGGGAGATGAGCATCTTCACCAGCGCGATGAACCCGTCGCCCAGCGGCTTGAGCTTCACCGCGGTGGACGGCGCGAAGTGGCCCAGCAGGCCGCCCGCGAAGATGGCGGCCAGCACCCAGAGGTAGAGGCGGGAGGACTTGGAGTGGCCCCCAGAGGGGGTGGAGCTGTCGGCGCTCATGGTCGTGTATTCCCCCTCAGACCGACTTCTGCTCGGCTTCGTCCTTCTCGAACAGCTGCTCCAGCTCACGGCGCGCGCGGACGATGACCTCCATGAACTTCTTCTCGTCCTTGAAGACCTTGGCGCTCTCCAGCATCAGGGCCTCGTCGTGCTCGCGGAAGCGCTCCACGGAGCGGCGGGCCTCCGCGAAGGTGAGCCCCAGCTCCTGGAGCACGTCGCCGGCCATGGTGAGGCTCGCGTCGAACGTCTCACGGATGAGATGGGTGACGCCCATGTCCAGCAGCCGGTACGCGTGCTCGCGGTTGCGCGCCCGCGCGTAGATGGTCAGGTGCGGGAAGTGCTCCTTCACCATCTGCGCGGTGCGCAGGGACGCGGCCATGTCGTCGATGGCCAGCACGAACACCTTGGCCTTCTCCGCGCGGGCGGCGCGCAAGAGGTCCAGCCGGGACGCGTCGCCGTAGAACACCTGGTTGCCGAAGCGCTGGATGAAGTCGATGTGCTCCGCGCTCGCGTCGATGGCGGTGAACCCGATGCGGCGGGCGCGCAGCAGGCGGGCCACCACCTGCCCCACGCGCCCCATGCCCGCGATGATGACCGGGTGGTCCTCCTCCGGGGACACGTCGTATTCGCGCTGCGGGCCCTTGTGCTTGAAGCGCGGCGCCACCCAGCGCTCGTGGATGGCGGACAGGAACGGCGTCACCACCATGGACAGGCCCACCACCAGCACCAGCAGGTCCGCCTGCTCGCGGTCCATCACGTGGAAGGACACGGCCAGGGAGAAGAGGACGAAGGCGAACTCACCGCCCTGCGAAATCACCACCGCCAGGCTCTCCGCGGAGCCCGGCTTCTTCAGCCCCACGCGCCCCAGTCCGTACAGCACCAGCGCCTTGAGGAACGTGAGGCCCAGCACCAGCGCCAGCACGCGCAACGGCTCGCGCGCGAGCAGCGCCAGGTTCACGGACATGCCCACGGCGATGAAGAACAGGCCCAGCAGCAGGCCCTTGAAGGGCTCGATGTCCGCCTCCAACTCGTGGCGGTACTCGGACTCCGACAGCAGCACGCCCGCGAGGAACGCGCCCAGCGCCATGGACAGGCCCACCGCGCTGACCAGCGACGCGGTGCCCACGACCACGAGCAGCGCCGTCGCGGTGAACAGCTCCTGGCTGTGCACGGACGCCACCGCGCGGAACACCGGCCGCAAGAGGTAGCGGCCCGCCACCACCACCACCAGCACCGCGCCCACGGCCTTCACGGCCATCAGCCACCCGGCCTCCGTGGCCGGCGTGTCGGACCTGCCCAGCAGCGGCAGCACGGCCAGCAGCGGGATGACGGCCAGGTCCTGGAACAGGAGGATGCCGAAGGCCAGCTGCCCGTGCTCGGTGGTGAGCTGGTTCTTCTCCCCGAGCAGTTGGAGCGCGAACGCGGTGGAGGACAGCGACAGGCCGAAGCCCGCGACGATGGCCGCGCCCCAGGACAAACCCAGCACCTTCGACACGCCCGCGAGCAAGAGGCCCGTCAGCACCACCTGCGCGCCGCCCATGCCGAACACGGAGCGGCGCAGGTTCCACAGGCGCGACGGCTGCAATTCCAGGCCAATGACAAACAGCAGCAGCACCACGCCCAGCTCCGCGGTGTGGAGGACGTTCTCCACGTCGGAGATGAGGCCCGCGCCATACGGTCCGATGGCCGCGCCCGCCGCCAGGTAGCCCAGCACGGAGCCCAGCCCCAGCTTCTTGAAGAGGGGCACGGCGACAACCGCGGCGGCCAGGAACACCAGCGCCTGATGCAGGAAGGACATAAGGCGCCTGCATGGCACGCTGAAGGCCACCTCGGCAACAGGCGTGGGGTGAGGCTCAGGCCTGCTGGGTGGGCATGAGGGTGAGCTGCTGGAAGTTGATGTGCCGCGGCAGGGCGGTGGCGAAGGCGATGATGCCCGCGACCTCCTCCGGCGACATCCAGGTGAGGGACTTCCGGGCGCTGTCCAGCCAGGCCCGAGCGCCCGGGTCGGTGTTGCCGTCGTGCAGCGCTGTGTCCACCAGCCCCGGCTCCAGGGCCATCACGCGGACGAAGCGGGGGCCCAGCTCCGCGCGCAGGTGGCGGGACAGGTGGGTGACGGCGGCCTTGGTGGCCGCGTAGACGTTGAAGTTCGGGGCCACCGTCTGCGCGACGACGGACGACACGTTGATGAGGTCCGAGCGCCCGCCCGCCTTCGCCGCCGCCAGCAGCGGCTCCACGAAGGTCTCCACGACGCGCACGGTGGCCTTCACGTTCAGGTCGATCATCCGCTCCCAGTCCTCCGTGGGATGTGCCTCCATGGGTGTGGGCCGCATGTACCCGGCGTTGTTGAGGACCAGGTCCGCGACGCCCAGCTCGCCCGCGATGGCCTTCGCGGCCTCCTTCACGGACCGCGCGTCCAGCACGTCGGTGCCCAGGGCGAGCGCCCGGCCACCTCCTTGCGTGATGGTGGAGGCGAGCGAGTCCAGCCGCTCCTTGCTGCGGGCGAGCAGGGCGACACTCGCACCGTCCCGCGCGAGTCGCAGGGCGGTGGCGGCGCCGATGCCGCTGGAGGCGCCGGTGATGACGGCGACGCGGCCGGACAGAGGCAGGGTAGGGGATGCCATGGGAGGACTCCTGCTCGCGCTTGGGAAGGGGGGCTGCTGTCGCGAGACAGGACAAGGGATAGGAAACGGGCGCTTCCGGGAGTAGGTCTGGAATCCGGATGGACTCCTGAAGAAAACTCAGGAATGGCCCTGACCCCGCTCAATGCGTTGCACCAGTTCATCGCCGTCGCGCGGCACCGCAGCTTCGCGGCAGCCGCGGCGGAGCTGGGCGTGTCCGCCTCCGCGCTGAGTCACACGGTGCGCCAGCTGGAGGAACGGCTGGGCGTGCCGCTGTTGTCGCGCACGACGCGCAGCGTGGCGGTGACGGCGGCGGGACGACGGTTGGTGGAACAGGCCGGGCCGGGCGTGGCGCAGGCGCTGGGGGCGCTCAAGGACGCGTCCGCGCGGCCCGGCGAGGTGACGGGCGCGCTGCGGCTGACCCTGCCGTCCACCGCGCTGCCCTTCGTGCTCACGCCACTGCTGGCCTCGTTCCGCGAGCGGCATCCCCAGGTGGAGCTGGACCTGGTGGTGGAGAACCGCAAGGCGGACATCGTCGCGGAGGGCTTCGACGCGGGCATCCGGCTGGAGGAGTACCTGGAGCGGGACATGGTGGCGGTGCGCATCGCGCCCCCGTTCCGCTTCATCGTGGTGGGTACTCCGGAGTACCTGGAGCGCCACGGCACGCCGGTGAAGCCGAAGGATCTGCTCCAGCACGACTGCTTCACCTACCGCTCGTCCAACACCGGCGCGCTGCTGCCGTGGGACTTGGAGAAGGGCTCGCGCACGTGGCGGCTGCCGGTGCGTGGCACCGTCACCACCAACGACGAGCGCGTCTGGCTGGGGCTGGCGGAGGCCGGACTGGGCCTGGCGTACGTGCTGGAGTCACAGGTGGAGGCGCAGCTGAAGGCGGGCACGCTGCGCCGCGTGCTGGAGGAGTACGCCGCGTCCGTGCCGGGCCTCTTCCTCTACTTCCCCAGCCGAGCGCAGGTGTCACCCGCGCTGCGCGCCTTCCTGGAGCACGCGCGCCAGGTGCTCACCCCTCCCGCGAGGAGGAAGGGGCGCTGAATCAGTGCTCGTAGGTGTCGCGCGGACGCGACATGCCGCCAGAGGCCGCGGCCTGCGGGGCGGCGACGGGCATGCCGATGTGCGCCACGGGCAGCGTGAAGGTGAAGACGCTGCCGGTGCCCAGGATGCTCTCCGCGCGGATGGAGCCGCCGTGCGCCTCCACCAGGCCCTTGGCGATGGCCAGCCCCAGGCCGGTGCCCCGGCTGGCCGCGTCGCGCGCCTGCCAGTAGCGGTCGAAGATGTGCGGCAGCGCGTCCGGCGCGATGCCATTGCCCGTGTCGCGCACGTCGAAGGACACCTCGCCGCCGCGCATCACCGCCTTCACCGCCAACGTGCCGCCCGGCGGGGTGAACTTCACGGCGTTGCCCATCAGGTTGCCCATCACCTGGAGCACGCGGCTGCGGTCGCACTTCACGCGCAGGCCCTCCGTGGGCAGGTCCGCCTCCAGGTGCAGCCCCTTGGCCTCCGCCAGCGGCCGGATGGCCTCCAGCGCCTCCGTGGCCAGCGCCACGGCGGTGTGCTCGCCCAATTCCAGCGGCAGGTGGCCCGCCTCCAGGCGGCCCCAGTCCAGCAGGTCGGAGATGAGCCGCGACATGCGCTCCGCCGCGTCGTTGATGCGCGTGGCCTGCTTCGCCACCGCCTCGCCGCCCGGCTTGCCCGCCGTGCCGCGCAGGAGCAGCGCCGCGCCCAGCTGCACCACGCCCAGCGGGTTCTTCAGGTCGTGCGACACCACCGCGAGCAGGTCCTCGCGCGCGCGCGCCGCCCGGCGGGACTCACCCACCAGCCGCGCGTTGTCGATGGCCAGGCTCGCGCGCAGGCACAGGTCCTCCGCCAGCGCCAGGTCGTCCGGGCCGTAGCGGCGGCCGGAGCCGGAGCTCACGAACGTCACCGCGCCCAGCGTGTGGCCGCGCGCGCGCAGCGGGATGATCATGTACGAGCGCGCCTGCAACGCCTCCAGCATCGCCGGGTGCGCGGGCTCCGCCGCCGCCGCGCGCAAGAGCGACTCCGTCACGGCGGGCACCAGCTCCGGCTCGCCCGTGCGCAGCACGCGCAACAGGCCCACGGGCGCGTCCTCGCGGAGCTCCGTGCGCATGGGCAGTCCCCGGGCGCGCTCCTGCTGCGTCGGATCCAGGCACGCCACCGCCGCGCGGCCCACCCACGGGCCCTGCTCCAGCGCGTCCACCAGACACCAGTCCGCCAGGTCCGGCACCGCCAGGTGCGCGAGCAGCGTGTACATGCCCTGCGGATCCGGCGGGTGCGTGAACAGCGTCGTCATCGCCTGGTACAGGAAGGAGCGGCGGCGCTCGGCGGTCTCCACCTCCGCGCGCGCGGCCTGCTCCAGCTCCAGCGCGCGCGAATAGACGGCCTCCGCTTCCGTGAGCGCCCGCGCCGTTACCAGCACGGTCGGGGACGCATCCGCGTCCGTGCCCAGCGGCGTGAGCACCAGCGCGTGCCGGCGGATGCCCTGCGCGCCCGGCCAGGGTGCCTCCACGGTGGTGGACTCCCGCAGCGTCACCACGCGGACGCGCGCGGACTCCAGCGCGGCCAATGCCTCGTGCGGCAGGCCCAGCTCGCTCCAGTGCCGGCCCGCCAGCGCGCCTGCTTCACGGCCGAGCGCCCGGGCGCCCGCGGCGCTACACGACACCAGCCGGCCCGTGCCATCCAACAGGTAGGCAGGGTCGGGGATGGCGGCGAACACCGCTTCGTAGGCCAGACCGGTTATGGGCGCGCTCATCAGGAAGAAGGGGCTGGGGGAAGGCCCGGATTGGACCCGATATTGACACTCCGTTCCAGGCCCGCCATTCCGGCCACGAACTCCCTGAAATGAATTTCACTCAACCAACACTTCAGGTGAGCCGACCCGTGGGCTACATCAGGGCCAGCAGCCGCCGCGCGATCTGCCCGAGCGGCAGGACCTCGTGCGCCAGGTTGGCGCCCACCACCACGGCGGGCATGCCGTAGACCACGGATGTCGCCTCGTCCTGGGCGATCACCCGCCCGCCCGCCTGGTGCAGGTCCCGGATGCCGTCCAGGCCGTCCTGCCCCATGCCGGTGAGCACCACCGCCAGAGCCGTCTGCCCGTAGGCGCGGGCCACGCTGCGGAACAGCCAGTTGGCGGACGGCCGGAAGCCCTGGATGGGCGCGGCGCCGGACACCTGCGCGCGGTGGTCCGTGGTGACACCCAGGTGCTTGTCGTCCGGGGCCAGGTACACGGTGCCAGGGGTGAGGGGCTCGCCGTCCTCGGCCACCTTCACGCGCAGCTTGGTGGCCGTGCCCAGCCACGTGGCCAGGCCGGAGCCGAAGCCCAGCGCGATGTGCTGCACCAGCAGGATGGGGGGCGGGGGCGTGTCCCTGCCTCCCAGGTCGGACAGGATGCGGTAGAGCGCGGCGGGGCCTCCGGTGGACGCGGCCATCGCCAGCACGGCGGGCGGGCGGGTGCCGGGCGTGGGCGTCGACTCCAGCGGGGGCTGCGGCGTGGCGGCGCGGTCCGGCCAGCGGCGCACCACCTTCACCTGGGACATGGCCTTGAGTGTGTCGCGCAGGCGGCGGCTGTCCGCTTCGAAGTCCGGCGACTCCGGGCCCACCGGCTTCTGGAGCACCGCCAACGCCCCGGCCCTCAGCGCGGCCATGGACGTCTGGATGTCGCGCTCCACCAGCGTGGACACCACCACCACCGGCGTGGGCACCTCCGTCATGATGCGGCGGGTGGCGTCCAGGCCGTCCATGCGCGGCATCTGGATGTCCATCGTCACCAGGTTCGGCTGCAGCCGCTGGCACAGCTCCACCGCCTCCAGGCCGTCCCTGGCCTCGCCCACCACGGTGAGCGCCGGGTCGGTGCGCAGGATTTCCACCAGCAGCCGCCGGGCGGTGGGTGAGTCCTCGGCCACCAGGATGCGCAACGGTTCGGTCTTCATAGCAGTCGCCTCAGGGTCTCCAGCAGACTCGTGGGGTCAAACGCGCTCTTCACGATGTACGCGCTCGCGCCGGCTTGCAGGCCGCGCGCCTTGTCCTCGGGCTTCTCACGCGACGTGACGAGCACCACCGGCACGCGTCCGAAGCGCGGAGAGGTGCGCACGGCCTCCGTCACCTGGAAGCCGTCCATGCGCGGCATCTCCACGTCCAGCACCAGCGCGTCCGCGCCGCCCGCCTGGAGCCGCTCCCACGCCTCCGCGCCGTCCGCGCACGCGGTGACGTCGTAGCCGGCGCTCTCCAGGATGCTCTGCTCCAGCATGCGCGTCGTGGGCGAGTCGTCCGCCAGCACCACGCGCCGGCGCGCCACCTGCTCCTTGGGCGTGGGGAAGAACTGGGCGGAGGGGCGTCCCCCCGCGGCCCGCACCAGCGACGCGGGGTTGAGCAGCAGCGCCATGCGCCCATCCGGCAGCACCGCCGCGGCGGCCACGTGCCGGGCCCGCTTCACGCGGCTGCCCAGCGAGCGCACCAGCGCCTCCTGCTCCGCGATGACCTCGTCCACCACCAGCGCCGCCTGCGCGGTGCCCGCGGACAGCACCACCGCGGGCGGCCGCGCCTTCGGCGGCCCCGGGGGCAGATCCAGCACGCCCGCGAGCGACGCCAGCGGAACCAGCGCCTCCGGCGTCACCCAGGACATGCGGCCCTCCACCTCGCGCACGTCGGAGGGCGACAGGCGCAACAGCCGGTCCACGCCCTCGCTGGCGAGCGCCAGCACCTGCCCGCCCACGGACACCAGCAGCACGCGCAGGGTGCTCAGGGTGAGGGGCACGTCCAGCGTGAAGCGGGTGCCCTGGCCCGCCTTGAAGGCCACCTCCACGCTGCCGCGCAGGGCCTCCACCTGGGCGCGCACCACGTCCAGGCCCACGCCCCGGCCGGACACCGCCGTCACCTTCTTCGCGGTGGACAGGCCCGGCAGGAACACGAGCCGCGCCGCGTCCTCGTCGTCCTCGGGCGCTTCCATGCCTCGGGTCCGCGCGCGCTCGCGCAGGGCCTCCAGGTCCAGGCCGCGCCCGTCGTCCTCCACCGCCACCTCCACCCGGCTGCCGCGAAGCCGCGCGGACAGCACCACGCGGCCCTCCTCCGGCTTGCCGTGGCGCACGCGCTCCTCCGGCGACTCCAGGCCGTGCGCCACCGCGTTGCGCACCAGATGCAGTAGAGGTTCGCGCAGGGACTGCAAGAGCGAGCGGTCCAGGTCCAGCCCGCCGCCGTGCACCTCCATGCGCACGCGCCGGCCCAGGCCGTGCGCCACGTCGCGCGCGGCGCGCTCCAGTCCGGTGCAGCCCTCCTCGAAGGGGAGCATGCGCGCGCGGCGCACCTCATCATCCAGGCCGGTGGAGGACTGGAACAGCGCGCGGCGGTCCTGCGCCAGCACGCGCGCCACCCGCGCCAGCTCCAGCTCCACGCGGCGCAGCGTCGTCTCGGACGGCGTGCCGCGCACCCGCTCGCGCAGCCCCATCACGTCGTCGCGCAGCGCCTCCAGGGATTCGGCGTGGCCCTCCAGGCGCAGCATCGCCACGCGCAACTCACCGCTGCGGCCCAGGAGCGCGTCCAGCTTCTGCCCGGACACGCGCACCGGCAGCGTCTCCCCGCTGGCCTGCGAGGGGACGGAGAGCTCCGGCTCGGCCTCCGCGGGCTTCTCATGGGGAGCAGGGGCGGGCGGCGCCGGCTTCGGCGCGGGCACGGGAGTCTGGGTGGGCGTGCCGTGCGCGGCCTGCTCCAACTGGGGCAGCAGCGCTTCCAGCGGCGAGCCGGACAGGTCCTGGCGCGCGGCCAGGCGGCGGCCCGCGTCGTCCAGCGCGTCCACCGTGGCGAAGCACAGCTCGAAGAGGTCCGGCGAGGGCGCGCGCCCGTGGATGAGCGGCTCCAGCACCTCCTCCATGCGGTGGCAGGCGTTCTCCACCATGCTGGCGCTGGCCGCGCGCGACGCACCCTTCACGCTGTGCAGCGTCCGCAAGATGCCCGGGACGAGCTCCTTCGCGCGCGCCGGGGCCTGCTCCAGCGCGAGCAGGTCCCGGTTGAGGGACACGACGTGCCCCTCCAGCTCCTCCAGGAACGAGTCCAGCAGTGCCTGCGCCAGCCTGTCGCGATCCATGGGTTAGCGCCCGAACTCCCCGAGCAGCCCCTTCAGCTTCTGGCCCATGGCGTTGATGTCCTGCATCGCGCGCTCCGTCTGCCGCGACGAGATGAGCCCCTGCTGCGTGGCCTGGTTCACGTCGTGCATCGCCTGGCGGATCTGCCCGATGCCGGTGGCCTGCTGGTTGGCGGACGCGGCGATTTGCGCGGCCGTGAGCGACGCCTGCGTGAGCAGGTCCGCCAGCTGCTGGATGGTGGTGCCCGCCTCCGTGACGACGCGGGTGGCGGCGGACACGCTCTTGGTGCCCTCCTCCGTGGTCATCACCGCGCCGTGGGTGGCCTTCTGGATCTGCCCGAGAATCTGCCGCACCTGCGCGGTGGCCTTCTTGGACTGATCCGCCAGGGCCTTCACCTCGGAGGCGACGACGGCGAAGCCGCGGCCGTGCTCGCCCGCGCGGCTCGCTTCAATGGACGCGTTGAGCGCGAGCATGTGCGTCTGCTCGGAGATGTCGTTGACGGTGGTGATGATGTCGCCAATGGCCTGGGCCTGCTCGGCCAGGGCGAGGATGCGCGACGCGATGGACTCCACCTGTTCGCGCACGGCGCCCATGGAGGACACCGCCTCCTCCACGGCGCGGCGGCCGGAGCGGCCCACCTCTTCCGAGTGACGGGCGGACTCGCTCACGGCGCGGGCGCGCCCGGCGGCCTCCTCCGACGTCTTGGTGATCTCCTCGATGGTGCTCACCGTCTCCGTGACGGCGGTGCCCTGCTCCTGGGCGCCGGCCACCTGTTCGGTGGTGCTGGCGAGGATTTCGGAGGACGCGCCGGCCAGCTGGTTGACGAACTCCGCCACGGTCTTGAGGGTGTGCTCGCGCTGCTCGGACTGCTTCGCCAGCTGGACTTCCGCCTGCTGGCGGCGCTCCGCCATGGCGTTGAAGGCGCCGGCCAGGTCGGCCATCTCGTCCTTGCCGCGCACGTCGATGCGGTGGGTGAGGTCGCCCTTGCCCAGTTGCTCCGCGCCGAAGGTGAGCTTGCGCAGGGGGTCGGTGATGCCGCGGGTGATGACGAAGCTGCCCACGCCCACGATGGCCAGGCCCAGCAGGGTGCCCAGCGCCAGCACCCAGACGCTGCGCTGCGCGGCCTGGGTGGCGGCGTCGGAGTAGAGCTTCCAGCGCTCCTCCTCCGTGTCGCGCATCTCGAAGATGAGCTCCCGGATGGTCTCCATTTCCTTCTGGCCGCGGTTGGTCTTCACGATGGCCTGGGCCGCCTCGAAGCCCTGCTCACGGCGGACGCGGATGGTGTCGGCCAGCTCGTCCAGCTTGTTCAGGACCAGGGGCTCCAGCTTCACGAAGCGGGTGCGCTGATCCGGGTAGCGGGCCATCGCCGGGCGCAGGGCGTCCAGGTCCGCTCGCAGCTCGGCCATGGCGTTCTGGTACGGGCGCAGGTAGGTCTCCTCACCGGTGAGGATGAAGCCGCGCTGGCCGGTCTCCGCGTCCACGACGAGCGCGCGCACCTCGCGCAGCAGCTTGTAGTTGTTGTGGGCCTCCAGCAGGCCCTCGGTGGTGGTGGTGAGCTGCTGGGCGCCCTGGAAGGCCACGCCAGCGATGATCAGCAGGACCAGCAGGGACAGCCCGAAGCCCAGCGCGATGCGATTCCCGATGCTCATGCGACTCCTTCTTCGGAAAGCTCGAACACGAGACGCTCGTCGGCGAGGAGGGCCTCTCCCTCCAGGACGAGCGTGCCGTCGGGGCTGACGCCGGACACCAGCGCGCCCGCTTCCTCTTCCAGGGAGGGGGGCGCGGGCAACAGCTCCGTGACCGTCAGCACCGCCACCTCCATCACCTCATCCGTGCGCACGCCCAGCTCCGCGCGGGCCGTGCCCACCACCAGCACGGGGCCGGTGCCCTGCGCCGCGGGCCGGCCGAACAGCGGGGCCAGCTCCACCACGGGCAGCACTTCTCCGCGCAAGAGCGTCAGGCCGCGCAAGAGCGGCGGCGCGCCCGGCAGCAGGGTGAGCTCCGGCGCGCGCATGACCTCCAGGATGAAGCGCGACTCCAGTGCATACGTCTGGCCCGCGGCCCGGAAGCGCACCATCTCCCGCTGGCTGCCGGGCAGCACGGGGACCTCCGCCGGGCGGGCCAGGGAGAGGGCGCGCGCGTCGAGCGCGGCGAGGGCCGCCTCGTCGGTGAAGGAGTCGCGCGCCTCGGTGGCGCGCTCCAGCGCTTCCAGCCGGGCCCGGGCCTTGTCCCAGTCGATGTTTCCCTCGCGCTTCGGCATCCGCTCGCCTCTTTAGCCTTCAGTGCGCTCCAGGCGCCGCGACTCCGCGCGGGCCACGTCCGCCAGCGCTCCGGCCCGCTCACCTTCCGCCAGCGGCACCAGCGCCTCTGGCGACAGCTTCCGGCACAGCCCCTCCGCCTCGCGGTAGGCCCGGGCGGCGGCGGCGGACTGGTCCTGCCGGCGCAGCACATGGCCCAGGAGCAGGTGGCCCACCGCGAGCCCCGGCTCCAGGTAGAGCGCCTGCCGGGCGGACCTCTCCGCGTCGGACAGCCGCGCCTGCCCCAGGAGCAGCAGGGCCTCCAGATACCGCAGACCGGCGACCAGTGGGTGACGAACCGCGGCCTCCTCGCAAGCGAACAGCGCCGCGCGCGGATCCAGGTTGGCCAGTGCACGAACCGCGGCCAGGGCGCCTTCCGGGTCGGCCGATTGGGCCCCCGCCCGCCGGGCGGCCTCGCGCCAGTCGCCGCGAGCCAGCGCCACCCGCACGGCCTCCAGGGCCTCCACGCTGAGCGTGAAGCGGGTGCGGGTCCCGGACGTGGACGCATCACCGGTGCGAGCGGCCGGAGTCCCCGGAGCGGGAGCGCCGCCGTAGGAGCCGGGACCCGGAGCAGGCGTGCCGGTCCCGGACGTCCACGGTGGGGAGCCCCCCGCGGTCGCTCCATCCGCTCCAGCGGTCGAGGACAACCCGGCGGCGGGCAGTCCCGTCACGGCGCCTCCCGCCGGAGACGGCCGGGCCCCCGGCGACGCCGATGCGCCCGGGGCCGCCGCGGGGAACACCCCGGCTCCGGGACGTCCGCCAGAGGCCGCACCCGGCGTGCCCGCGGTGAAGGGCGTGCCATCCGCGCGCAGTGGCGCCAGGGGCTGGAGCGGGACGAAGTGCCCGGCGTTCGAGCCGGCCAGGGGCTTGCGGTACAGCACGCCCCACTCCGTGAGGACGGGCTCGAGCGGCGCGTAGTCCCCCAGCGGCGGATCCGACGGCCCCGTGAACAGGTACCCGCCGTCGTCCAGCGACGCATGGAGTCTGCGCGCCACGCCCTCGATGGTGGCGCGGTTGAAGTAGATGAGGACGTTGCGGCAGAAGATGACGTCCAGCTGCCAGAGGCCGCTCTCCGCCGAGGGCCACGTCTCCAGCGCCAGGTTGAGGTAGCCCAGCTGCACGTGGCGCTTCACGTCCTGCGACAGCCAGTAGAAGCGGCCCTCCTGCTTGAGGTGGGGACGCATGCGGTCCGCGGAGGGACCGCGCAGGGACCAGTCCGTGTAGCGGGCCTGCTGGGCGCGCTGGAGCGCCGTGCGCGACACGTCCGTCGCGCGCACCGTCATGTGGTCCTCCCAGCCCTCGGCCATCAGCAGCGCGGCGATGGAGTAGGGCTCCTCGCCGGAGGAGCACGCCGCGCTCCACGCGCGCACCAGGTGTTCCTGCCCCCGGCGCTCGCGCAGCTCCGGCAGCACCACGCGGCGCAGGTGGTCGAAGTGCTCGTGGGTGCGGAAGAAGTACGTCTCCCCGATGGTGAGCTCGGTGAGCAGGTCGTCCAGGAGCGCGTTGTCGAACGACACCGCGCGCAGGTAGACCTCCACGTTGTCCTGGTTGGCGCGGGCCATGGCGCGCTGGATGCCTTCCAGCGCGGCGGCCAGGCAGCTGGGCGCGGCGAGCCCCGCGCGCTCCTCCACCAGGGCGAGCACCTCCTTGAATCCCGGGGGGAGGACGCCGCCAATCAAGCAGGCTCCGGAAGCACTCCGAGCGCGGTGTCGAGTTGCAGGGCCTCCGCCTCGGAGAGGAAGGAGCGCAGGTCGTGCACGAGCACGAGCCCGTCCGAAAGCTTCGCGGCCCCGGCCACGTACCCCACGCCCGGCAGCTCCCGCGGAGACGGGTCCCACTCCTCGGGGGTGACGACGTGCAGCCCTTCGGCCCGGTCCACGCGCATCGCCACCAGCCGTCCACCGGTGGAGGCGACGATGAAGTGGTCCATGGGGGACAGGGCGCGAGCGGGGTGGCGGAAGCGGCGGCGCAGGTCCAGCACGGGCAGCAGCTCGCCGCGCAGGTTGAGCAGGCCCGCCACCACGTCGGGGGCCCGGGGCAGGGGCGTGAGGCGCGCGGCGCGCACCAACTCGCGCACATCCTCCACGGGCAGGCCGTAGCGCTGCCGCTCCAGGGTGAACAGCAGGACTTCCTGTGGGCGGGCCTCCGAGGGGGGATTCATGGATGCGCGTCGCAGGCTACAGGAGGCAGGGCACCCTGGGGATTCAGGATGTAGGCCCGTCTTCCAGAGAACGCTCCCGGGGAAGGGAGCGGGTCCGGCCTGGAGCCAACGTTCGGCGGAGCGCCCGGAGTCCCGGACGGAAACGCTTTTTCGTGCGGGCCGTCCTCAGGGGACAGTCGCCAGGCGGCATGGGGCCGGGCATCGTGAGGCACATGGTTCAGCACGTCATCGTCGTGGGCGCGGGCCCGGGAGGCCTGACGGCCGCCATCAACCTCGCGGGGCAGGGCTTCCGGGTCACCGTGGTGGAGAAGGACGCGGTGCCCGGTGGCCGGATGAAGGGCCTCACGCTGGGTCGGGACGGCGAGTACGCGGTGGACACGGGCCCGTCCATCCTCCAACTGCCCGGCATCCTGAAGCAGATCTTCTGGCGCGCGGGGAAGCAGTTGGAGGACTACGTCACGCTGGTGCCGGTGGACCCGAACACGCGCGTGCACTTCTGGGACGGCACGCACCTGGACACGCGGCGGGACCTGGAGCGGATGGGCCAGGACCTGGAGAAGTTCGGCGCGGGGAAGGGGCGTGCGCTCCAGGAGTGGATGGAGGACGGGAGGCGGAAGTACGCGCTCGCGTACGAGAAGTTCATCTGCACGAACGCGGGCAGCCTGGACTACTACGCGCCCTGGCGGCTCGCGCCCACGCTGCGCTTCAAGCCGTGGCAGACGCTCTACCGGCAGCTGGATTCGTTCTTCCACGACGACCGGATGACGTACGCGCTGGCGTATCCGTCGAAGTACCTGGGGCTGCACCCGACGACGTGCTCCTCGGTGTTCAGCGTGATTCCGTTCATCGAGCTGTGCTTCGGCGTGTGGCACGTGCAGGGCGGTTTCCGGGAGCTGTCACGAGGAATGATGAAGTGCGCCCAGGACCTGGGCGTGACGTTCCGGATGGGCACGGCGGTGGAGCGGGTGCGCACGGAGGCCGGGCGCGCGGTGGGGGTGAAGCTCGCGAGCGGCGAGGTGTTGGACGCGGACGCGGTGGTGGTGAACGCGGACCTGGCGTACGCGGCGCAGAAGCTGTTGGCGCCGGAGCTGCGGGAGGGCTCGAGGCTGTCGGACGGAGCGTTGGAGCGGGCGAAGTATTCGTGCAGCACGTTCATGGCGTACTACGGGTTGGACACGACGTACGCGGACCTGCCGCACCACCTCATCTACCTGTCGGAGAGTGCGAGGCGCACGGACAAGGACGCGCTGGAGGACCGCACGGTGGACGTGGAGGATCCGCCCTTCTACGTGTGCAACCCGGGAGTGACGGACGGCACGGGAGCACCGAAGGGGCACTCCACGCTGTACGTGCTGGTGCCCACGCCCAACACGGCGCGCCCGGTGGACTGGGCGAAGACGGAAGCGACGCTGCGCGAGCGCATCCCGAAGATGCTGGAGAAGGTGGGCATCAAGGGATTGCGAGAGCACGTGAAGGCGGAGCGCTACTTCACGGCGGAGACGTGGAGGGACGACTTCAACGTGTTCCGGGGAGCGGTGTTCAACCTGTCTCACACCTGGATGCAATTGGGTCCGCTGCGGCCCCGCGTGAAGAACGCGCAGGTGGAGGGGCTGTACTTCGTGGGCGGAGGGACGCACCCGGGCAGCGGGCTGTTGACCATCATGGAGAGCGCGAACATCGCGGCGGACTACCTCACGCGCGAGGCGGGCAAGGGGCCGCTGAAGGGCTGGCCGTACGTGCCGCCGATGGAGGACGCCGGAGAACAGGCGCCGCTCCGCATGGCGCGGAGCGGCTGAAGGGCACGCGTCGGGTCATCCCCTGTCAGACCTCCCCGCTAGGTTCGGCGACATCGTCGAACCAAGGGGGACATCATGGGGCTGGATTGGAAGACCTTGTTGTGTGACACGCGGATCCGCGAGGCCGAGGGCGGACGGGCCTCTGCCTCGCTGGAGGACGATGGCCGGTCCGAGTTCGATCGGGACTATGACCGGACCGTCTTCTCCACTCCGGTCCGGCGCCTCAAGGACAAGACCCAGGTGTTTCCGCTGGAGCCGAACGACGCGGTCCGGACGCGCCTGACGCATTCGATGGAGGTCTCGACGCTGGCCCGGGGACTCGCGCGTGGCGCGGCCCGCTGGATGTTGCGCGAGGGCCACCTCGATTCCAGCCAGCAGGTGCTCGACATCGAAGCCATCGCGGCGACGTGCGGTCTCATTCACGACCTGGGAAATCCCCCGTTCGGCCATGCGGGCGAAGAGGCCATCGGCAGTTGGTTCCGGACGCACTTCGGAGCAGAGGGGCAGGGGCTCCTTCATGAGGCGGACACCGCCACCGTTCGTGCCGGGCAGCTCCGGAGTGATTTCTTGCGGTTCGAGGGAAACGCCCAGACGCTGCGCATCGTGTCGCGCCTTCAACTGCTCGCGGATTCCTACGGGCTGAACCTGACGGTGGGCACGCTGTCGGCCGCGATGAAATACACGGCGGCCTCGGATGAGACGTCCGACACCGGTCCCGCCGACAGGAAGAAGCCCGGTTATTTCGCCTCGGAGCAGCGCCTCGTGGACAGGGTCCGGTCGCTCACCGGAACCGGGATCGCGCGCAACCCCATCGCGTACCTCGTCGAGGCCTGTGACGACATGGTCTACGCGACCGTGGACATCGAGGACGGGGTCAAGAAGGGCATCGTGAGCTGGCCGGAGGTCGAAGCCTTCCTGGAGAAGCACGACGACTCCGGCATGGCGAAGACCGTCCTCAAGAGCGTCCATGACTACATCGAGAATGCGGACACGCCGCTGGAGGGGCGGGCGCGGGACGAGGCCCTCGCGCAGCACTTCCGGACGATGGTCATTGGTCACGCCAAGCGGGAAATCCTCGCGGCCTTCCAGCGGCATTACGCGCGGCTCATGCAGGGAGAGGCGCTGGAGCAGGGAGACCTCATCGGTGCCAGTGGGGCGTCCCGGCTCATCGAGGTGTGCAAGCGCTTCGGGCGCGAGCGCGTCTACAACGCCCCGGAGACGCTCCGGCTGGAGACCCTGGGCCGCCGGGTCATCCATGGGTTGATGGACATCTTCTGGGAGGGGGCCCATGGATGTCCGGTCCCCATGGACACCGCGGGCAAGGACTGGAAGAAGTTCAACAAGAGCCCTGAAGGCAAGGTCTACAACCTGCTGTCGAGGAACTACCGGACCGCGTTCGAGTCCGCCTGCGAGAACTCGAGCCTTCCTCCGCTGTACCATCGCATCCAGTTGGTGACCGACTACGTCTGTGGAATGACAGACACCTTCGCTTGCAGCCTCCATGCGCAGCTCACCCACGGATAGCGCCATCCTCCACGACCCGCGGCGGGTCCTGCGCAAGCGTCTGAGCGACTTCGTCACCCGTGTGCCGCATCCGTGGCACGGCGCGATGCGGACGCTCCTGGACGTCTTCCGGAAGCATGACTGGCAGGTCTTCGTCTTCGGCGGCACGCTGCGGGACCTGCTGGCCGTGTCGGCGACGGCGGCGCCCCGGGACGTGGACCTGGTCGTGGCGGGGGCGACGGGGGATACGCTCCGGGAGGCGTTCGCTCGGGAGTTGGTCCGGGTCAACCGATTCGGGGGGCTGCGCCTCCAGGTCCAGAAACTGCCGGTGGACATCTGGACCCTGGAGTCCACGTGGGCCTTCCAGCAGAGGCTCGTTCCCGGAGGGGACTTCGCGCACCTGCCGAGGACGACCTTCCTCAATGTGGAGGCCGTCACAGCGGAGCTGGACACCCGGAAGGGGCGTGCTCGTCAGGTGTACGGAGACGCTTTCTTCCGTGCGGTGCGCGAGCAGGTGCTCGACATCAACCTGGAGGAGAACCCCTACGAGGGCCTCTGTGTGGTCCGGTCCCTGCTCACGGCGAGGAAGCTCCACTACGCACTGGGACCCCGGCTCGCGCGCTACGTTGCCCATCATGGCTCCCGCATCGATGCGGCGGAGCTGGAGGCCATTCAGCTCTCCCATTACGGGCGCATCCGTCTCGACCGGGACCAGTTGATGCGCCTGATCCGGATCGTGAGTGGGAAGGTGACGGCCACGCGGCCGAGGCCCGTCGAGCTTCCCCGGATGCGTCAGCTCGAATGGAAGCTGCCGCGTCCCCAGCAACTCGACTGGCACTCCCGGGAGTGGAGGTCCACGTCCCGGGAAGAGCCCACCTTGCAGAGCACCGGCTGACCCTTTTCAGGGGCGGCAGCTCACCTCCACGAGGATGCCGCCCGGTGCGCGGCAGTAGACGAGGGTGCCCCGGTTGTTGCGGATGACGTCGGACACCTCCAGGCCATCTGCCTTCACGCGCTCATGGAAGACGAGCACGGGGGCTTCGGAGTCCTGGAGGAAGCCGACGTGGAAGTCCTCGGGGAAGACGTCGGAGTCGCGCTTGCGGCGCTGGAGGATGAGCACGAAGCCATCCGCCCCGCCGAGCATGGCGATGGCGGGCGAGTCATGGTTCTTCGCGTGCGACGTGAAGCCGCAGTAGCGCGTGAAGAAGCGGGCGGTGGCCTGGACGTCGGGGACCTGCAGATCAAGGTGATTCAGCTTCATGGTGGGCCTCGCGAAGGCACACGAATGCCTTCGAAGGGCCGTGGGTCCTGAATCCCGAAGGAGACGGACAAGTGCTTCCACCATGGAAGTGACCGGGGCTCACCGAACCGGTCCGCCGTTTTTCGACCGGTGGGGAGGCTAATGCAATGGCAGACGGAATGCCAGACTACGACACGTACCGCTCCGCCAGCTCCGACACCTGCCCCGTCGCCTGGGCCACCGCCGTCGCCGCCTCCTGCGTGGTGCCCAATTGCCGCAGCGTCGCGGCCATCAGCTCGTCCATCTCGCTCACCGCGCTGAACAGCTGATCCACGCCCGCATGCTGTTGCGCCACGGCCTCGGCAATCTGCCGCACCGCCGACGCGGACTCGTGCGTCAGCTTGATGAGTTCCCGCAGCCGCTCGCCGCTCTTGCGCAGCGGCACCAGCGCCGCCTCCACGCCCGCGGAACTCTTGTCCGCGGTGACCACCGCCTCACCCGTGGCGGTCTCCATGCCCTCCAGCAGCCCGCGCACCTGGCCCGTCGCCTTGATGGACTGGTCCGCCAGCTCGCGCATCTGCCGCGCCACCACCGCGAAGCCCCGGCCCTGCTCGCCCGCGCGGCTCGCTTCGATGGCCGCGTTGATGGCCAGCATGTGCGACTGGTCCGCCAGCGACTTCACCACCTCCGACACCCGGCCCACCTCGCGAGCGCGCGTGCCCAGGTCCACCACCTGCTGATTCAACCCGTGCGTCAGGCCCCGGATGTCGTCGAGCCCCTGCTCCGTGCCCGCCAGCGACTCCTCGCCCAGCTTGCCCATCGCCGCGGCGCGCTCCGCCACCTGCAGGACGCTCCCCGCGCGGCTCGCCGCCAGCTTCGACATCTGCTGGATCTCCTGCGCCGTCGTGCGCGCCTGGTGGATGGCCGACGCCTGCCGCGACAGCGTGCGGTTCTGCTGGTCGCTCGCCTCCGTCAGCCGCGTGCCCGCCTTCGCCAGGTGCCCCGCCGACGAGCTCAGCGCCCGGGGCAGCTCCTGCAACTGCTCATAGAGCAGCCACGTACGCGCGGACAAATCGCCCAGCTCATCCGTGGACACCCACTGCGGCGGCGCCGCGCGGCCCTCCACCAGCGCGTCCAGCGACGCCCCCACCGCCCTCGCCCCCTGCGCCAGCCGGCGCGCCGCCCACGCCGCCGTGAAGATGGCCCCCAGCGCCGCGAACCCGCCCAGGAACGCCACCGGCAACGTCAGGTCCCGCTGCAACGGATGGATGCGCGCGCGCACCCGCGCAGCGCCCCGGTACTCGCCCGACAGCTCCAGGTCGTCCGCCAGCGACGACAGGTTCTTCTCCAGCCGCAGCTGCAACGTGGCGATGCTCGTGATGCAGGTGATGAGCAGCGCGGACACGACGATGGCCGGCAGGAACCAGCTCTGCCGGGGCAGGAACAGCCCCTCACCGGCGGGGCGCTCGTGCGGCGCGCGGCGGAACGCCTCCAGCGTCACCGCCGCCAGCGCCTTCTCGTAGAGCATGTACATGATGGGCGCGCTGAAGAGCCCCGCGCTCATCGCCACCGCCACGCCCACCAGGATGACGCGCGGCGGCCGGTCCAGCGCCAGGCCAATGGCTCCGTTGAAGAAGATGCCGCCCAGGAACCAGCCCGCCTGCGCCTCCACGAACGTGAGCACACCCGGCAGCCGCAACAGCCGCCCCAGCCGCTCCGCGGGGCTCGCCTTCGCCTCCACCGCGTGCCGCAACAGCGCACCCACCGCGCCAATGGGCACCACCAACGCCAGCCCGCCAATGACGATGGGCGTGACGACGCCCAGCACGAACCCCGCGTGGCTCGCGTCCACGTCCAGCAGCTGCATGTCGACGTAGATGGCCGGCGCCACCGCCACCGTGACGACCAGCGTGCGCAGCAAGAGCAGCTTGAAGAGCAGCGCCTGGGTCGAGGGGTGTGATGGCTGTGTCATCGGGTGACGGATCCGGTTGAACGGCTCAAGCCTGCGGGCGAAGTGCGGGTGCGTCAATGCAACGTCTTCGTCTCGCCATACAGACTCCCGGGTCTCCGTGGATAACAGGGACGCAACGGGTGGGGAGGGCCGGGCGCGTGTCGTTTCACCGCGCGCCCCGCATTGTTCATTGCCTGACATTCCGGTCTGTCCCGGCCCGAGCAGGGCGGCCGTGCGGACGAGCCACCGTCACCTGCCGCGCGGCCATGACGTGCGCACGTTGTCCTCCACAACGATTCACACACCGACGTCAGGAGGACGCCATGGGCGAGTGGACTGACAAGGCCAAGGGCAAGGTGAAGGAAACCGTGGGCGTGGCGACCGGCGACCGTTCGCTGGAAGCCGAAGGCAAGGCGGACACGCTCAAGGGCAAGGTCAAGGGCGTGGTCGAGGACGTGAAGCACGCCATCAAGGACAAGACCGACGAGCGTGAGGAAGTGCGCCGAGGTGACGCGGATCCGTATCAGCGCTAGCGCCACACCTCACACCGCCGTTGAAACCGTTCGGGCCGCGGAAGCCATGGCTTCCCGCGGCCCGAGCTGTCTTCATCGGTGTGTGCTCACGGCCGCATCTTTTCGCAGGGACACGCCACCTCCAGGAAGGTGGTGGACTTCCCGCTGAGCATCACCCAGAGACAGCGCAACACACAGGCTGTTCCGAACTCCCGGTAGATGAGTCCCAGGTTGGCAACCACCTCACGTCCGGTGATGACCCCTCGCATGTTCCCGCTCCCTTGCGACCTGCCGTCCGACCCGCCGCCCATGGCCTCGTAAGAGGCCGGTCAGAGCTCTTTGCAAAGGGCTGGCCGAGCCTCCGAAAGCGCCCCCATTCCCCAGGGTCCAGCGGTGAACGTCTCAAACCGTTGAATTAGCGGCCCTGAACGCACGCCTGCCCTGGAGTCCTTGAACGAAGCGGTGCGGCGCCCTGAAAACGTTACAGAAAAAGGACGCCGTCCAGAGGATGGAAGGCCTGTCCGCCTGCCCCTGCCGGAGCGTCCCGCCGGGCCACGCCGCTCGCGTGCCCCGCCGCCCGGCTGCGGACGCAGCGTCCCCGCAGAAGACGGGTGGCACATCCACCGACGGGTCTGAATGTATGTCCATGAGGGCCCGCGTGAGGCGGCAGGTCCTTCCGCGCGGTGTGTCCCAGCGGTGAGGTGGAAGGGAGTCGAGATGAGGCCAAACGTGTCTTCCAGAAGGAGCCTGCCCCTGCTGCCCGACGGCTTCCTCCGCGCACAGCGGGGGCTGCGGCGGGTGGCGGTGGGGTTGGACTTCTCCCTGCAATCCGAGTTCGCGCTCGCCCGCGCGCTGCGTCTTCCGCTCGCGCAGGGGGCGGCCTTCAGCGTGCTGCACGTGAGCCCGCGGTTGGACGGCCACACCGGCCCGTATGGAGCGGTGGACGGCGAGCAGTGCCTGCGCCGGTCGGTGACCTCCGCGGCGAAGCGGCTGCGGCAGCGGCCGGACGTGGACGTGCGCGAGGAGCTGCGCACGGGTGACGCTCCGCACGAGGCGGCGGGGCTGGCGAAGGACCAGGGCGTGGAGGTGCTGGTGGTGGGCCGGCCGCACCTGGTCCATCCGGTGAAGCCGCTGCCGGAGGACGCCATGGTGATGCGGCTGGTGCGGGAGGTGGACGCGTCCGTGCTGGTGGTGATGCCGCACCCGGGCCGCGTCTACCACCGGCCCCTCGTCGCGGTGAACTTCTCGCGGGAGTCCCGCCGCGCGCTGGAGCTGACGATGCGCCTGTGTCCGGCCTCGACCCCCATCGAGGTGCTGCACGTGGTGGACCTGCGCGACGAGGAGGAGGCCCTGCGCCTTGAGGACGCCCCCGTGACGCAGCAGCTGCGGCTGCGGCAGGAGCATGAGGACGTGGCGCGAAGGGCGCTCGGACGCTTCCTCGCGCCGTACCGGGAGACGGGCCGGGCGCTGGAGATCCGCCTGCGCTTCGGAGACCCCTGCGAGTGCATCCTCGCGGAGGCCCGGGATTGCGACTCGGACCTGCTCACGCTGGGCATGTCCTCGGCGAATCCGCCCACCGCGTTGACCGAGGGCGTGCTGCGGCACTCACGCTGCGACGTGCTCATCTCGCGGCACGCCGCCCCGCCCGCCGCCCTGCCGGACGGCGGGGGCGCACCGGCTTCCTGAAAGCAGGGAAGTCCAGCGCGGCGGGTGTCGAGGCGTTATGAGGGGCGGCACCTTGCCACGCCCCTTGCCGACACCCCCGCCTTCGCTCCGGGCCCGCTTGAAGAACGCGGGCGTCCTCTTCAAGCAGCTGCCCGGCACCTTCCGCCTCTTCTGGCGGGCGAGCCCCCGGGGCGCGGTGGTGCTGGGCGTGCTCACGCTGGTGGCGGCGGTGCTGCCGGCGGGCATCGCGTGGGTGGGCAAGCTCATCGTCGACACGGTGGTGGCCGCGGCGAAGGGCGACGCGGCGGCGAGCTCGCGCGTGGTGGGGCTCGTCGCCACGGAGTTCGCGCTGATGGTGGCCTCCGCGGTGGTGGACCGGGGCCTCACGCTCACGAAGGACCTCCTGCGCGCGCACCTGGGCAACCTGCTCAACGAGCGCATCCTCCAGAAGGCGCTGGACCTGGAGCTCAAGCACTTCGAGGACTCGGACACCTACGACAAGATGCAGAACGCGCGGCGGGAGGCGAACGCGCGCCCGCTGTCGCTGGTGATGCAGGCGTTCAGCATCGTGCGCAACGTCATCACCCTGTCCACCTACGCGGTGCTGCTCGTGGCGCTGTCGCCGTGGAGCGTGGTGGTGCTGCTCGCCGCGTCCGTCCCCGCGTTCATCGCGGAGGCGCGGCTGGCGGCGGAGGGCTTCCGGCTGTACTCGTGGCGCGCGCCGGAGGGCCGCAAGCTCAACTACCTGGAGTGGATCCTCACGCGCGACAGCACCGTGAAGGAGGTGAAGCTCTTCGGGTTGGGGCCGCTGGTGCTGGGCCGCTACCGCGAGCTGTTCCAGAAGTTCTTCGCGGAGGACCGGGCGCTCGCGCGCAAGCGCATGGTGTGGGGCCTGGGCCTGGGCCTGCTGTCGCTGGCGGCCTTCTACGGCTGCTACCTGTTCGTGGCGAGCCGCGCGGCTGACGGCGGCATCTCCGTGGGTGACATGGTGCTGTACCTGGCGGTGTTCCGGCAGGGACAGGCCGCGTTCCAGGGCATCCTCACCAGCGTGGGCTCCATGTACGAGGACGCGCTCTTCATGAGCAACCTCTTCGCCTACCTGGACATCCCCACGTTGGAGAGCGCGCCGCGGGTGCTGCCCGCCGTCTCAGCGCCGCGCGGAAGGAGCAACGCCATCGAGCTGCGCGACGTGTCCTTCCGCTACGCGGGCAAGGACGCGTGGGCGCTGCGCAACGTGAACCTCACGCTCAAGCCCGGCCAGAAGCTGGCGCTGGTGGGAGAGAACGGCGCGGGGAAGAGCACGCTGGTGAAGCTGCTCCTGCGCATGTACGAGCCCACGGAGGGGCAGATTCTCTACGGCGGCGTGGACATGGCGGGGATGGACGCGGATGACCTGCGCAGCCGCTTCGGGGCGGTGTTCCAGGACTTCGTGCGCTACCAGTTCAGCGTGTCGGAGAACATCGGCCTGGGACACGTGCCCGCGCTGGAGGACCGGCCGCGCATCGAACGGGCGGCGGAGCAGGGCGGGGCGAACTCCGTCATCGCGGCCCTGCCGGCCCAGTACGACACGATGCTGGGCGGCTGGTTCGAGAAGGGCCAGGAGCTGTCCAGCGGCCAGTGGCAGAAGCTGGCGGTGTCGCGCGCCTTCATGCGCGACGACGCGGAGGTGCTCATCCTGGACGAGCCCACGGCCAGCATCGACGCGGAGGCCGAGCACGCCCTCTTCGAGCGCTTCCAGGCGCTGGCCGCGGACCGCATCGCCATCGTGATTTCGCACCGCTTCTCCACGGTGCGCATGGCGGATCAGATCGCCGTGCTCCACAACGGCACGGTGCAGGAGCTGGGCAGCCACGACGAGCTGATGGCGCTGGACGGGCGGTACGCGCACCTGTTCCGGCTGCAGGCGCGCGGCTACCGGGACTGAAGGCTCAGGCCTGGGCCTTGGCGCCGCCGGGAAGGTGGTCCCGGATGACGCCCAGGAAGTAGGGCTTGCCGTAGTACTGGCTCATCTTCCCCAGGAGCTTCCCGTTGCGGAACAGCAGGAAGGTGGGGATGCCGAACAGGCCGAAGCGGGTGGCCAGGGCCTCGTGTTCGTAGGCGTTGACCTTGACGACGCGCATGGGGGCGCCGTCCAGCTCCTTGAGGAGCTCCGGTTCGGCGGCGGCGTAGATGTCGCAGTTCGGGCAGCCGGGGCCCCAGAAGTCCACCACCACCAACTCGTCGCGCGGTTCCATGACGAGCGAGTCGAAGGTCTCGGTCGTCGCCTCGATGCTTACGGGATGCGCCATGGCGCCCTTCCTAACGCCCGGGGGGACGGGCTTCCATCCGGGTTGCCTGGACCCGGGGCAGGCGGCCAGGAGGGATGGAGGGGGCGGGCGTGTCAGGTTGTCCAGATATGTCTACAGGGCGTCGGGTGGACGAAACCCGACATGCACACTGCTCACGGGGGCCCAAGGCGCCGTAAGGTGCGAGCCCTGGTGGCTGTCGATGTCGTGGAGGGGTCATGCACGAGTGGTTGGAGGCACTGCGCAAGTCGGCGAAGGCGACCTCGGAGGGTGTGCAGGCGGAAGAGGTCCGCCGCGCGGAGACGGAGTGCGGCGTCCCGTTCCCCGAGGACCTGGCGGACCTGTACCAGGCGCTCAACGGCGGTGAGTTCCAGGGCGAGGTGCGGCTGTTCCCGCTGCGTGGCGAGGAGGGGGCGCCCAGCGTCCTGGAGAAGACCCGGCTGATGGTGGTGGGCCTGCCCGCGGCGGGAGTGTGGCGCTTCGGGCTGAAGGGGGCGCACCGGCACCTGTTCGTCGCGCGCAAGTCCGCGATGGAGGAGCAGGGGGACGGCGGCGGGCCGCTGCCCGGCTGGGTGGACGCGCTGGACGGGGACACCTGGGTCTTCGGCACCTGGGACGGCGAGAAGAAGGAGATGCGGCTGTACCGCGCGCTCAAGGACATGCTCGAGGTGCTGATTCCGCCCGTGGAAGAGGTGGAGAGCTTCGGGGAGCGGACCTTCGCGCGCGCCATGAACGCCGTGCTCCAGGGCGCGCTGTCCGGTGCGGCCGCGCAGGCGGCGGAGGACGAGGAGGCGCACGCTGGCCGTGGCGGCGACTACTCGAGCGCCCTGGCCGCCCTGGCCCGTGACGCGGGCGAGGACGAGGAACTCGAAGCCGCGGAGGCCGCTGACGAGTTCGAAGCCGGGGAGGCCGAGGACGAGGAGGCCGAGGTGTCCAGCGAGGAGGAGCTGGAGGAGGAACTGGCCGAGGACACCGGTGAGGAGGCGGCCGAGGCCGCCGAAGCCTCCGACGAGGAGGCTCCCGAGCAGGAGGAGTTGTTCGAGGAGCCCGAGCCCAAGCGCCCCGCCGTGAAGAAGGCCCGCCGCGAGAAGGCCGCCGCGGAGGTGCCGTCCGAGTCCGCCCGGAAGAGCACGCGCAAGGGTGCCGCGAAGAAGGCTGAAGCCTCCGAAGCGGAGGCCCCGAGCGAAGCCGGCTCCACCAGGGCAGGATCGCGCAAGGCGGCCAGCAAGAAGGGCGCCGCGAAGAAGGCCGCTCCCGCACGTGGAGCCGCCAAGAAGGCCACGGGCAAGGCCGCCGCGAAGAAGGGTGCTCAGACGCGCGGTGCCACCGCGAAGAAGGCCGCCGCGAAGAAGGGTGCTCAGACGCGCGGTGCCACCGCGAAGAAGTCCGCTGCGAAGAAGGGTGCCACCGCGAAGAAGGGCGCTCAGACGCGCGGCGCTGCCGCGAAGAAGGGCGCCACCGCGAAGAAGTCCGCTGCGAAGGGCGCGGCCCAGAAGCGTGGCGCTACCGCGAAGAAGTCCGCTGCGAAGGGTGCAACCGCGAAGGGCGCGGCCCAGAAGCGCGGCGCCGCCGCGAAGAAGGGTGCCACCCCCAGGAAGGGCGCGGTCACGAAGAAGGCCGCCGCCAAGAAGGGCGCATCCACGCGCGGGGCCGCGAAGAAGGCCACGGGCAAAGCCGCCGCGAAGAAGTCCTCGCGCCGTAGGTCCTGAGTCGCACGGGGCCTCCCTCGAGGCCCCACCTGAAAACAAGGGGCGCGTCCCATGTCCGGAGACGCGCCCTGTTTTTACACCGCAACAGCCTGCTGGACCCGGCTACCCCTCGGGCAGCAGGTCCGGCGACTGGGCGCGCGGTCCGGGTTCGTCGGGCTGCGCGGTCAACTCGCGCTCCTCTTCCTCTTCATCGCCCCGGCCGAAGCGCTGGATCTGATCCGGCAGGATGTCCCGCGCATCCGCCTCCTCCTCCATGGGCGGCGACAGCGCCAGGTCCTGGTCCGAGATGTTGATCTCGTCCTCTCCGGTGTCCGGGTTCCGATGGCGCAGCGAGGTGGACTCGCCCACATCCTCGTCTCCGAGCTTGTTGAACTTCATGGGGTCTCCTCGACAGGGACGGTTGAGAAAAGCTTCCGTGTCCCCACGAAAATGGGCCCCCCGGACGGGAGCGGCAATGGACGCCGCCCGCCTGCCTGGCGGGCCCGGCCCCCCGTCAGCGAGGAGCCGTCGGCGGCTGGCCGTCAGTGCTGCCGGGCTTCACCTCCAGCAGCACCATCCCCAGCGCCAGCACCCGGGAGAGCGTCTCGCGCACCGTGTAGCGCCAGGGAGTCGCCCGCCCCTCGTCCGCCGCCACGCCCCACGCGTCGATGCCCACCGAGTTGGCGATAAAGAGTGCCCGCGACAGGTGGAAGCGCTGCGTGACGAGCACAGCCCGGTTCGCGCCGAACACCGAGTGCGCCCGCAGGCAGCTGTCGTAGGTGGACAGCCCCGCCTCGTCCCCCACCACCGCGTCCTCCGGCACCCCGTGCTCCAGCAGGTAGCGCCGCATGGCCCGCGTCTCGTTGTGGAAGGGCGCGGAGTTGTCCCCGCTCACCAGCAGCGACCGCACCTTGCCCTGCCGCCAGAGCGCGATGGCCGCGTCCAGCCGCTGCGCCAGCACCGGCGACGGCACCGCGCCCGGCGCCAGCCCCGCCCCGAACACCAGGGCCACGGGGGCCTCCGGCGCGACCGCCAGCGGCACGATGCGGCCCTGGTAGCGCAGGCGCACGAAGTGGGACAGACCCAGCAGGACGGCCAGGGCCAGCCCGAGCAGCCCCAGGCCCCTGCGTACCCACACCCTGGTCGTGCCGCCAGCCTTCATGGACCCCGCGGAACAGTCGGAAGGGGCCATTCTCTTCCGGCGCCCCCCGCTCGGAAAGCACCACCCGCGGTCCTCTGCCGGGAACTGGTCACGCCCGCCCGGCCCCCGGACGGCTGTGGCGGCGGGCTATTGGAGGCCGGCAGGGGGGCTACGTCCGGGCACCCCGCCGTTGACCGGCCCCCGCCCCGCCTATATAGGGGGCCCGCCGTCCCTCATGGCCAGCCCGGGCTGTCACGGGGCGCGCGCCGCACGTCTCAGAGGAGTTTCCGGTCCATGGCGTCCCTTCGCGACATCCGCAAGCGCATCCGCTCGGTGAAGAACACGCGGCAGATCACCAAGGCCATGAAGATGGTCTCCGCCGCGAAGCTCCGGAAGGCGCAGGACGCCATCCTCGCCGCCCGCCCGTACGCGCAGACGCTGGAGCAGATCATCTCCGAGCTGGCCGTGCGCTCCGCCGACCAGGAGCTGGCGCACCCGCTGCTCGCCACCCGCCCCATCCGCCGCGTGGAGCTGCTGCTCCTCACGTCCGACCGCGGCCTCGCCGGCGGCTTCAACTCCAACGTCATCCGCCGCGCCAACCGCTACCTGTACGAGAACAGCAACCTCCAGGTGCGCGTCTCCACGGTGGGCCGCAAGGGCAACGACTTCTTCCGCAACCGCGGCCAGTCCATCCGCAAGGACTTCGCCGGCCTGTACGCGACGCTGAACTACCGCTCCGCCGCCAACGTCGCGGAAGAGCTGGCCGCCGCCTTCCTCAACGACGAGGTCGACGCGGTCTACGTCGTCTACAACGAGTTCGTCTCCGCCATCACCCAGAACGTGGTCGTGTCGCAGCTGCTGCCGCTGCAGCCCGCCACGGCGAAGGCCGCCGCCACGCCCACCCCGGAGACCGTGGCCGCCGCGCCCGCCCTGGTGGACTTCAAGTACGAGCCGTCCCGCCAGGCCGTGCTGGACCGGCTGGTGCCCCAGGCGGTGAACATCAAGCTGTACCGGGCGCTGCTGGAGAGCGTGGCCAGCGAGCAGGGCGCGCGCATGAGCGCCATGGAGAACGCCACCAACAACGCCACGGACATGATCTCCAGCTACACCCTGCTCTACAACCGCACCCGCCAGGCGGTCATCACCAAGGAGCTCATGGAGATCGTCTCCGGCGCCGAGGCCCTCAAGTAGCCCGCCTCCCACCCGGCCGTCCCCCGGCTTCAGACTCAAGGGCCCGATGCTTCGCGCTCCCACGAGCGCTTGGCAGCACGGGCCCTTCGTGTTTCCAGACCCCCACTCAGGCCCCCCACCGGGCAGGCGGGGCAGAGGGACACGGCAAGGGACTGGCGTACGGGACACCGCTCCGCTAAGCGGGACTTACGTGCGCGGACCCGGGAGGCTTGACCCTGCCGGGCACCCCCCGGTAAAGGGGGCCCGCCCACACCCCTCTTCGGGGTTCGATTTCCTGACGGGCGGCGGCGCCCCGGCCGCTCGCCACACGAGACAAGGCAGAGGAGTCCCATGAGCGCTCAAGTCCCGACGACTGGCAAGATCACGCAGGTTCTCGGCCCCGTGGTCGACGTGGAGTTCCCGCCCGGCGGGCTCCCTGAGGTGTACGCCGCCCTCAAGCTGACCAACCCCAACCTGGGCGCGGAGAAGGACAACCTCACCATCGAGGTGGCGCAGCACCTGGGCGAGAACACCGTGCGCTGCATCGCCATGGACTCCACCGAGGGCCTGGGCCGCGGCATGCCGGTGCGCAGCACGGGCGCCCCCATCCAGGTGCCGGTGGGCAAGGCCACCCTGGGCCGCATCATGAACGTCACCGGCGAGCCGGTGGACGAAATGGGCCCGGTGAACGCCACCGAGTACTGGCCCATCCACCGCGCCCCCCCTCCGTTCACGGAGCAGGACGTGCGCGTGCAGATGTTCGAGACCGGCATCAAGGTCATCGACCTGCTCGCCCCCTACACCCGTGGCGGCAAGATCGGCCTGTTCGGCGGCGCCGGCGTGGGCAAGACGGTGCTCCTGCAGGAGCTCATCCGCAACGTGGCCGTGGAGCGCGGCGGCTTCTCCGTGTTCGCCGGCGTCGGTGAGCGCACCCGCGAAGGCAACGACCTGTACCACGAGATGCAGGAGACCAAGGTCATCCAGACCGACAACCTGGAGAAGAGCCAGGCGGTCCTCGTGTACGGCCAGATGAACGAGCCGCCCGGCGCCCGCGCCCGCGTGGCCCTCTCCGCGCTGACCATGGCGGAGTACTTCCGCGACGTGGAGGGCCGTGACGTGCTCCTCTTCGTGGACAACATCTTCCGCTTCACCCAGGCCGGCTCGGAAGTGTCCGCCCTCCTGGGCCGCATCCCCAGCGCGGTGGGTTACCAGCCCACGCTCGCCACGGAGATGGGCGGCCTGCAGGAGCGCATCACCTCCACCACCAAGGGCTCCATCACCTCCGTGCAGGCCATCTACGTGCCCGCGGACGACCTGACGGACCCGGCCCCCGCGACCGCGTTCGCCCACCTGGACGCGACCACGGTGCTCAGCCGCTCCATCGCGGAGCTCGCCATCTTCCCCGCCGTGGACGCGCTGGACTCCACCAGCCGCATCCTGTCCGCGGACGTGCTGGGCGCCGAGCACTACTCCGTGGCCCGCCGCGTCCAGGGTGTCCTGCAGCGCTACAAGGAGCTCCAGGACATCATCGCCATCCTCGGCATGGACGAGCTGTCCGAAGAGGACAAGCTGTCCGTGGCGCGCGCCCGGAAGATCCAGCGCTTCCTGTCCCAGCCGTTCTTCGTCGCCAAGGTCTTCACGGGCCTGGACGGCCGCTACGTGAAGCTCCAGGACACCATCCGCAGCTTCAAGGAGATCGTGGACGGCAAGCACGACGACCTCCCGGAGTCCGCCTTCTACATGGTGGGCACCATCGAAGAGGCGCGGGAGAAGGCCAGCAGGCTGGCGGCGGCGTAAGGTAAAGCTCCCATGCGCCTGACCGTCGCGCTCGCCTTGCTCGTCTGTGGTGCCGCGCCTTCCGCCCTGGCGGGGGAGCGCGGCAGCCGGGCTCGGGTGAGCGCGAACGGCCTCTACAGCGTCCGCTCGGTGGACGTGGGCGTGGGGAAGTGCCGGCTGGAGGTGCTCAAGGAGAGCGGGCCCCTCTGGTCGGCGGACGTGTGCGTGGGGACGGTGGATGACCTCTACTTCGCGTCCAACGACGGGGAGAAGGTCTGGGTGCTCTACCCGCTGGTGGAGAAGGGCAAGCCGCTCCCCAGCAAGGGCAAGAAGAAGCCGAAGGGCCAGAGCCTGGCGTGGGCGCGGGTGATGGTGGCGGCCCAGTTCGACCGCACCGGGCAGAAGCTCCAGGAGCGGCGGCTGACGGAGCTGATGACGACGAAGCAGCTTCCGGAAGTGCGGCAGCTGGCCCACCACCTCAAGTGGCTGGAGGGCACGCTGGGCATCCCGGGCAAGGGCCCCCGCCTGACGGACGCCGGGGTGTTGGAGTTCGAGCCGGTGGGCGCGCAGACCCAGCGGCTGACTTTCTGATGCGGTAGTGCGGTAGCACGAGGACCTTCATGGCCAAGCTGACTGTCGAGATCGTCACCCCCGAGAAGCGCATCCTGTCCGTGCAGGCCGACGAGGCCATCGTGCCGGGCGGAGAGGGCCTGTTCGGCGTGCGTCCCGGCCACACGCCGTTCCTGTCGCTGGTGGAGCCGGGCACGCTCACCCTCATCGAGGCGGGCAAGCAGGACCGCTACTTCGTGGCGGGCGGCTTCGTGGAGGTGAGCAACGACAAGGTGCTGGTGCTGGCGGACGCCGCCGAGCACGTCAACGGCATCGACGTCGCGGGTGCCCGCCGCCGCATGGAAGAGGCCCAGGCGCGCCTCAAGGACCTGAACGCCGCGGACGCGCGCTACGCGCTGGAGCAGGCCGCGGTGCGCCGCGAGGCCGCGCGCATCAGCGCCTCCGAGTCCCGCTAGGGATTCACCCGCGAGCCCCTTCCCGGGCGCGCGTGCAGCACCGGAAGGGTGGTGCTCCGAATCCCCCAAGGACGTGGGGGCCGGCGCCCCACCCTTTTCGCGTTCCGGGGCTCGGACGGCGCATGATGCGGCTCAAGTCATGAGCACGCCCGAGTCGCCCGTCCTGGAGCTGTTCCACCGCATCGCGGATCCTCCGTCCGCCACCGCGCGCCGCTTCGTCACGGACCACGCGCTGGAGGACCGGGTGCGCTTCCGCAACCTCACCTACGAAGAGGTGGAGAAGGACTGGCGCGAGCGCGGCGGCCATACGTCCCCCGCGCTGTGGGACGGCACGCGGCTGCACCAGGGCGCGGAGGCCGTGGTGGCGCGCTTGATGGCGGTGGTGAACCTGGGCCGCGACGACGCGTGATCCGCGTGCACGCGCGTGGACGAAGTGAAGTCGCGCGCGTCAAGGTGAACACCTGAGCCCGTGGGCAGCGCACGCGCACGGCGCCTTGCGCACCCACGCGCGGCCACCCGTGCGTCCCTTTCGGTCCATGCGCAGCATTCGAAGTTGGACATGCACGCGTGCTCGCGCGTTTCAACAGGCCCGCCTGCTTGCTGAAACGCAGCGGGATGCGATAGCTACCGCGCCCCCGGTTGCGCCGTGGTGACGGCAGAGGAGGCGGACAGTGGCGACGCGCGTGGTGCAATCCAGCGGGACCTTTCTTGTCCAGCGCTCCACCGCACCCGCTCCGTGCACGTCAAGGCCCCATGATCGATCCGCCATCACGTCGCGCGCCCTCGCAGCGTTCATCTCGGTGCTCGTCCTTGGCTGAGGCTCGGGTAATCTCCGCCCCTCCGATGCCGCTGACTCCCGCAGACCGCCAGGACAGGTTCCATGCGGCATTTCTCGGGCTCGCCATTGGGGATGCGCTCGGCTTTCCGCTGAGGGGCATCCCCCCGGCGAGCCTGGCGCGGCTGCCCGGCCTGGCGGAGGACTTCGCGCCCCGGCCGCGCGGCAAGTTCGCCAAGGGCCAGTTCAGCGACGACACGCAGCTCCTGCTCGCGGCCGCGGAGAGCGTCATCCGCGAGGGCAAGGTGGACGGCCGCAGCGCGGCGCTGCACCTGGCGTGGCTGTGGCAGGAGGGCATCATCCTCCAGCCGCCGCGCAGCCTGTCGGAATCGCTGCAGCGGCTGGCCAGCGGCACGCCGTGGATGAGCGCGGGGGCTCCGCTCGGCACGAAGTGCCCGTCGGTGCTCAGCCGCGCGCTGGTGGTGGGGCTCTTCGAAAGCGGCCAGCGAGCGCGCCTGCCGCACGACGCGGGCGTGCTCACCGTCATCACGCACAAGGACCCCGTCTGCGCCGCCGCCGCGGCCGCGTTCGCGCAGGCCGTGGCGCTGGGCATGGAGCAGGAGGCCCTCACGCCCGCGGCCTTCTGCGAGGCCCTGGCGCTGTCCGCCGCCGTGCACGACAAGAACCTGGCGGAGGAGATCCGCCACCTGCCGCGCCTGCTGACGTGGGACACCCAGCGCGCGCTCAACCAGCTGCGCAAGGTGGGCGTGCCCCCCAGCGAGCTGAAGGGCGTGGACGGTCTGCCGTGCCACGTGGTGCCGGTGCTGCTCACGTCGCTGTACGCGACGCTGAAGGTGCCGCACGACTTCCGCGAGGCCGTGGTCCTCACGCTGCGCTGCGGCGGCGAGGCGGACGTGGCCGCGGCCCTCACCGGCGCCCTGCTGGGCGCGCACCTGGGCACCCGCGCCATCCCGGCCCGCCTGCGCAAGCAGGTGCTGTACGCGGAGAACCTGCTGGACACCTCGGACCGCCTGTTCCGGGCCCGCCAGGTGCGCGAGACGCTGGCCACGGCCATCGCGCATCAGAAGACCCGCCGCTAGCCGCCAGCCCCGCCCCGCTCCGCCCGGAAGGGTGGGGGCACCAGGCAGGCAGCCGGACGTGGATGGGGTGTGCGGCGGGACTTCTCCCACACACCCTTCCTGACCACCTTGAGGGACAGACCCGGGACAGCCGGGACGCCAGGCAGGCGTCCAGCGGTGATGCCCTGGAAGTCATCCTGTCGGAGGCACGGTCGTGGATCTCGAATCAGAACGCCTGGAGCGCAGCCAGCTGGAGACGCTCTCCACCCCCGAACTCATCCGGCACGCGCTGTCGGAAACCCGCCTGTTGGTGAAGGCGGAGGTGATGCACGCCAAGAAGGAGCTGAAGCAGGAGCTGCAGGCGGCCAAGCTGGCGGGCATCTTCCTGGGCGCCGGGGCCGTGCTGGCCCTCACGTCCCTGGCCGTGCTCTTCGTCGCGCTGGGCCTGGCGCTGCCCCTGGGAGCCGCCGTGGGCGTGCTCATCGTGGGCGTGGTGCTGCTGGCCGTGGCCGGCCTCCTCCTGTTCCTGGGCACGAAGCGGATTCCCAAGAAGCCGCTGGTCCACACCCAGGAACGCTTGAAGACGGACCTCCAGATGACCCGGGAGACGCTGCAATGAGCCAGGCACCCGAGACCGAAGCGCACGCCGACCACGCCATCACCAGGCGCATGGGGGACCGCGAGCAGGTGGAGCAGACCGCGGACCGCATCCGCGACGAGCTGCTGCTCACCCTGGAGGAGCTGGACCGCCGGCGCACCCGCGCCACGGACGTGCGCTACCACGTCAACCAGAACAAGGACCTGCTCATGACCGTGGGCGCCGCCGCCCTGGTGGCGGTGGGCCTGGGTGTGGGGTTCGCCATCTACCGAGCCCGCCACCACGACGAGCGCGTGCGCCGCCAGCGCCGCAGGGCCCTGGAGCGCGCCTGGGCCCACCCGGACCGCGTGGCCACCAGCATCGAGGACAAGCCGCTGGGCGCGGAGCTGGGCCGCAAGGTGGTGATGATCTTCGCCACGTCGCTCGCCACCGCCGTGGCCCGCAACTCCATCCAGACCCTGGTGCCCTCGCGGGCCATTACCAAGGTGCCTGCGGACAAGGATAAGAAATCCTGAATGCGTAAAATGCGCGCATAAAGCAGACTGATGTCCATGACGGACCTGCTCTATGCGCGCGCGCAGATGGGGCTCTCGCTCGCGTTCCACATCGTGTTCGCGGCGGCCGGCGTGGCGTTGCCGGTGCTGATGGTGTTGAGCGACCTGAAGCACCGGCGCACGGGGGACGCGGACTACCGGAAGCTCAGCGAGAAGCTGGCCAAGGGCACCGCCATCCTGTTCGCGGTGGGCGCGGTGAGCGGGACGGTGCTCTCGTTCGAGCTGGGCCTGCTGTGGCCGGAGTTCATGGGCCGCTATGGCGAAGTGATTGGCCTGCCCTTCAGCCTGGAGGGCGTGGCCTTCTTCACCGAGGCCATCTTCCTGGGCATCTACCTGTACGGCCGCGAGCGCGTGTCGCCGGGCCTGCACCTGTTCAGCGGCGTGATGGTGGCGGTGAGCGGCGCGGCGAGCGCGTTCTTCGTCACGCTGGTGAACACGTTCATGAACAACCCGTCCGGCTTCACGCCCACGCCGTCGGGGCCCACGGACGTGCAGCCGCTGGTGGCCATGTTCAGCCCTGGCTGGCAGTACCAGACGGCGCACGTGCTGCTGTCCTGCTATCAGGCCAGCGCGTTCGCGATGGCGGGCATCCACGCCTTCATCCTCCTGAAGCACCCGGGCGCTGGGTTCCACCGGAAGGCGCTGTCCATCGCGCTGCCGCTCGCGTGTGTCACCGCGCTCGCGCAGCCGCTGGTGGGGGACCTGTCCGCGAAGCACGTGGCGCGCGAGCAGCCGGTGAAGCTGGCCGCGATGGAGGCGCACTTCGACACGGAGGCGGGCGCGCCCCTGCGGGTGGGCGGATGGCCGGACGTGGAGACGGGCACCGTAGCGGGCTCCATCGACCTGCCGAAGGGGCTCTCCATCCTGGCGTTCGCGGATCCAGACGCGGAGGTGAAGGGGCTGAACGAGTTCCCTCGCGACGTCTGGCCGCCGGTGGCCAAGGTCCACATGGCCTTCCAGGTGATGGTGGGCACGGGCACCCTGATGGCGCTGCTGGCGCTGGCCACGCTGTGGCGCCGGTGGCGCGGCCGCGAGTGGCCGCACGGCAAGGGGATGATGCGCGCGTGGCTCTGGGCGGGGCCGCTGGGGCTGGTGGCGCTGGAGGCGGGGTGGCTCGTCACGGAGTGGGGCCGGCAGCCGTGGATCGTCCGGGACGTGATGCGCACGGGCGAGGCGGTGACGCCGGTGCCGCACCTGGCCGCGCCGTTCTTCACCTTCACGGCGGTGTACCTGTTCCTCGGGGTGACGGTGCTCTTCGTGCTCTGGCGGCAGGTGGCGGGCACGCTGCCCGGGTCCAAGACGCCCGGCGCGCCCGCGGATGGCGAGGTGGCCCATGTCCATTGAGACGACGGTGCTGGGGCTCGCGGTGGCGGGCACGTTCGTGCTGTACGCGCTCCTGGGCGGGGCGGACTTCGGCGGTGGGGTGTGGGACCTGCTGGCGCGCGGGCCTCGCAAGGCGGAGCAGCGCGCGCTCATCGCCCACGCCATCGGCCCGGTGTGGGAGGTGAACCACGTCTGGCTCATCGTCGGGCTGGTGCTGCTCTTCAGCGGCTTTCCTCGCGCCTTCGCGGCGCTGAGCGTGGCGCTGCACGTTCCCCTGACGCTGCTGGTGCTGGGCATCGTGTTCCGGGGCACGGCGTTCACCTTCCGCGCCTACGACACGCGCGGGGACGCGGTGGAGCGCCGCTGGGGCGTGGTGTTCAGCGTGGCGAGCGTGGTGGCGCCGCTGCTGCTGGGCATGTGCGTGGGCGCGGTGGCCAGCGACGCCATCCGCATGCAGGGGCACGCGGTGGTGAGCGGCTTCTTCGCGTCGTGGCTGTCGCCCTTCGCGCTGTCCGTGGGCGTGCTGACGCTGGGCCTGTTCGCGTTCCTGGCGGCCGTGTACCTCACGCACGAAGCGCGGACGCCGGAGCTGGCGGAGGACTTCCGGCGCCGGGCGCTGGTGACGGGCGGGCTCCTGTTCCCGCTGGCCCTGGCCGCCCTGCTGCTGTCGCGCGAGGGCGCGCCCCGCATCTGGCTCGGGCTGTCACGAACGCCGTTCGCGCTGGCGCTGCACGTGGGGACCGCGGTGGCGGCGGTGACGGCGTTCGGGCTCCTGTGGACGCGGCGCTTCCGGGCCGCGCGGGTGGCGGCGGCCACGCAGGGCGGGCTCATCGTGCTGGGGTGGGCGGTGTCGCAGGCGCCGTACCTCGTCTACCCGCACCTGACGCTCCAGAGCGCCGCGGCGCAGCCGGTGGTGCAGCGGCTGCTCCTGGTGGCGCTCGGGGTGGGCCTGGTGACGGTGGGGCCGTCGCTGGTGCTGCTGTTCCGCGTCTTCGGGCCCCGGGGCCAGCCTACGACTTGAGCACGGGGAACAGCGGCGGGTGCACGACGCGGGGCTTCTCATCGCCTCGCGCCACCAGCACGCGGGCCCCTTCGAGCAGGTCCTCCGAGTCCAGGGCCTCCACCACGGTGCGCGCGGCGCTGTCGGGGTCCATCACGCGGCAGTGCACGCGCATGACGCCCTCTTCCGTCTCGCCGCCCTCCACCTCGCCGTTGCCCGTCCAGCCGAGCGCGTCCGTGAGCAGCTCCTCCACGGCGTTGCGCTGCTCGAAGTCGTGGCCGGTGCCCTTGCCCTGCACGGTGTATTCGACGAGCAGCACGGACATGGAGTCCGGCTCGGGCTCGTCGTAGCCGGCGTCCACCAGGGCTTCGGCCTCTTGAGCGATGACCATGTCGGGGTCCTCGTCCGGGGGGACGGGAACGGCCTTCTGCTCGCCTCCATCACCGACGGTGCCCCAGTGCACCGTGACGACACCCTCGTGCTCCCATGCCTCCCAGTAGCGCAGGGTGTCGCCGTCCTTCTTGTAGAGCTTCAGCAATGCATTGGCCTCATTCGCGCGGACTCCATACCGCAACCGGGTTCAGTAGGCACGGCCCTGGCCGCCGTCCACGGGGACGGTGGAGCCCGTCACCCACTTCGCCCGCTCCGAGGCGAGGAAGGCGACCACGTCCGCCACCTCCTCGGGCGTGCCGAAGCGGCCCCAGGGAATCTGCTCGCGCACCATCTTGGACACCGCCTCCGGGTCGTGCTGGTTGCGCCGGTCCCAGCTGCCGCCAGGGAAGAAGATGGAGCCCGGGGCCACGGCGTTGACGCGGATGCGCTGGGACGCCAGGTCCACGGCCATCTCCTTGGTGAGCGCGATGAGGCCCGCCTTGGCCGCGCTGTAGGGCGCGCTGGTGGCGTACTCGCGGCCGAAGATGGAGCTGATGTGCACGATGCTGCCGCCGCCGCACTGGCGCATCAGCGGCACCGCGCGCTGGCTGCACCACACAGCGGACATCAGGTTGCGCTGGATGACGTCGTTCCACTGCTGGGTGCTGGCCGCGTCGAAGGCGCCCGCGCCGCCGCTGCCGCCCACGTTGTTCACCAGGATGTCCATCGAACCGAAGGCGCGCACCGTGGAGTCCACCGCCAGGTACGCGCCCTCCTGCGTGGCCACGTCCGTGACCACTGTCGCCACCTGGGCGCCCTCGGAGCGCAGCTCCTTCGCGAGGACCTCCAACTGCTCCGGGTGGCGCGCGCAGATGCACACCCGGGCGCCCTCGCGCGACAGCACCATGGCGATGGCCCGCCCGATGCCCTTGCTGCTGCCGGTGACGAGCGCCGACTTCCCCGTGATTCCGAGTTCCATACCGTCCCTTCTACCGCTGGCCCGGGCCGGGTGGGGGACGGGATTCACCGGGGGCGTTCAAAGCCGTTCGAAGATGTCCAGGCGCCAGGTGCCCTCCATCTCGCCGCGCAGGTGGCGCAGGCGCCTGGGGGCGAGCCGGCGGAAGGCGTCGTGGACCTCGTGGCCGCTGCAGCGCATGTCGCGCGTCTGGCCGGTCCAGTGCACCAGGACCAGGTGCCCGCCGGGCTCCAGGTGTTCGAGGATGCGCTGCTGCGCGAGGGCCAGCTCCGGGAGGCTCCACCAGGCGCCGCGCCCGGACACGAGGGTGAGGTCGAAGGTCTGCTCGGGGTAGCGCTCCGGCACGCTCATCTGCTGGAAGCGCACGTGTGACAGGTGGCGGCAGCGGTGGATGGCGCGGGCCTGGGCGGAGTCGGAGGTCTCCACGGAGAGCAGGGCGTCACAGCGCGCCTGGAGCTTCTCCGTGAGCAGGCCGATGCCGCCGCCAATCTCCAGGGCGGAGCGGTAGCGCGCGCGGGGGAGCGAGGCCAGGGTGACGTCATCGCGGCTGCGCACACAGCCGTGCGCGGCGAAGGGCCACGGGTCTTCGGCTTCTCGAGTGGGGAGGGGAGGGGCCAGCAGGAAGACGGATGAAGGTTTCATCGAGAGGGGTCCTGGAGGATGTCGAATCCTCACGATGGGACCCGTCCGGGCCCTCCACATCCCGTGCGCCTAGGGCCATGAAGGTGTCGACCCTGGGGCAGTCAGAGCGTCGGGCGCTGATCAACCGCCGCGCCAGGTGTCCGGCTGACAGGACCACGGGAACTTCTCGCCGCGCCGGTCGCAGTGGAAGCCCTCGGCGCAGGGGTTGGGGCCGTTCGGGTCGCAGGCCTGGATGCAGTGGTAGCGGTCACAGACCTGTCCTTCGCCGCACGTCGGGTTCGTGGCGGAGCAACGCTGGATGCATTCCGCCCAGACCTTGCCCGGGAACTTCGAGTGCGAGACCACCTCGCATTTGCGGCCCTCGGGACAGGGGGTATCCAGGCAGTTCGGACCATAGATGGATGCGCAGATGGAGGTGCCTTCCGCGAAGGGGATACAGCGTTCCCCCTGAGGGCAGCCGTGCTCCTCACACGTAGGGAGACACGAGGGCTTCGGCTTCACGTCCGCGCAGAAGAATCCCTCCGAACACGCCCCGGGTTGGCCAGGGGTGCAGGCACGAGCGCAGTAGCCATCCCTCCCCACGCACTCGAACTCGGCCCTGCATGCGGAGGTCGCATCGAAAGCGGTCTCCAAGCAGCGTTCCCCCTCCTGGCGAATGCCAACGAGCGCGCAGAGCCTGACCAGGATTCCGCCCGCGCTGGGGACCGGCAGGCTCGTGCATCGTTGCCCTTCGGGGCACTGGCTGTCGGCCGTGCAGGCGCTGTCCGTGCAATAGCGCCGGAAGCGGATGTCGCGGTAACAGACGAGAGGGGCTTCACAGTCGGCCTGCTTCGAGCAGGTGTGGTGATAGGTCACCCGCCGCATCCGCTCGTCGTAGGTCAGCATGGGAACCAGACCCTCCGCCGGCTCCGGCCTGGGGGTCGCACTGGCTTCCCGCACCTGCTGGAGGACGAAGAGGGCGGGGGCCAGGAGGACGAGGCAAGCCACCAAGCTCGCGGGAACGTGCCAGGGCCGCGTCATGGGCCACCACACCGCGCGATGCACTCCTCGCTCGGCTCGGCGTCATCGGGACAGAGCAGCCTATAAACCTCCTCACTGCATATGGATCTCGGGATCTGCTCCACCGCATCCTTGTGCGCCGCCCGGTCCAGCTTGCCGCCCGGGCGGTGCACGTCCGGGCATGCCGCCAGCCCGCCCAGGACGCACAGCCACAGCCCCACAGCGTGTGCTCGGCCCATGACGGTCCAGGCTAGCCGTGGCCTGGAACCGTCAGGCATTGCCCTGGCGGGCAATGATTTGTCACACGGACTGGAAGCGGGCCTCCGCCGGACGCACTCCACCCGAGCGCTTCACGCCGTGGTCGCCGTTCGCGGACAGGTGCTGCAGCAGCTTGAACACCGTCTCCACTTCATCCGCCGCGCCAATGTCCTGCGCCAGTTGATCCGCCGACCGCGCCTCCGCCTTCGCCGCCTTCAGCTTCGAGAGCAGCTTGCCCTGCAGCTCCAGCACGCGCCCCGCGGCCTTCTTGCCCGCCTCCACGCCCGGCTGGTGATAGGCATTGATGTTCACAAGGCTCGCGTAGAGGCCCACGGCGCGCTCGTACAGCGCAATCAGCGCCCCCACGGTGCGCGCGCTCACGTCCGGCACGGTGAGCGTCATCGACTCGCGGCCCTTCTCGAACAGCGCCCGGCGCGTGCCCAGCAGGAACCCGAGCAGGTAGTCGCCGCTGGTGTTCTCGCCCTCCACCGCCAGGGACTTGCCGTCCCGGTCCTTCAGCACCTCCACGAAGGTGGCGAAGAAGTTGTTCACGCCCTCGCGCAGCTGCTGCACGTAGGCGTGCTGATCCGTGGAGCCCTTGTTGCCGTAGACCGCGATGCCCTGGTTCACCACCTTGCCGTCCAGCGCCAGCTCCTTGCCCAGCGACTCCATCACCAGCTGCTGGAGGTACTTGGACATCAGCATCAGCCGGTCCTTGTACGGCAGGATGACCATGTCCTTCTGGCCCTTGCCGCCGCCCGCGTGGAACCACATCAGCGCGAGCAGCGCCGCCGGGTTCGCCGCCGCGTCATGCACGCGCGTCGCCGCGTCCATGTCCTTCGCGCCCGCGAGGAAGCCGTCCACGTCCAGCCCCTGCAACCAGGCTGGCAGGAGCCCCACCGCCGACATCACCGACGTGCGCCCGCCAACCCAGTCCCACATGGGGAAGGTGCGCAGCCACTTGTGGCCCTTGGCGTAGGTGTCCAACTCGCTGCCGTCGCCCGTCACCGCCACCGCGTGCGCGCCGAAGTCCAGGCCGCGCTGCTTGTAGGCGGCCTCCGCCTCCAGCATGCCGTTGCGCGTCTCCTTGGTGCCGCCGGACTTGCTGATGACCACGGTGAGCGTCTCCGCCAGCCGCTCGCCCAGGCCGTTGAGCACCCGGTCCATCCCGTCCGGGTCCGTGTTGTCCAGGAAGTGCACCTGCATCGCGTCCCGGCCGCTGCCCAGCGCGTCCGCCACCAGCTGCGGACCCAGCGCCGAACCGCCGATGCCGACAATCAGCACCTGCGTGAACTTCTGCGCCTTCACGGGCTTCACCTTGCCCGCGTGCACGTCCTTCGCGAACGCGGCCACCTGGGCCTGCATGTCCGTGATGGCCGTCTTCAGCTCCGCCTCCGGCGCCAGCTCCGGGGCGCGCAGCCAGTAGTGGCCCACGCGGCGCTTCTCATCCGGATTGGCGATGGCGCCCTTCTCCAGCGCGTCCATGGCCTGGAACGCCGCGTCCATGCGCGAGCGCATCCCGTCCAGGAAGTCCGCGCCGAAGTTCATGCGGGAGATGTCCAGCGTGAGCCCCAAGGAAGGGACGACGCACAGGTGCCGCTGGTACCGCTCCCACAACTCGCGCTCCGTCATGACCCGACTCCCTTGCAAGGGGCGCCGACCTCATGCGCGGCGCCCGCCAGAACCGTCGCGGCGCACCGTAGCAAGGCCCGCACGGCGCGGACGCAACGATGTCGCGGTCCCCGTTGCCTGGACGTCGCCTGGACGTCGCTTCCACCCCTCAGCTGTCCTCCACCCGGAAGGGCGCGGGCCCTACGGTGCCGAGGGCGCGGCCTCCACGGGCGGAGTCTCCGCCGGCTGCGATGCCCCCTTGGGCTTCCAGGCCGGGTTGCGGAAGATGTAGCCCAGCCGCTGGCTCAGCGGCCCCGGGCGGGCCGCGTCCCTCGCGATGGCGGCGAACTCGTGGAACGCGATGCGCACCGGGTTGTGCGTGGTGAGGTTCTTCGTCAGCCCGTAGATGGGGCGCTCGGTCTCCGGGACGAAGGTGCCGAAGAGGCGGTCCCAGATGATGAGGATGCCCGCGTAGTTCACGTCGATGTAGGCCGCGTTGGACGCGTGGTGCGCGCGGTGGTGCGAAGGCGTGTTGAACAGCCACTCCACCGGGCGCGGCAGCCGGTCGATGGCCTCCGTGTGGATCCAGTACTGGTACAGCAGGCTCACCGCCTGCTGCGTGACGATCATCTCCGGGGAGAAGCCCAGCAGCGCCAGCGGTACCCAGAACACCCAGCCCGTCATCGGCGTCCACGTCTGCCGCAGCGCCGTGGACAGGTTGTAGTGCTGGCTGGAGTGGTGCACCACGTGCGACGCCCAGAAGAAGCGGCTCTCATGGTGGACGCGGTGGAAGGCGTAGTAGCAGAGGTCTTCCAGGAAGAAGAGCAGCACCCACGCCATCAGCCCGTGGCCCAGGCGCAAGGGCGTCAGGTGGTAGAGCGCCGCGTAGCCCGCGAACGCCACGCCCTTCCAGAACACGCTCACCGCCACGTTGCCCAGGCCCATGGAGAGGCTGGCGAACGTGTCCTTCCACGTGTGGCCCTTGATGCTCTCGCCGCGCTCCTGCCGCAGCTTCCGCACCCAGAGGGCCTCGGCGATGACGGTGATGACGAACACCGGGATGGCCGGGGTGATGAGGTCGGGGATGTGCGACATGTCCATGGCTGCTGACCTCCTGCGAATCAATCCTTGGGTGCGAACGCGATGCGCATGAAGCGCGCCAGCGTGTCCAACATGCGGCGGTGCGCTGGATCCGAAGGCCGGGCGGCTCCACCCACCGCCGCGCCCTGCACCGCGTCCAGCGCCAGCTCCACCACGCCGTCGAACTCCGGGTGCGTGGCGGCCACGTCCGGGAACAGCTCGCGCGCCACGCGGTGCATGTTCTGGCGGTGCGGCCCATCCACCACCGCCAGCGCCTTCTGCAGCTCCGGGCTGGTGCGCGCCGCGACGTACAGCTCGATGGCGGCCTGCAACTCCGGCCGCTGGTAGGCCGTCCACAACATGTCCACCGCCGCCCCCACCCGGTCCTTCCCGGACGGACGCGCTCCCACGCCCGCGAGGAAGTCCTGGATGAGGCGGGGGAAGAGGTGCTCCACCGCCACCGCGAGCAGCTCCTCCTTCGTTTCGAAGTGCGTGAAGAGCGCCCCCTGCGACACCCCCGCCCGCTTCGCCACCTCCACCGTCGTCAGCCGCGCATAGCCCTGCTCCACCAGCGTCTCGATGGTGGCGTCCAGCAGCTTGCGGCGCGTCGACTCGCGGCGCTCCGCCTGCGTGCGGCGCACCGGGGCCGCGGCCTTCTTGGAGGCGGACTTCGGGGACATGCCGGAACGATAACCGCCAACTTAAAAAGTGACCAGTCACTTTCTGGAGGCCGGTTCCGGAGGGGGGCGATCCGCGGACGCCCAGGCCTGCCCGTAGGGCATTCGAGCAGGCGGGCGTCTGCCTTTATATCCGGTCAGATGACAGGGATTGGAGCGGCAAGGCTTGAGAGGCTTGATGCCTGCCAACTGAGCAGACAGGGAGTCAGGCGCTCCTGTGCTTTCGGGCCATTTTCCCTCTGGAGTGTGGTCAAGGGTCGCCCCCTTGGGACGGAGCGGGGCGTGGCTCGGCTGCTAGTGATCCGTTCGGGACTGGGCGAAAATCCAAGGGAAATAGCGCAAGCCCTTGCACCGGTTGTCCGCCCGCCCCGATATGACCATTACCGCTCTTCTCGTCGGCTCCCTCCTGGCTTCGGCTCCTGTCCTCCCTCCTCCCGCTCAGGCGGCTGCGAACCTGCCCGAGGTGGGCGTGCCCTTCGCATGTGGTCGCATCTATACGGTGAGCCAAGGTCATGAGACCGGCAGCCACCAGCACAACGACACGTTCGCGTGGGACTTCCGGATGCCGGAAGGCACGCCCATCGTGGCGTCGCACGACGGCGTCGTGCGCATGGCGCGTGGCGACAGCAAGCAGGGCGGGTGCGGCGAGCAGTTCGCGCCGCTGGCCAACTACGTCGTCATCTCCCACGGCGACGGGCTGGAGACGCAGTACCTGCACTTCAGCGCCGTGGTGGTGAAGGCCGGTGAGCGCGTGAAGGAGGGCCAGCTCATCGGCTTCTCCGGCGCGACGGGCTGGGCGTGCGGCGCGCACCTGCACTTCAAGGTCGCCAAGGAGCAGGGCGCCGGGTGGAACAACCCCTCCGTGCCCGCGCGCATCGCGGGCTTTGGCGATCCGGTGCGTGAGACGCTGGTGTCGGCGCCGCTGTGCAAGGACTCCGCGCAGCCGATGATGGCCTCCAACGGCGGCGTCCACCTGCCCGGCCAGGCCGTCATGTCCATGTCACCCGACAGCGCGAATCCGCTCCAGGATGCGTCGCGCGGCCTGCCGCCCGGTGCCAAGGCCATCATCGACGGCCTCTCCCAGCCTCCTGCCCAGGGCGGCGAGGGCCTCGACAAAACGCCCCCGGCCCGCTCTCCCCGCATGGCGAGCGGCTCCGACGAGACTCGCTGACGCGAGCAGCGCTCCGGCGCCCGCGAGCAGCCCGAAGAAGGCCCCCGCGTTGAGGAAGTACTCCAACGGCAACAGGGGGCCTTCGACGTATCCGCGCACCACGCGGTAGCCCACGTGCCCCAGCAGCGCCAGCAGGGGCAGGTTGATGAGCGGCAACACCAGCCACCGGGCCGTGCGCCACCAGCGGGCCACGGCCTCCGCGACGGCGGTGGAGGCCGTGTAGCGCCAGGCGCCCGCGCGGGCCACGCGCAGCTCCGCCAGCATCACCTCCACGTCCGGCACGCCCAGGCTCTCCGCCTCCAGTCCCTGCGTGCGCGCCACGCTGCGCGCCTCCGCCAGGGCGGTGCGCGCGGCGGACTCCGCGAGGAAGTCGTCCTCGAAGGGCTCCACCACGGCCACCTCCGCGGCGCGGGCGCGCGTGCGGTCCCTCACCGCGTCCACCACGGTGGAGGCCGCCGCCACCGCGAGCCCCGCGGGCAGGCTGCGCCGCGCGACGAGCGCTCCCACGCCCATCCCGGACGCGCCCCACAACGACAGCCGCAGCCCCCACGCCGCCGGGCCCCAGAATCGGCCCGCGGCCTGCCTGCGCACCTCCGACGCCAGGTGCCCGTGGGCCAGGGACAGCCGCGCGTCGAAGTCGCCTTGAAGCGATTCCGCCGCGCGCGCGAGCCCCGCGTCCAGCGCGGTGCGTGTCTTCGCGAGCAGTGCGTCCGTGTCGTCCAGCGCCTTCTGGACGGTGTTGGCGAACTCCTCCAGCGCGCCCAGGGCGTTGGTGTGGCGCACGCGCGCGGCGACGGCCTGGGTGGCCAGCCCGCGCAGGTGGAAGAGGAGCGGGCCGAACTCGCCGGAGACGTCCTGGCCGTCCTTCGCGGCGCGCGCGCTGATGGCGAAGACGGGCACGTCCTCCGCGGCCAGGCCGTAGTGCTGGGTGGCCACGCGGCGGACCTGGGACTTCAGCGCGTCGCGGGATTCGGCGGACAGCTCGTCCGCGAAGTTGAGGATGAAGACGAGCGCGCGGCGGCGGGCGAACTCGGCGAGGAACTCCACCTGGGTGGCCTCCGCGACGCTGCCCCGGTGCATGACGACGAGCGCCACGTCCGCCTTGTCCAGCGCGGCGCGCGCGACATCCCGGTGCGCCGTGGCCACGCTGTTGAGGTCCGGCGTGTCGATGAAGACCTGGCCGCTCCACAGGCCTTGGGGACCGGGCGTGTAGCGCACGACGCGCGCGCCGGTGCGGGCCAGCTCGTCCGTGGGCGTGCCCTCCGGCGCGAAGAGGGTGGAGACGGTGCTGGTGGGGCGGTCCACGCCCTCGCGGGAGAGGTTCTGGCCGGAGAGGGCGTTGAGCAGGGTGGACTTGCCCGCGCCGGTGGCGCCCACCAGTGCGACGACGAGCGGCGCGTCCTTCCGGGCCACGCCCCGCGTGTAGTCCTCCAGGAGCCGCTCCAGGCGCGGGCCATGGGGCTTCAGCGCGGGCAGCGACAGGGCGTCGGTGAGCAGCGGGCGGAGGGCTTCGGGGTCGGGAAGGCGGGTGTCGTCCACGGAGGGGCCAGCGTGGCGCGGCGGGCTCGCGCTGGCTACGAAGATGCGCGGCGACGGTGCGCCAGCGTGCATTCCCCCGCGGCTCGCGCTCACCGGCCCCTGGCTGGACGGCTGGGGATGGCCTGCTGATACGGTCCGGGGCACATGCACTTTCGTTCCGTTCGTGGGGGGTGTCTGGGGCTCTTGCTGACCCTGTCCGCGACCCTGGCCTTCGCCGCGGAACCGCCGTCGCAAGGCGTGGTCCTCGCCGCCGAGCCTCGGACCTTCGCGGAGGCGAAGGCGCTTCCTCCCAAGCTCACGGAGTCCGCTGCCTGCGACCTGGGGCCAGGCAAGACCCCCGACATCACCGTCTCCCAGTCCGTGGACGTGACGCAGGCCATTCCGGACTTCTGCCGGCCCGCCGAGGCGGTCATCACCCAGAAGCTGTCCCTGCCAGATGGCTCACACGTCGAGCGCCGCTTTCGCATCCTGGATGACGCTCCTGGCACCCAACTGCCACCGCCTCCCCCGCGCCCCCGCATCCGCGTCCGCTGTGAGGCGCGGCGGCTGGAGCTGTCCGTGGAAGGCGTGCCCGAGGCCCCCCTGCTGACGCTGGAGCCCATCGGTACCAGCGCCACCGCCACCCCCTTGAGGCTGCGGGTGTCCCGGGACAGCGAAGCGCGCATCCTGCCCCTGCTGGTCCGCGACGACGCCGGGGCCCGCGGGGCGCTGGAGGAGCTGGATTTCCTGGTCGGCAAGGGCGTCCCTTCCCGCTTGTCCGGTCGTGACACGAAACTGCCGGAGGCGGACAGCGTCGCGGGGCTGGCCGCCGCGCTCGAGCGCGCCCGGAATCGCGCCGTCCTGGCCGCGGGCGGCGACCTGGGGACGTACATCCCTCGCGATGTCCTGGCTCCGGACCTGGAGGGAGACCGCCCGCCGTTGAAGACAGGCGAGCCCGAAACCATCGGCGAGCTCCAGCCGCCCGAGCCGGACTCGACAGCGGACCCGGACCTGTTCTGGCGCCAGGGTCGGTTGTGCGTGGTGCAGCAGGACACCGGTAAGCGGATGCGCTGCTACGACCCCGTGGCGCGGCGCTGGGGCAAGGCCGTCTCCGTGAACCGGGGTGATCAGTCCGCCTGGAGCCCGCGGATGGGTCGCTGCGGCATTCCCCTGGGGACCCGGAACGTCCGTCCTCCCGAAAGCTTCCAGCCTGAATTGCGCCTGTCTCCCCGGGCCGTCCTGCTCTGGAGCACGTGGGACCACGAGGCCGTCGTCATGGAGGTCCCCGAAGGGGACGGTCCACCGCGCCTGCGCGCGCCGGAAGCGGAGGAAATGAAGAAGGCGATGCTCGCGTCCACCGGCTCCCGGCTCCTCGGCGGAGGCCGGTTCATCCTGGACGAGGACCGCAAGCAGTTCTGCTCCGTGGGCAGGCCCCTGGGGTGCTGGTCCCTCCAATGGGACCGTGGGCCTGAGGATGAGGGCGGCAACCGGCTGTCGGAGGTCCGCGTGTCCCCGGACGGCCGGTGGGTCGCCTACCTGCGCGGTGCCGCTCCGAGCAAGGTGGACTCGGATGACCGCACGCTGGGGCTGGTCGTGCGCTCCCTGGAGCTGGGGCCGTACGTCGCGCCCCGCGAGCCCGTTTCGACGGCACCGCGCCTCGTGCGGACGGACGTGGTGATGCAGAAGCCGGCCTGGGACGGGCCCGCGCTGAAGTGGAACGACGACGAGCGACTTACCCGCGCGAGGATCTCCTGCGACCTGGGCCAGGATCCACGCATCCCCTTCGAGCTGGAGACGAAGCGCACCGCCTCGCCGTACAACCCCCTCGACCCGGCGGATGCCTGCCACAGCGGCTGGGTGAAGCTGCGTCAGGAATTGACCGTACCCGGGGGCCTGAAGTTCGTCCGCTACGCCTCCGCCGTCACCGGGGACAGCCGGTCATCGGAAGGCGATGTGAAGATGCGCTGCCAGCCGGGCCGTCTGTCGCTGTGGGTGGAGGGCGTGCCCGACTTTCCGGCGCTGACGCTGACCGCGAACATGGGGGCGTTCGGCGCGGTGCGCTGGGCCCTGGCGCCGGAGACCGAGACCCGGCTCCACGCGTTGCTCGCCCGCGACGACGCGCCCGCCATTGAGGCCCTGAACGCCTTCGCGCGGCTGGTGAAGCTGAATGAGGACGCGCGCGAGGTCTCGTACGGGAAGAAGCCGAATGAGGACGGGCACATCTCCCGCATGGGCTGTCTCTCCACGGCGCTGGAGGCCATCTCCGCCCGGCGGGCGCTCGCGGATGGGGGCCACCCGGAGCTGCATGTCTCGCTGAAGACCGACGGCGCCTGCGCGGAACGCTACGGCATGCGCGTCCTCCAGCAGCGGCTCAAGGCCGCCACGCTTCCTCTTCCGTTGAGCGTCGGGGCGGTGAAGGGCAAGGCGGAGGTCATCGGCCAGGTGCCGTTCGTCCCCAGCATCCCCCCGGAGCTCCAGCCCCAGTTGTACTGGCGGGATGGCACCCTGTGCCTGGTCCAGGCGGATGGCGCACAGGTGCGCTGCTACGACCCGGCGGCGCGCGAGTGGGGGCCCGTGGTCGCCAGGCAGGACCGCCCGTTCCCGCGTGAGGACCTGCTCCTGAAGTCGCAGTATCACCCGGGCACGTGCTACCCGATGGGAGGCCGCTCCGTTCCCCTCTCGGAACAGATGCGCGACGTCCTGCCGCTGTCGTCGCGGGCCTCGTTGATCGCGGACACCTCGCGCGGCGAACTGGCCCCGGAGTTCAAGGTCATCGAAGTCCCCGAGGACGTGGGCCCCGTGCGCACGCGTGCACCCACCGTGGAGGAGCTGGCGCTCGCGGCGCGGGCAGGCGGAGGCTCCGCATCGCTGGGGGAGGGCCGGTTCCTGCTGCACGCCCCGAAGCGCGACCGCCCGACGTGGCTGTGCACGGCGGTGCGTCCACTGATGTGCTGGAAGCTGCCCCTGGAGTCCGAGGCCTACGGCGTGCGCGCCCCCCTGGTGTCGCCCGATGGCCGCTGGCTGTCCTACGTGCGGATCCCCTGGGGCAAACCCGACGACCCGGCGAAGTACCCCAAGGAGCTCGTCCTGCTGCCGCTGACGCCCATCCCTTGAGCCGCTCCAACGGCCCTCAGCTCGCGACGGCCTCGGCGGCCGGCGGGACCTGGCACGTGTCCCCCACGGTCTTCCAGAGCCAGGCGTTCACGTCGAAGCGCGGGTCGCTCAGCATGCGCCCCAGGTCGATGCCGTCCCAGGCCAGGTGTTGTTCATCCGGAGGCCCCATGTCGCTGAGCGTGCCCATCAGCTTGTTCAGCTGCTCTTCGGGGAAGCTGTCGTTGGAGGCGCCGAACATCGCGTAGAAGGCCAGGTGGTGGGTCTGGTCCTCCCGCGGGCCGTCTTCATTGAGGCGGCTGGTGCGAAAGCCGGTGGGCGGGAGCGGGTGCGGGTGGTTGAGGTTCCAGCGCTGGTCCCGCTCCGACGTCAGGCCATCCAGTCCGGAGTCCGTGCCCGCGAACAGCAGGCCCAGGTCGCGTCCGGCCTCCGCGCCATGGATGCGCGTGGTGGGGCCTTCCCCGGTGGTGAGCAGCCACCGGACGCGCTGGACCGCGCGGGAGAACAGCTCCAGGGCGAGCCGCCCCTCCTGGCGCTCCTCTTCGGCCCGCTCCCGGAGGAAGTCGCGCCGCAGGTGGGCGTGTTGCCGGAAGAACTCGCGCACCGCCGCGACCCGCCGCGCCGCGACGGCGGTCAGCCAGTGTCCCCGTGCATCCATGAAGGCCACGGCCTCTACCTGGATGGCATTGTCGGAAAGCGGCGGCGGAGGGGCGGGACGATGCGCCATGGGCGTTCTCCGGGGAAAGGGACACCGGAAATGTCGGAACGCTTCATAAGGCCGGGAGTGGGGACTCCACCGCACTTGTCTGCCATTGCGCATCGCGGACGCCGACCGTGCTCCCGTGCGCAGTCGTCTGGGCCACTTGGGGTGTCAGGGCGCATCCGCGGATGTGTTCCCGCCGTGGAGTAGGGTGTGCCCGTTCATGCGTGCACAGTGAGCCCGGGGAGTTACTTCGCGCTTCGTGAGAATAGCGGGCGGGGCCGGCGTATCCCCCTTGCGCGAGCGCGGCCTTCGCCGCTGGCTCCTTCCTGGGTGGCATGCATGACGCGATACCTGTCCCTCCTTCCCTTCGCGGTGGCCTCCGTACTGACGGCCTGCGGCGGAGACCCGGCCGGGCCGGGGGATGACCCCGGCGAGGACCCCTCCCCCAGCGGCTGTGTCCGGACCATCTCCAAGGCCCTGACCTCCACGACGGCCTGGGCGCCGGGGGAGGAGCGGTGCTCCTACGAGGTGACGGGCGTCGTGGAGGTGCACGGCGCGCTCACCCTCGCCCCCGGCACGGTGGTCCGCTTCGGTCCCGACGCGGGACTGCTCGTCACGGCGACGGGCTCCCTTCACGCGGTGGGCACCGAGGCCGCGCCCATCACCTTCACGGGGACGACGCCCACGCCGGGCTTCTGGAAGGGGCTCGCCTTCAAGTCCAACACCCCCGAGAACGCGCTGGAGCACGTGGTCATCTCCTACGCGGGCAGCGAGCAGCCCTTCTGCTGTGACTTCTTCTACGGGCCGGGCGGCAGGCTGGAGGCCCGGGCGTCCGTGGTGGTGGGTTCCAACCAGGGAGCCAGCAGCCAGGTGCGGATCGCGCACACGACGGTGGAGAAGAGCGGCACGCAGGGGCTGTTCGCCTTCAACAAGGCGCGGCTGCCCGGCTTCTCGCGGAACCTCTTCCGGGGCAACCTGGGCGCCCCCGTGGTGGTGAGCGTGTCCACCGCGGGCGCGCTGGACGGCGCGAGCATCTACTCCGGGAACAGCCCCACCCAGCCGGAGGCCAACGGCGACAACGCCGTCCACCTGTTGGCGGCGCCGGAAGCGGACACCGCCACGGCGCAGACGCTGCGCAAGCTGGACGTGCCCTATGGTGTCTCCACCGGCGTTCCGGACACGACCGTGGAGTACGCGGGGGCGCTCACCCTGGAGCCGGGGGTGCGCCTCCAGTTCGAGGCGGAGTCCGGGCTCCGCATCACGGAGACAGGCTCCCTGGTGGCGCGAGGGACGGCGGAGGCGCCCATCGTGTTCACGGGCAGGACGGAGACGCCGGGGTACTGGAAGGGCATCTCCATCCTCTCCCTGAACCCGGACAACGTCCTCGCCCACGCGCGGGTGAGCCACGGCGGCTCGGACCCCTTCTGCTGTGACTACTTCACGCGCACGGGCGACATCCGGGCCAGCATCTCCGTGGGAAGCGGCCTGGGGCGGGGCCGGCTGCAACTGTCCGACTCGCTCGTGTCGCAGGGCGCCGGCTGGGGCGTCTTCGTCTTCAAGAACGCCACCTTCACCCAGAGCGCCAGCACCTATGACGGCAATGCCGCCGGCACCGTGGGCTACGAGGCGCCGCCCCTCGCGCCCTGAAACGGCACGACGCCGGACGCGAGGGGCACGGATGGCCCCTCCCGCCCGGCGTCTGGGTTTGAAGCCGGCCTGTCGCCTTACAGCGAGTTGACGAACTTCAGGAGCGCGTTGCGGTCCGCGGCGCTGAGGTTCACGAAGGCCTGCTTGGCGGCCTCGCCCTCGCCGCCGTGCCAGAGGATGGCCTCGGTGACGCTGCGCGCGCGGCCGTCGTGCAGGTACGCCTCACCGCCGGACACGCCCGCCGTCAGGCCAATGCCCCAGAGCGGTGCCGTGCGCCACTCGGCGCCGGAGGCCTGGCCTTCCGGCAGGTTGTCCGCCAGGCCCGCGCCCATGTCGTGCAGCAGCAGGTCCGTGTACGGACGGATGGTCTGGCCGCGGAGCTCGTTCATCGCGCTGTACTGGCTGGTGGTCAGCGTGGGCGCGTGGCACTTCGCGCAGCCCGCGTTGGTGAACACCGTCTCACCCTGCATCGCCGTCGCGTCCGAGTGGTCGCGGCGGGCGGGGACGCCCAGGAGGGCGATGTAGCGGGTCATCTTGTCCAGCTCGCTGTCGCCCAGCTCCGTGCTCGTGCCCGCGCAGCCCTGCTGCGACGAGCCGCAGTCCTGCGTCTTGAACACGTTCGTCGTCACGCCCATGTCGCTGTTGAGCGCCTCGGCCACCTGGTGCTTCACGCGCGCCGTGCCGGCCTTCCAGCCGAAGCGGCCCATGCGCGTGACGCCCGTCTCCGGGTCCTTCACCGTCTGCATGCGGCCGGAGATGCCGTCGCCGTTCGCGTCGTTCGGGTCCGCCAGGCCGGCAATCTGGGACTCCGGCACCGCCTCCAGCAGACCCAGGCCCACCAGCTGCGGCGTGATGCGCGCCGAGAAGTTCGTCGGCGTCACGTTGAGGAAGCTGTAGTTGGGCTTGCGCAGGCTGTACGTCGTGCCGCCGGGCAGCGTGCCGCTCGCCGTCGTCGTCCAGCTGCCGATGCGCACGTCCGCCTCCGGCGTGCCGCTGACCGCGCGCGGCTGCAAGCGGAAGCCCAGCGCGGGGTCCACCGTCACGGTGCCGCCGTTCACCTTGCCCACCTTCACCACGTAGTTGTCCAGCGTGGTGTTCGTGGTGGTGGGCGGCAGGCCGCGGCCGTTCTGCTTGTGGCAGGAGATGCAGGACACGTTGACGTAGTTGTTGCCCAGCTTGTTCGCGTGCGCGGTGAAGAGGGGGTTGTCCGGCTCGGAGTGGCTGCCGTCGCGGAAGTTCGTGTGGTGCAGGCGGCGGCCCTCCACGAAGGGCTGCGCGTTCACCGGCGCCAGGTTGGTGGCCATCTGGAGGAAGCGGTTGTCCGGCTCGTTGGAGAACGGCGTGTGCAGCGTGGTGCGGCCGCCCGCCCAGGCCTTCTCCGGCAGCGGGAAGGAGTCGCGGATGCTGCCCTGGCCCTCGAAGGGCACGATGCCGCCCTGGCCCACGATGTAGAGCATGCCCGTGGAGTAGTAGTTGAAGCGGCCTTCCACCGGCGCCTGGAGGAACACGCCAATCTCCAGCTCCATCCGGTCACCCACGCGGATGGCGCGGCCTTCCTTGGCGTTGAAGTTCACCGACGACGTGTACTTGTAGTCGTTCACCTTCACGAAGTCCGCGTTGTGGAAGTACTCCGCCACCGTGTTGAGGCCGCGGAAGAACGCGCGGAAGTCCGGCGAGTCATACGGATAAATCGTGTACAGGTTCACCGTGATGACGCTGCCGCCCTTGGCGACCGTGTCCACGATTTCAATCCAGTGGGTGCGCTTCTCGAAGTACAGCTTCAGGTAGTGGTCGTAGGCCTGGTACTGGTCCTCGCGCATGTGGCGGTCGCGGACGCGGTCGCCCACGCGGGTGATGAGGGCCGTGGAGGTGTTCTCCACCGTGGCCGGCTCCAGCGCGGTGCTGCTCGTGAACAGCGGCACCACCGGGCCCGCGTCGCCGTTGGGCGGAGGGCCCGCGTCGGGAGTGCCCGTGCCCGAATCAGGCGTGCCCGTGCCCGCGTCCGTGCCACCGCCCGTGCCGGTATGCGTGTAGCGCGTCCAGGTCGTGTCGCGCGCACAGGCGCACGACACATCCCAGTACGTAAAGTTGTAGTCGATGTAGTTGCCGGCGCTCAGGCCGCTGACGGTGAACTGGTTGCGGCCGCCCGTCACCGTCATGCGGATGTTGAGCTGCTGGCCGTCGTTGAGCTTGTAGTGGATGTCGGCCCAGTCCGTCGTGTCGACATAGAAGAGGGCGGATGAGCCCGATGGCGTAACGCCATACGTGGCGGCTTCTGCGGAGGGAACCGCCAGACAACTGACGGCCAGGAATGCGAGCGCGATTCCCGTGAGTCTGCTTCGGCTCATGGTTGCGAACTCCATTGTGGGGGTGGATGGGGCGTGGGACGGCGAGCGCTGCGAAGGGGACTTCGTAGCTTGTCCGAAGAAAGTCTGAACGCCTGGGAGCCGCAAGGTGGGAGGTCGGAGAATTCGACTTAGACGTGATAACTGATAAATAAGTGAAATTGATGTCATCCCTGACGCGCCGTGTTGTCAGGGATTGACGCGTTGTGTTGCGCTGGGGCCGTGGAGGGCCTCCGCCCGGGTGACGGCGGGGGATGGGGCAGCGCGGCGTGGGTGGGTAGACTCCGGGCCATGCGCTTCCAGCCACCGTGGGGTGGAGCCTTCCGGCTCGACACCTTCTTCCACCGCACACCGGACGTCCTCCCGGAGGAGACGATGGCCTCCATCCGCTCGGCCATCCTGGGCTCGTCGCTCCTGGGAGAGTCGAACCTGTCGGGGCAGTTCTCCGGCACGTACGGCTTCTCGCTGACGTTCCGCCGGGACGCGCTGCCGGAGGTCCACCAGCGCTTCCCGGCGTTCGCGCCGTACCTGGCGAAGACGCTCTTGCCGGAGTGCAACGCCTTCCTGCTCAACCCGCTGCTGGTGGGGCAGGGCCGGGGCGTGGCGGCGCACATCGACCGGAGTCTTGAATTCTACGGTCCGAGTATCGGCTGCCCGGTGGCGGTGAGCGTGCTGTATGTCCAGGTTCCGAAGGAACTCCGGGGCGGGGCGCTGCGGCTGTACCACCGGGGAGGTCGGGTGGCGGAGCTGACGCCGCGACAGAACGCGCTGGTGATGTTCCGGGGCGACCTGCTGCATGAGGTGGAGTCCATCACCTCCGGCGCGGAGGGGCTGGGGGGCTCGCGGATCAGCCTGGTGGTGGAGCAGTACCGCGCGCCGGACGAGCAGCTGACGAACGTGCCCCGCTTCGAGCTGCGCACGCGCTCGGGGGTGCGGGCGTGAGCGACCTGACGCTGGAGTGGAAGCTGCCCGCGCCGCCGGATGTTGTATTCCCCGCCCTGTCCGAGCCCGCGCTCATCCGCCGCTGGTTCGGCGCGCCGCCGGGCTGCTACCGCACGCACGCGCCGGACCCCGGTGCGTTGGGGCAGCCCTACCGGGTGGGCTTGAGGGACTCAGCGGGTCGGGTGTTTTCCCAGGTGGGCTGCATCGTGCAGGTGGAGCCGGGGCGGTTCCTGGCGCTGGAGATGGACTGGGAGGGTGGCGGGCCGGTGCCGCCGGGGCGCACCCGGGCGGAGCTGACCTTCCATCTCGCGGAGGACGGCACGCGGCTGGAGTTGCGCCAGGGACCGTTCGCGGACGACGCGGCCCGGGACGCGCACCGCGCCTACTGGGAGGCGTGCCTGGGACGGCTCGCGCGCGTGGTAGCGGGCGAGGCGGTGCCGTGCTTCGAGGAGTTCTGGGAGGAGTCGCGCGGCTACGTGGGGCCGCTGGCGGTGGCCGCGTACACGGTGCTGGCGGGGCTGCGCGAGTCAGGCGCGCCGAAGGAGGCGGTGGCCCAGGTGGAGGAGGTGCTCTACACGCACCTGTCGCGGCTGCGCGAGGACACCGCGGACGTGCTGGGCGCGGTGCTCCAGTCGCGGGTGGAGGGCGGCGCGAGCTGACGCCGCCGCCCCCCGGTGGCGCTCAGGAGGCCAGGGCCTGCGGCGGGGGCGCGGGGACGTCCTCCTCCGGGACGTGGGCCTCCGCGTCCTTCGCCTTGGCGATGCGCTCGTCCAGCTCCGCGGTGAGGTGCTCGAAGACCTCCTTGTTGAGCGTGCCCTGCTGGTACGCGCTGAAGAGGGAGTCCTTCTCCACGATGAGGACGCGGCGGATGGCCTCCTGCTCCTCCTCTTCGTGGAAGCGGTTGGACTGCTGCTTGAGCGTGGTGAGCTCCTGCTCCACCGCCTGCGCCTTCTGCTGGTAGTCGCGCTCCAGGGGCTCCAGCACGTCCACCGGAATCTCCCGGCCGCGGCGCATGGACTCCAGGGACGCGAGCGCCGCGTGGATGGCGCCCAGCTTGCCTCGGGCCAGCTCGTACTTCTCCTGGTAGACGTCCTTGAGGCCGGTGATGCCCATCTTCTTGAGCATCGGCGCCATGGTGAGTCCCTGGAAGATGATGGACAGCACCACCACGCCGAACGTCATGTTCACCAGCAGCTCTCGGTGGGCGAAGTCCGCCGGAAGACCCAGCACCAGCACCATGGACACCGCGCCGCGCAGGCCGCTCCAGGTGAGCACCGCGCTCCACTTCCAAGGCAGCTTCTCCGACGTGAACCGCAGCAGGCCGGACACGCCGTAGACGACCACCGCGCGGCCCAGCAGCACCGCTCCGTACGCCAGCAGGATGGGCAGCCACGAGTCGAGCAGCGACGACAGCTTCACCTCCAGGCCGATGAGCAGGAACACCACGGAGTTGAGCGCGAACGCCAGGTACTCCCAGAAGCTCTCCACCGCGATGCGCGTGGTGGGGCCCATGCCCATGCGCGCCGCCCAGTTGCCGCACAGCAGGCCCGCCACCACCACCGCGATGACGCCCGAGTAGTGGAAGTGCTCCGCCACCACGAAGGACCCGTACGCGGCGATGACCGTGAGGGTGATCTCCACCATGGCGTCCTCCACGCGGAGGATGACCTTGGACGCCGCCCAGCTCACCGCCCCGCCGATGACGGCGCCCATGCCCGCCACCTTGATGAAGTCCATCACCGCGCCGCCCACGGTGAAGGCCTGACCTCCGGCCACGCCCACCACCAGCGTGAAGAGCACCACGGAGGTGCCGTCGTTGAGCAGGCTCTCACCCTCCACCAGGATGGCCAGCCGCTTGGGCGCGCCCAGCGCCTTGAACAGGCCCACCACCGCGATGGGGTCCGTGGACACGATGAGCGACGCGAACACCATCGCGTGGATGAGGCCGAAGCCCTCCAGCGCGTTCAGCCCACTCATCGCCGGGGACAACAGCAGCGCCGTGAGCGCCATGGACGCCACCACGCCCGGAATCGCCATGGAGGTGATGGCCAGCTTGTTCTTCATGAACTTGCGGAAGTCCACGTGGAACGCCGCCTCGAACAGCAGACCCGGCAGGATGACCGCGAACAGCAGCTCCTTCGTCAGGTGCGGCGGTTCGAAGGCCTGCACGATGCCCAGGCCCAGGCCTGCCAGCACCAACGCCACCGTGTACGGAAACTTGAAGTAGCGCGCCGCGATCGCCACCGCTGTCGCGATGGAGAAGAGCAGCACGAAGGCCAACTCGAAGTGCATGAATCCCCAGCCCCGTTTGTGCTCAAAAAGCGCGAGAATGCCATGCGCGCGGGGCGGTGGGGCAACCCCCTTTCGGAGGGAAATGAGAGGGGACGGGCGGGCGTTGCATTTTGCCAGACTGTTTTCTCAGGGCTGGAGACGGATGCGTTGTGAGGCTCCGGGGCGGTGGCTAGAAGCGAGGGATGATGGACCTCTTCCTGATGTCACCCCCGGGCCGGGGCTGGGCGTTGCGAGGCCGTTCGAACTTCCGCAGCCGTGAGGCCGCTCCGGCGGATGCGCGCGGCGCGCGGCGGGAGTGGCTGACGCTCGCCCGGCACATCGAGTCCCGAGGCGGCACGGTGGTGGCGCTGCCCTCGCCGTCGGACGCGCTGACGGGCATGCCCTATGCCGCCGAGTGCGGCCAGGTGGTGGCGCGCGAGGGCCAGGCCCCGCTGTTCCTCCTGCCCAGGATGATGAGCGCGCATCGCTTCACGGAGCGCGACCATTGGACGCCGCTGGCCCGGCGCCTGGGCCTGGAGGTCGTGGACCCGGGCGTGGGCATCTGGGAGGCGCACGGCGACGTGGCGACGTTCGACGGCGTGACGCTGCTGTTCTGGGGCGGGCGTACGACGCTCGACGGGCTGGAGGCGGCCCAGAAGCACTTCCCCGGCGAGGTGCTGCGCGTGCAGGTGCGTGAGCCCGCGTTCCACGGGAACATGGCGGTGCTGCCCCTGCCGGCGGTAGACCGGCTGGTGGTGTGCCCGGACGTGATGGCGCCGGAGTCGGTGGCGCTCCTGGAGCAGCGCTTCGGCGCGAACCGGCTGGTGCGGGTGACGGAGGCGGACATCCGCCGCTATGCGACGAACGGGCTGCCGCTGGGCAGGGACCTGCTCGCGCCCACGGTGATGCCCGCGCACATCGTGGAGACCTTCGAGCGCCTGGGCATGCGCGTGGTGTCCATGCCGATGCCTGAGCTGACGGAGAAGGGCGGAGGTTCGTCGCGCTGCCTCGTGTCGCGCGCGTCGGTGGACGCCTCGCGCGTCACGCTTCCGCCCGAGTACCGGTTGGACGTCGTGGCGAAGGACCTCGAAGCCGATGGCGGGTGAGCTCGCGTCGCAGGCCCAGGCGTTCTTCGCGGCGACCCCGGAGCTGTCGTTGCAGGCGCTGGGCTCCGGCGTGCACGTCCCGTCGCTGGACCTGGCGCCGTACGGCATCCCGGTGACGCACCTGCTGGCGGAGCACAACGCGGAGCTCGCGCGGCAATACCTCACGCTCAATCAGCTGGCGTTCGGCGGCATCGGCGTGCCGCGTTGGGTGCTGTCGGACCTGTACCTGCTGCCCGGCGCCATCGGGCTGTTGCGCTGTCCCGCGCGGCTGCTCAAGGCGCCCGCGCGCGAACGGCTGCTGCTGGCGGACGAGGAGTCGGCCATTGGCGCGGCCTGTTACGTGGCGCCGTCCCTGACGCCGGGGCTGTTCGTGGGCGTGTCGCTGTTCAGCTTCCTGCCGGGGCGGGGCGCGTCCGCGTGGGTGAAGCTGCTCACGCTGGGTATGGTGCGCGCGAAGCGGCTGCGCGGCGTCACCCAGTGGGACAACCCCGCCGTGCGCGTGCACTCGCGGCTGGGGCCCATGCGGCTGGTGGGGCGTGTCCCCGGCGGCCACGACTACGACGAGCGCACCTTCGTCTACGAGACGGACCTCTCCAATGAGGCCAACGTGGCCCGGGCGATGCTCCGGGGTGATGCGCCCGCGCCCGCCACGCGCATCCCCGTCACCGACCTGTTGTCGCTGGGCGCGCTCTTGGACCGGGCGGAGGCCGGGGCACGGCTGGAGCTGGCGCCGCCCGGTCAGGACGACGGCCACGTGCTGGTGCGCGAAGTGCCTCCGGGCTGAGGCTCAGGGCGCGGGGGCGTGCGGGAACTCGTCGTCCTGTTCCAGGGCCTTGCGCAGGGCGCTGGCGCCGTCCTTGAGGATGGGCGCGCCGTGCGCGAAGCAGACGGTCTGGATGGGCAGGTGGTCCAGGATGCGCTGGATGCTGGTGCGCGTGCGCAGCGGTTCATCCTGGTACTCGCCGGGGACGAAGGTGGGCGTGCGCCGGCCCTCGTGTGACAGCAGGTCGGAGATGAACACCACGGCGTGCGGGCTCTTCTGGAGCCACAGCGTGTACATGGCCTCCGTGGGCCCCGGTGTCTGGAAGGTGTTGAGGCCGCCCGGCAGCGTGGTGCCGTTCACGTATTCGAAGTCCGGCTTCTCCTCCAGGCCCTGCGCTCCTTCCGGCGCCCAGACGGGCACGCCAAACACCTTGCGCAGGCGCCACGCGGAGCGCTGGTGGTTGCCCGCGGTGAGCACGATGGCGTCGATATCGCCCAGCTTGCGCAGGACCTTCTCGTCGATGGGCAGCGGGTCGATGAGGGTGACGGTGCCGTCGTCGTCCACCACCGCGTAGGCGTCGCTGCGGATGCCGCCGAGCCGGTCGTCGGAGACGGTCCAGTGGTGCACGCCGGGGACGATTTCATCCGTCTTCTTCGCCTGGGCCTTGGGCTCGCTCATGCGGACAAAGCTAGGCACCTGTCCCCGGATGACAGGGGTCCGCGCTCCGCTGCCCGCCTGCCCCTCCAGCGAGCCCTCCTGCCCCCTTCGCATCCCGACCGCCGCGCGCACCTTTGTCGTTGGACGAAGGAGCGACCCGATGCGCGCGATGACCCACGAGATGCGACCACTGGTGCTGTTCGATGGGGACTGCGGCTTCTGCAAGCGCTGGGTGGCGCGCTGGCGCCAGGACACCGGTGGCCGGGTGCGCTTCGCGCGCGGGAGCAGGTGGCTGCTCAAGCTCCTGGGCATTTCGAGGAAGGACATGCTGCGGGCAATGCAGCTGGTGGAGCCGTCGGGGCGCCGCTCGTCCGGCGCGGAGGCCGTCTTCCGCATGCTCGCCTGGTCGCCCCGCTGGAGCACGCGTCTGGCCGCGCGGCTGGGATTGTTGCCCGGCGTCCGGCAGGTGGCGGGCGCGGTGTATTCGGTCATCGCGCACCACCGCCGGCGCGCGTCGCGGTGGGACACGTGGTTGTTCAGCCGCGTGACGGAGCCCGCGGAGCACCGGCGGGTGCGCTGGGCCTTCATGCGCCTGCTGGGCGGCACGTTCCTCGTCGCCTTCACGTCGCTGGGGAAGCAGGTGCTGGGGCTCTACGGAGAGAAGGGCATCCGTCCCATCCGCGACGTCGCACAGTCCGAGCGCTGGGCCGCGCAGGGCCGCTGGCGCCGTCCCTCCGTGTTCTGGAAGGACGCGTCGGACGCGGCGCTGGTGCGCGGCTGCCGCGTGGGGCAGGCCCTGTCGCTGGCGCTGCTCCTCAACGTGGCCCCGCTCCCGAGCGCCGCCGCGCTGTGGGCGCTGTACCTGTCCTATGTGTCACTGGGGCGCGAGTTCCTGTCGTTCCAGTGGGACGTGCTGCTGTTGGAGATGGGGTTGTTGGGCGCGCTCACCGCGCCGGTCGGCGTGAGGCCCGGGCTGGGGAAGCGGGACGTGTCCGCGCTGGAGGTGTTCCTCTTCCGCATGCTCGTGTTCCGGCTCTACTTCGGATCGGGCATCAGCAAGTTCCACTCGGGTGACCGGACGTGGCGCGAGTTGAGCGCGTGCGACGTGTACTTCGAGACCGCGCCCCTGCCCACGCGCGGCGGCTGGGCCGCGCACCAGCTTCCACGCCAGGTGCGCCACGCGGGCACGGCGGCGGTGCTGGCGGCGGAGACGGCGGTGCCGTTCCTCGCCTTCGGTCCCCGGCGCGTGCGGCAGGCCACCTTCGGCATCCTCTCCGCGTTGCAGGCGGCCATCATTGCCACGGGCAACTACGGCTTCTTCAACGTCCAGTCGCTGGCCCTGGGGCTGTGGCTGCTGGACGACGCGGCCCTGCGGCGCGTGCTGCCGGAGTCGCTGTGGCGCGACGCCGGGCCCGCGCGGCGGCCGTCGGTGCCGGGCACGGCGCTGTCCGTGGCCGCGGCGGTGCCGTTGCTCACGCTGGGCACCGTGGAGCAGCTGCGCCGGATGGGGTGGTGGCCGCGCGGCCCGGAGCGCCTGGTGCGGGCGGTGGACTGGCTGGAGGACCGGGTGATGCCGCTGCACTCGGTGAACTCCTACGGCCTGTTCGCGGTGATGACGGTGGACAGGCCGGAAATCACGGTGGAGGGCTCGGACGACGGCGAGCACTGGGTGGAGTACCCGTTCCGATACAAGACGTCGGGCGTGGACCAGCCACCGCGCCAGGTTGCCCCGCATCAGCCCCGGCTGGACTGGCAGATGTGGTTCGCCGCGCTGGGGTCGCCGCCTTCATGGTTCCTGGCCCTGATGGAGCGGCTGCTGGAGGGCTCGCCGGAGGTGCTGGGGCTGTTCGCGTCCAACCCCTTCCCGGACCGTCCGCCCCGGCTCGTACGGGCGGTGCTCCACGACTACCGGATGACGTCCCGGGCGGAGCGCCAGCGCACCGGGGCCTGGTGGAAGCGGGAGCGGCGCGGGCTGTATGTGTCGCCGTTGACCCTCGCGCCCGGGTCGTCCGAGCAGGCGGGGAGGCTGACCTGGCACGTCTGAAACATGCCTGGGTCCACGTGACTCGCGCCCGGTACGCCAGGACCCCACACGGGGGCGGAGCGGCTAATGGCTCCCCGTGCGAAAGCGAAGAGCCGGGGACTGGCGGGGGATGGGGATCGCTGGGTACGGTTCAAGGGCGATGGTGTCCGGTGCTTCCTCGTCTTCCCTCATCTTCGGCAGGTATGCGGTGCTGCGCCGCGTGGCCGTGGGGGGCATGGGGGAAATCTTCCTGGCACGTCAGGTGGGCGTGAGCGGCTTCGAGCGCCCCGTCATCCTCAAGAGCCTGCTGCCGGACCTGCTGGAGCACGACGGCTCGGTGGAGATGTTCCTCGACGAGGCCCGCGTCGCGGCGCACCTGAACCATCCGAACGTCGTCTCGCTGTACGAGGTCGGCGCGTGGCAGGGCACGTTCTACATCGCCATGGAGTACATCGAGGGCGAGAACCTGGGCCGCCTGGCGAAGGCGTCGCAGCGGGCCGGCACGCCGCTGCCCCACCGCGTCTGCGCGCAGATGATCCGCGACGCGGCGCTGGGGTTGGATCACGCGCACCACGCACGAGACAGCCAGGGCGCGTCGCTGGAGTTGGTGCACCGGGACATCAGCCCGCAGAACATCATGGTGCGCCTGGACGGCCTGACGAAGGTGGTGGACTTCGGCGTGGCCAAGGCGACCATCCGCGCCAGCCGCACGCGCACGGGCGTGCTCAAGGGCAAGCTGCGATACATGTCGCCGGAGCAGGTGCGCAACGAGCCCGTCTCCGGCACCAGCGACCAGTTCGCGCTGGGCGTGGTGCTGTGGGAGCTGTGCACGCGCCGGCCGTTCATCGACACGGACAACCCCGCGGAGGCCATGCGGCGCATCGCGCTGGCGGCGGTGCCCCGGCCCTCGCAGTTCGTGGAGGGGCTGTCGCCGCTCTTGGAGCAGATCATCCTGCGCATGCTCCACCGCGCCCCCGGTCAGCGCTTCGCCCGCTGCGCGGACGTGGCCCGCGCGCTCCAGTCCTACCTGGATGAAACGCCGGAGCCGCCGGAGGAGAGCGTCCCCGCGGTGGTGACGCGGTTGGTGGGCGACACGGTGCTGGCGCGTCTGCGCGACGCGGGCAGCGGCGAGCCCGGGCTGCCCCAGGTCCGCGAGCCCTCCAACGTGTCGTGCCCGCGCTGTGGCCAGTCCACCAGCGCGACCAGTCGCTTCTGTCCCGCGTGCGGCAACTCGCTCACGCCCATGGGCGTGGACGCCGCGCAGAAGTCGCTCACGCCTTCGTCCGGTTCCGGCTCCGGCTCCGGAGACGCCTCGCCCAGGCTGCCGGTGATGCCCGCGCTGCGCGAGCCGCCCGTGCACCTGGGCGACGAGGACCTCCCCGACGCGCCAACGGCCAAGGCGCCCGCGCGCCGCGGCGACGGCGCCGTGCACGAGCCGCCCACCGACCCGACGATGGAGGTGCCCGCGCCGCCGGCCTCCGCCCTGGCCGAGCCGCCTGCCGCGCACGAGGACGACGACGGGCCCCCGGCGCTGGGAGACGAGGCCCCGGGCCCCACGGTGAAGATCCGCGCGATGGACGCGCAGGCGCAGATGCGCCGGCTCACGTTGCTGGTGGTCGCGGGCGAGCCGGCCCACGCGGTCCGGTTGCGCGAGGCGGTGGCGCAGGTCTCGGCGCGCCACCACGTGGAGGCGATGGCGCTGTCGGACACGCACTGGTGTCTGCCCTTCGGCCTGCCGCAGGCGCGCGCGGACGATGCGACGCGGGCGCTGAAGTGCGCGGAGGAATTGGGCAGCGCGGGCGTGAACGTGCGGCGGGGCCTGGAGTCCGGCGTGGTGCGCACGAGCTCGGAGGCCGGGGCGCCCCGGCTGTCAGGCCTGGGGCTGGAGCGGGCGCAGGCGCTGGCGGACGCGGCGGTGTCCGGCGAGCTGCTGGTGGGCGCCTCCGTGAAGGCGCTGCTGGTGGAGGCGGGCGGGGTGCGCATCGGCATGGCGCGCGAGCTGCCCGGCGGCACGGCGTGGCGGGTGGAGTCCGGCGCGCCCGCGACCCGCGTGGACGCGCTGGTGGGGCGCGACGAGGCGCTGACCCAGGCGGCGATGGTGGTGGAGTCGGCGTGCAAGGGCGAAGGCGGCGCGCGGCTCTTCGTGGGGCCCTCGGGCGTGGGACGCAGCCGCTTCCTGGAGGCGGTGTCGGAGCTGGCCGCGGGCGCCTCGCCGCGCGTGGTGTACGCGTGGGGTGGAGACCCTCGCTCCGCGGGAGCGCTGGGGCTGTGGCGCACGGTGTTCGCCGCGCTGTCGCGGACCGCCACGAGCGGAGACGCGTCGCTGCCGCCGCTGTCGGGGCTGGGCTTCTCCGAACCGGAGGCCGCGGCGCTCTGGCGGAGGCTCGCGCGGGGCGTGCCCGTGGGCGGCGGGCTCCTGCCGGCGGGAGACGGAGCGGTGGTGGACGCCATCCAGCGCGTGGCGAAGCCGTCCGGCCTGTTGCTGCTGGTGGACGACGTGCACCGCGTGGACGGCCCTTCGCTGGACATGCTCGCGGGGCTGCTCGCGGCGAAGGAGCTGGGCGTGTCGCTGGTGGCCACGGGTGACGTGGACGCGGTGCCCACGGCCCTGGCCTCGCTGCCCGTGACGGTGCTGGAGGGACTGTCGCCGTCGGAGCTGAACGCGCTGCTCACCGCGAGCCTGGGCATGGCCCTGTCGCCGTCGTTGGAGCGGGCGGTGGCGGACCGGGTGCGCGGGAATCCCGCGCATGCGCTGGCGCTGGTGCGGCTGCTGGTGTCGGTGGGGGTGTTGCAGCGCACGGAGAGCGGCTTCCAGTCCAATGGCCCGCTGTCCCCCGCGGCGCTGCCGCAAGGCCTGGGGCAGGCCCTGGGCGCGCGGCTGGAGCTGCTGCCCGCCGCGTCGCTGCGCTTCCTCCAGCGGGCCGCGGTGGAGGGCTCGCTCTTCTCCGCGGAGCTGGTGCGCGCGTCGCTGACGGCCACGGACGGCGCAGGGGTGCTGGAGGACGCGGAGTGGGTGGTGCCCGTGCCCGGGCAGCCCGGCATCTTCCGCTTCATGAGCGAGGAGGCGCGGCAGGTGCTGCGCGAGCGCCTGTCGCCCTCGCAGCTGCGGAGCGCGCACCAGGAGCTGGCGGAGGCGCTGGAGATGCTGGTGTTCGCGCAGGAGCCGGCCCGCGAGGTGCGGGTGGCGGACCACCTGCTGGGCGCGGATGCCTCCGGTGCGCCGGCCGCGTGCGAGCGGGCGGGAGACTGGTTCGCGGCGCGAGGCGAGTGGCGCGCGGCGGTGGAGTTCTACCGCTGGTCCCTGGGCCGGGCGCCTGGCGCGACGGCGGCGGTGGTGCGCTGGCAGCTGGACGTGCTCGCGCGCGCGGCGGGATGCCTCACGCAGGCGGACCCCGCCGCCGTGGACGGGCTGGTGACGCCGTGGCTGGACCAGGTGCCGGTGATGCAGACGCCCGGCCGGTGGGCGGAGGCCGCGCGGCGCCTGGCCGTCGCGGAGCTGAAGCTGGGGCGCGTGGATGACGCGGAGGTGCGCCTCAGCATGGCGCAGGGTCCGGCGGGCTCGGACCCGGAGGTCGAGGCCCTGGTGCTGGGCGAGCTCGCGCGCGTGCGCGAGGCCAAGGGCGAGACGACGGCCGCGGTGGAGCTGCTGGCGCGGGCCTTCCAGCGCATGGGGAACCGGACCCCGCACGTGGCGGACTTCTTCTGGGAGCACTACCTGCTCCTGGGCCGGCTGCAGCAGCGGCTGGGGCAGCTGGACCGGGCGCGGGTGGGCTTCACGCGCGCGGCGGAGCAGGCGCGGTCGGTGGGCAGCGCGGTGGGCCAGGCGCGAGCGCTGTCGCAGCTCGCGGGCCTGCGGGTCCTCGCGGGCGAGCCGGCCCAGGCGCTGTCGGACCTGGAGCGCGCTCTCGCCCTGGCCGAGCAGGGCGGGGATGCCCAGGAGGTGGCGCGCATCCACTACAACGCCGGGCGCCTGCTGGTGGCGGGAGGCCGGGCGCCGGAGGCGCGTGAGCGGCTGGAGCAGGCGAGGGAGCGCGCCCGGGTGGCCGGCTGGCGGGAGGGAGAGGCCCTGGCCGCGCAGGTGCTGGGGGCGATGGAGGCCCGGACCCCGCGCCGTGGAAGTGGGCAGTAGTCGTCAGCAGGCGTGCAGGCGCGCGGACTTCGGCGCGAGCGCTCGCGGTTTTCACGCCCTTTGAGTGGTCCACCGGTAGACTCGGCCATTCCCCGCCTGCCCCCGTGCCTGCCTTCGTGAAGACCTCACGCCCCATCTCCTTTTCCTTGTTGGGTTTCCTCGCGCTGGGTGCCCTCGGTGCGTGTGGACCGTCGCCCACGACCATCACCCTGGATCCGCCCGAGCTGCGCTACCTGCGCACGCAGGGGCAGAACCTGCCGCTCAGCTACACGGTGTTGGACGCGGACGGGCGCAAGATGATGGACACGCGCTTGCGCTGGACCAGCTCCGCGCCGGAGGTGGCCTCCGTGCTGGAGGACGGTACGGTGGTGGCGCGCAAGTCCGGGAAGACCATCATCGGCGTGCAGGGCGGACGCGCGAAGGCGGCGCTGCCGCTGGACCTCACCATCCTCGCGTCGCTGGACGTGCGCGCGCCGGGCGCGGACTTCGTGGAGGTGGGGCGCACCATCAAGATGCGCGTGGTGGCGCGCAATGAAGCGGGCCACGTCATCCCCGACGCGACGCCCGACTTCCGCTCCAACAACGAGGCCGTGGCGCGCGTGGAGAACGGCGAGCTCATCGCCGCGTCCGCCGGCGTGGCCACCGTCACCGCGACGCTGGGGCACCTGCACCGCGCCATCGCCGTGCAGGTGGTGCCGCCGGACTTCGCGCGCCTGGGGCTGAACCTCACCTCGTACACCTTCAAGAAGAAGGGCCAGTCGGTGATGGTCCAGGCGCGCGCGTACAACCGCAACGGCGTGGCGCTGGAGAAGGTGCCGCTGGAGTGGTTCAGCTCGAACGCCGCCGTGGTGACGGTGTCGTCCGAGGGCCGCGTGACGGCCGTGGGCAAGGGCCGCGCGGTGGTGTCGGTGGTGGCCGGCCGCCGCCGCACGGCCGCGGACTTCATCGTCGAGTAGCCCCGCCGGTTCGACGCCGGGCCCGCCGCACTTGGAGCGGCGGACCCCGAGGCGATGGGCCTCTACGGCTTCTTCTTGGGCGGCGCCGGGGACTTCGGCGCGGGGCGCTTGCCGCCCTTCTTCTTGGACGCGGCCTCCACGTCATCCGGGCAGGGCGGGCGGGGACCGTCGCTCGGCGGCTGGATGGTGAACTCGACGCGGCGGTTGAGGGCCATGCCCTCCTCCGTGGCGTTGTCGGCCAGGGGCATGCTGCGCCCGAAGCCCTGCGAGCACACGCGCTCCGCGGCGACGCCGGTCTCGATGAGGAAGCGCTTCACGCTGGCGGCGCGGCGCTTGGACAGCTCCAGGTTGTACTGGTCGCTGGCGCGCGAGTCGGTGTGCCCCTCGATGAGGATGCGATCCATCTTCGGGTTCTCCTCCATCACCCGCGCGACCTCCTCGAGCACCGGGTAGGACTCGGAGAGGATGACGTCCTGGTCGGTGGCGAAGTTCACCTGCTCCAGGATGACGATCTTGTTCCCCGACGTGCGCGCGAGCGGACAGCCGTCGCGGCCGCGCTTGCCCTGCGGGACGTCCGGGCACTTGTCGATGCGGTCCACCACGCCGTCGGAGTCCGCGTCGGTGTCCGGGCAGCCGCTGTTCTCCACCGGGCCCGCGAGGTTGGGGCAGCGGTCGCGCTCACCGATGACGCCATCGTTGTCGGGGTCCACGGGCGGAGGGGGCGGCTCGGGCGGCTCCTTGAAGCGCTCGATGGCCTCCCACTCGCGCGTCTTGGCGGGCACCCAGAGGATGGACGTGAAGAAGCTCAGGTTCGGCGACGCCAGCGAGCAGCCGCAGCCCAGGCCGCCGCCAAAGGTGAAGGTGACGCCCAGCGAGCTGTACCAGCGCAGGCCGATGAGCAGCTCCGCGGGAATCTGCCGCTCCTGGCCCGGAGCCTTCTTGAGGCCGAACGCGCCGTTCACCATGCCGAGCGCGGTGATGCCGCTGCCGCGCAGCAGGGGCACCTCCGTGCCCAGGCCGAACGGGGCCATGTCGCCCAGCTGCACGCCGCTGAAGATGACGTCCGGCCGCTTCCAGAAGCCGCCGTTGAAGGCGAGGAGGATGCCGGACTCGAAGCGGTAGTCGAGCACCAGGCCCGGCGCCCAGGTGAGCTCGCCGTCGCCCGCGAAGGCCTCCTGCACGCCGGTGGGGAAGCTGACGTTGAGCGTGAGCGCGGCGCCCCAGCCGTGGCCCTCCGCGGAGCGGCGGAAGCCGGGGATGGCCACCTTGCCCATGAGGCGCAGGTCGCCCAGGGCGAAGCTCTCCACGGGCCCTTCGGTGCCGATGACCTCCAGGTTCTGGCCGCCCTGTAGGAGCACGAGCGGCATGTCCACGCCGACCTCGAACCAGTCGAAGAGGCCCACCGTGGCCATGACATCCAGCTGGAGCCGGTTGCCCACGAGGCTGATGGAGCCCAGGTCTCCGTCCTTGGGGACGAGCGAGAGCGGGTTGAGGGAGTAGCTGAAGTAGGGCCCGGCGGAGACGGACAGGTGGGACAGGGGCCGGGACTGGGTGACCATCACCAGGTCCTGCGGCGCGCCGGACGGGCGGAAGACCTGGATGTTGAAGCGCGGATCCGGCGCGGCGTGGGCGGCGGTGGACAGCGCGAGGGCCAGCAGCAGCGGGAGGAGCGGCGTGCGGGAAGGCTTCATCGGACGCGGCGGGTGGAGCGCAGGAAGAGGAAGCCCAGGGCGAGGGTGACCAGCATGGCGGTGCTGCCGGTGGGGGTGTCCTCGGCGGTGGTGCCGCAGCAGAAGGCGCCGCCCTGGGGTTCGGTGCCGGGTTTGCGGCGGCCGCGCTCGCACTGCTGGGTTTCGGCGGAGCAGAACTCGACGCCCAGGCAGTCGCCGCTGTCGGCGCAGGTTTCGAGGCAGGTGTTGGAAGTGAGGTCGCAGGTGCCGCCGCAGGGGCAGTGGGCATCGGCGAAGCACTCGACGCACGTGGAGCCGTCACACACGCGCCCTTGCTCGCACGTCACGGCGCAGGCGCCGGTGTTGGAGCAGGTGCGGGTGGTGGGGTCGCATTTGCCGCTGCCGCAGTCGGAGTCGTTGACGCAGCCCACGCACACGCTGTTCTGCACGGTGCCGTCGGAGAGGCAGAACGGGGTGTCCTCGCCGCATGAGTCGCAGCGGGGGCCGCAGCGATTGTCGGTGGTGCAGGAGCTGCATTCACCGCTGACGCAGGTCTGGCCGTCGCCGCATTCCAGGTCGTTGCGGCACTGGACGCAGACCTCGCCGTCGAGACAGAAGGGGCGCTCGCCGGGGCACTTGGAGCAGCCGGGGCCGCAGCGGTCGGAGGTGTTGCACTCGGCGATGCTGTCGACGCAGGCGCCGTTCAGGGTGTCGCAGCGCTGGCCGTTGGAGCACTGGCTGTCGGTGGTGCACTCGACGCAGGAGGGCGGGGCGCCGGGAGTGGGCGCGGCGCACTGGGTGCCATTGGGGCAGCAGTTGCAGGAGTTGCCGGCGCAGGCGTCGTTGGTGTTGCAGGGCGTGCAGACGTGGTTGGAGCAGCTCTCACCGCGGTCGCACTGGGTGTCTTCGTTGCACTCGACGCAGGTGTTCGCGGTGAGGTCGCAGACCTGGCTGCCGGGGCACTCGGAGTCGGCGGTGCACTGGACGCAGGTGAAGTTCGGCTCGTCGCAGACCTGGCCGGAGCCGCAGTCGGAGTCGCGGACACAGCCGGTGCACACGTTGGTGGTGGTGTCGCAGCGGCCGGTCTGACAGTCGCTGTTCTGGGTGCACGCGACGCAGGTGAACTGTCCGTTGACCTGGGCGCAGATGGGCGCGGTAGGTCCGCACGGCGAGCACGTGTCGCCGCAAAGGAGGTTCGTGTCACAGGGTGCGCAGAGCGCAGCGGAGTTGCAGTAGTAGGACGAACCGCAAGTGCCGTTGCCGGGCTGGTTCGCGAACTGCCGGTCACACTGAACGCATTGATCCAGGTTGGCCGGGAACGACGGCCGGCCAGTTTCCGTTTGATAGAGCTGCGCGGGCTGGAGCAGGGAGAAGCCAGCGGAGTTGAGCGGGACGACTGGAACCTGGTTCGCGGGACGGTCAAAGTCCGTGAATGTGCCATCCAGCACTGCGAACTCCAGGGCCGCATGCTCCACGATCTGCACGTAGACCAACTCCAGCGGATAGAGCCCGGATTGAGTGAAGGTGACGGAGTTGGTAGTGCGCCGCGTTGGCGCTCCGATTTGTGGTGGCCTGATGACAACGTCGTAGCGGTGATTGGCTTTGTCGAACAGGACGAAGCTGATGGCGTCGTCGGCGTAGAAGCCGAAGTGCAGGACTCGTCCGACCATGTCCTGGGTGACGTTCAGGTAGCCGCGAAAACGCGAAACGAAATTCGTCGTCGAATCGTTGTAGTGGAAGGGGCAACCACCCTGAGCGCAGCCCGAAACCACGTTGATGAAGTCGCCGAAGCTCAGGATGCGACCGTCGTTCAGGTTGTTCGACAGGTCGAACGTGGAGCGCAATACGGAGGTCATGCGCGTTGCGCGGTTCGCCTCCATGTATGCGTTCATACCTTCGAGGTAGCCCGTTTGACTTGTGGGGAAATCCTCCGCTGGTCTCGTCCAGACGTTGGACGCCATGCAAAGCCCTGTACCTGCGTCAGTGGGCGAAGGCGCTGCGGGCGCTCCCGTCACCAACACAGCCGGCAGCTTCTGCGCCACGGCAGGCGCGCTCGCGAGGCACACGGCGAGCAGGGACAGCGCGGCAACCGCGCGGAGGGGCAGGGGAGCAGTGCGCAAAACGGGCGCAGCCTTACAGATTAAGTTGATGTTCTCAACCTTCCGCCCACGTCCCGAGTCCCAGTGCCCGAATGCGACCTCCAGGGTCCTCTGTCCCTCCACGTCGCAATCAATCCGGACAGCGTGCAAAACCAGAAACCGTCACACACGACGACAGGCGACATCCCCGTCCTGCGAGCGGATGAACGCCGCGGCGAGTTCGTTGCCCAGGGCCGCGCACAGCACCTCGAACGTCCGACGCCGGGCTCCACCGAAGAAGCCCGGCTGTCGCGCCAGGGTCTCCGGGTGACGCACGAAGACGTTGTACCCGAGGATGCACCCGTCCGCGCGCAGCACGGTGATGCCGTCGGTGGCCATCATGCCGCGCAAGAGCTGCGCGGCCGCCCGCACCGCTGACGCCGCGCTGTCGTCCTGGGTCGCGTGGTGCCGGTCCAGCAGCGCCACCACGTCCATGGGCCGGGGCAACAGGATGCCGTCCACGAACAGCGCCGAACCCGCGCGCTCGCGGGGCAGCACCGCCACCAGCGTGCCGTGCGAGGACTGCATCACCTCGAACAGCACCCGCCGGAAGAAGCCCCGTGCGTACTCGCGGCTGGAGGGCAGGACCTGCTCGGTCACCGCGCTCGCCAGCGCGTCCAGCACCACGGAGGGCGGCTCCAGGTCGATGCGCGCGCCGGACAGGTACACGTGCCGGCACAGCCCTCCGCCTCCGCGCAGCTCGATGATGTTGTCCGCCAACTGCAACACGCCCACCACCCGTGCGCCCCGGTCCGGCGCGTGCCGCAGGCGCTCCAGCGGCGTCTCCGCCAGAGGGAACGGATCCGTCCGGAAGATGCCGTAGGTGAGACCCGCGGGCTCACGCACCAGGTACAGCGCCCACCAGCGCCCCTGCCCCAGCGGCGCGCACTGCTTGAGCGCCCTCTGGATGGTGGCGCGGGTGCGCGGCCCCGAACCCAGGGGAATCGGGTCGTGCCCGCCCAGCAGCTCCATCATCGCGCCCAGGTCGTCACCCAGGAACGCGGTGGGGAACAACAGCGCGCCCTCCTCGCGGTAGCGCGACAGCGTCACCAGCAGCTCGCTGAGCGCGTCCGCCGTCTGGGGACACGTCATGTCCGCCTCGTCGAGGAACGTACTGACGGACTCGGTCAGCAGGTGACGGAACGACAGGATGAGAGGAGAACCCGCCTCCGGGCCCGGACCGGTCATGGCGGACCCAGCATGACGCATCGGTGGCGATGAGGCACGAAGTCTCGCCTCCATTCCGAAGGCGGGACCCCGTCAGGAACCGGCCGCCTACTCCGCCGCCCGCCGTGCCGTCTCCAGGGTGGAGGCGGTGCGCAGCCAGCCCTCCGCCTGGGCGTCCAGGTGGGACAACAGCTCCGAGAAGAAGCGCGTCTCCATGGCCTGCGCCAGCGTGGCCCCGTGCGCGTCCGCCCACTTGCGCGTCACCGTCGCGCGCACCTGGGCGCCCAGCAGGTCCACGAAGCGCTCCAGCAGTGGCGTGGACAGGAGCGTCCCCGCCCACACCACCGCGTCATGGCCCAGGCCGCCGGTGGCCACCGTCACCACCGCCGCCGCGCCGGACGGCACCGAGTACACCAGCGTGGTGAGCGCCTGGAGCAGCTCCTCGCGCATGCCGCCCTGCAGCTCGCTGCCCACCAGCTGGCGGCAGAAGTCATACAGCGTGGCCCGGTCCGCCGCGTGCGCGTGCAGCGCACCCAGGTCCAGCGGCGCATCCAGCCGGCCGAGCATCGCGGGCCCGAAGGACTGCTCCAGCTTCTCGCGTGTCTCCGCGTCTCCGCGCCACGCGGCCACCTCCGGCGCGAAGGCGTCCACCAGCCTGCGCAGCCCGTCCTTCATCGAGTCATCCACCGCCTGCGTGGGCAGCGCCTCATTCGGCTGGGGGCCGGTGAAGGACTCGCGCACCTTGCGGCTCACGAACGTGAGCGCCGTGGCCAGCCCGCGAAACGGCAGTCGCACGAACCGGTGGAAGGTGCTGCGCGCATCCAGTTCGTCGCGGAACGCATCCACCAGCACGTCCGCGGGCACGGCCTTCAGCGCCGCCTGCGCGCCAATGCCTTGCAGGTCGTGCCGCAGCCGCTGCCGCAGTCGCTCTGGCTCACGGGCCGCACGGGTCGCCGCCCGCGCCACCGCGTCCAGCTCCGAGCGCGCATCCGACAGCGACGCCTCCAACGCCCGCGCCTTCAGCTCGCGCGCATGTTCCGCCTGTCCCAGCAGCGCTGCGAGCGGCGGCCGTCCATCCAGCGCCTCCGTGGCCAGCGGCTTCAGCCCCGCCTCCACGTCCGGCTGGTGCGGCGCCAGGTAGCGCGCGAGCGGCGGATGGCCCACGTCCTGGGCCAGCTTGTCCAGGTGGCCGCGCGCCACGTCCTCGCGCGTGGCTTCGTTGTAGACGAGCAGGTACGGCTTGCCGTGGCCCACCGCCGCGCGCAGGAAGTCCACCAGCGCCGCGTTCTGGTACGTCTGCCGGCTCACCACGAACACCAGCACGTCCACCGTGACGAGCAGCGCCTCGGCCCGCTCGCGGTTGTCGCGGTACACGCTGTCGAAGTCCGGCGTGTCCATCACCAGCAGTCCGCGCGGCATCGCATCCGACAGCACCAGGTACAGCCGGCCCGGAGGCCCGGGCTCGTCCACGGGCGCCACGGTGCCGTCGGCCACCGGGATGATGTCGTAGCGCTGGGTGAGCACGTCCTTCAGCGCGCCCGTCCACGTCTCCGGGTTCGCCGCGGCCAGGCACTGCTTGGTGAGTCCGCCCTCGGGACGCGCGGGGGACAGGGACGCCTTCGCCAGCGAGTTGAAGAGCGTGGATTTCCCGACGTTGTTGGGGCCGGCGATGGCCACGAGGAGCAGCGGCGCGTCCCCGGCGCCCAGGCGGGGCAGCAGGTCGCGGCGCAGGCGTTCAGCCAGGCGGCGGGCCACGTCGGCGTCACCGCTGTCGGGGAAGCGTTCGGAGGCGGGCAGGGCGTCCAGGGCGGACGCGAGGGCGGTGCGCAGGGCGCGAGGGTCCTTCATGGGCATAAGGGGCCACGCGTAAGACAGCACGCACGCCGCGTGGTGCCCAGCCTGGTGTGCGCACTCTGTCCACCGGGGACACCCCTGGAGAGGCGCGATAGGGTGCGCCGCATGCGCTCCCTCCTCGCCTGCCTGCTCCTGTCGGGGTCCATCGCCTGCACGGCCACGAACGCCAACGCGCCCGCGCCCGCGTCCGCCGAGTCCCATGCCGAAGGCCCGCTGCCCTTCATCCCGGACGACTACGCCCGCGCGCTCGCGGACGCGAAGGCGAAGGGTGTGCCCCTGTTCGTCGACACCTGGGCGCCGTGGTGTCACACCTGCCGCTCCATGCGCGCGTACGTCTTCACGGACAAGGCGCTGGCGAAGCACGCGGACCGCTTCGTGTGGCTGGAGCTCAACACCGACCTGACCCAGAACGCGACGTTCCAGGAGAAGTACCCTGTCGAGTTCTGGCCCACCTTCTTCATCATCGACCCGCGCGAGGAGAAGGCCCTGCTGCGCTTCGCCGGCAGCGCGACGGTGCCGCAGCTGGAGCGCCTCTTCGAGGACGGCGAGCGCGCCTACCAGGGCGGTGCCACCGGCGCGGAGGCGCTGCTCGCCCGCGGTGATGCCCTCTACGGAGAGCGCAAACCCGCGGAGGCCGCCGAGGCCCTGTCGCTCGCGCTCGCGGAAGCCCCAGCCGACTGGTCCCGCCGGGGCCGCGCGCTGGAGTCGCTGCTGATGGCGCAGTACGGAGCGAAGCAGTACGTGCCCTGCGCGCAGAAGGCGGTGGTGGAGCTGCCGAAGGTGCCTCGCTCGCTCAGCCTGGCCAACGGTGTCCTCAATGGCCTCGGCTGCGCGCTGGCCATCCCGGAAGGCACGCCCGAGGCAGCGGACCTGCGGCACGCGCTGGAGGCGAAGGCGCGCGAGGTGCTCGCGCCGCCGGCCATCGACATGGAGGCGGATGACCGCTCCGGCCTGTACGAGGTGCTGGTGGAGGCGCGCAAGCAGGACAAGGACACCGCGGGCGCGAAGCAGGTGGCCCAGGAGTGGCTGACGTTCCTGGAGGGCGAGGCCGCGAAGGCACCGAACCCCGAGGCGCGCAGCGTGTTCGACTCGCACCGCATGCTCGCGGCGATGACGCTGGAGCAGCCGCGGCGTGCCATCCCCGCGCTGGAGCAGAGCGAGAAGGACCTGCCCCAGGACTACAACCCGCCCGCGCGGCTCGCGACGCTGTACCGCCTGTCGGGCCGGCTGGACGACGCGCTCGCCGCGAACGACCGGGCGCTGGCGCGGGTGCAGGGCGCGCGGCGGCTGTCCGTGCTCTCCGGCCGCGCGGACATCCAGGTCGCGCGCAAGGACACCGCTGGCGCGGTGAAGACGCTGGAGGAGGCGCTGGCCTTCGCGAAGACGCTGCCCGCCGCGCAGGTGTCCCCGCGTCAGGTGGAGTCGCTGGAGAAGAAGCTCGCCGGGCTCAAGACGCCGGCCACCGTCCCTGGCGCGGCGCCGTAGCCAGCACACGAGCCTTCGCGCGTGCCCATCACGGAGCCAGCGGCACCGCGCGACGGGCATCCAGGTCGAGCAGCTCGAAGTCCTCCGCGCGGCCCTCGCGCATGGCGCCATCGGTGAACACCATCACCGCCTCACCCGGGCCCGTCGCGGGCGGCGGGCCGTGCGCGTAGTCCACGCGCGTCCCGTCCGTCACCAGGTGGCGCAGCACTCCATCGCGCGCGGGACCGGGTGACACCAGCTCCCGCACCCGCTTGTCCCGCGTGTGGCCCACCACCTGGGTCAACCCGAGTGGCAACCTCCTGGGATCGAACCTGCGCCGCGGAGTTCCTCGCACACGCTCCGAGTCCTCCGCGGCGAGGCTGGGCCGCTGGTAGAAGATGCCCACGCCCTCGCCATCCCTCGCATTGCCCGGATGGTGCAGCCCCGGCAGCACGAGCGGCCCGCCCTTCCACTCGGCCACCGCCCGGTCCATCACGCCGTTGAGCGCCTCCGCCACCGCGCGCGCCTCCGCCCACCGCTCGGGCTCGAGCCCCACGATCCCCAGGTCCTCGCGCGTGACACCCGCGTGCAGCACCAGCAGCGAGTCCCCGGCCGCATGTGCCACGCGGAAGCGTCGTGCGCGCAGCAGATACTCCACCCAAGCGCGCTGCTCCTCGGTCCAGGTGCTGAAGTCCCGCGCCGCCAGCTCCGCGCTCGGCAATCCAGGCCAGCGCTGGAGGAAGGCCCGCTCCGCCGCCGCGTCGGTGTCGTCCCCCGCGTAGACCCGGTCCGCCTCCACCTGCGCGGCGCGGAACGTCGCATCGGTGAAGTCCGCCAGCTCCCCCACGCGTCCCAGGTCGTGGTTGCCCAGGAGCATCACCGCCTGGTCCGCCGGATGGGACGCGAGCCACGCCACCAGCCGGAGCGCGCTCCAGGCCACGCGCTCCCGGTCCGCCGCGGGCCCCCAGTCGAAGTGGTCGCCCACGGAGACCAGGCACACGTCCGGCCGCAGTCCTCCGTCTTCGTCCAGCAGCCCGTGCAGCGAGAGGATGGACAGCACCCGGTCGAAGTCCGCCTGCGGGTCCCCCATCGCCACGTGCAGCGTGCGGCGCTGGCCCTCCGCCGCCAGCGCGTGTGGCCCCTTCGCCACCGCCGCGTCGGCGCGAGCCAGCGCCTTCCTCAAGAGCGCGTCGTCCATCCCTCCATCCTAGTCATGCGCCGGGCGGTGCCCACCGGCCTATCAGGACTGGAAGAAGCGCGAGATGAGCGCGGAGCGGCTCTCCACCTGCGCCTTGTTCAAGAGGTGCGTGACGTGCACCTCCACCGTGCGCTCGGCGCAGCCCAGGTGCAGGGCGATGGCCTTGTTCGTCTCTCCCTGCACCACGTGCTCCAGCACCTGCGCCTCGCGCGCGGTGAGCCCCCAGCGCTGGGCCAGCACCGGCAGGCGCGAGGTCGGCTCCATCGGCGGTCCGGGGTCCAGCACCAGGTAGTGGTCCGGCAGCCCCTGCGTGCGCAGCGGACCGGAGGAGAACAGCGGCCCCGCGCCCGGCGGGCTCCGCAGACACTCGCGCACCTGCGTCGCCAGCGCCTGCGAGTCCTGCTCCCACCGCGCCTGCCCCGCCTTGTTCGCGTGCATCACCCGGCCGCTGAACGTGACGACCCACGCGGGCCGCCCCAGCACCTCCAGCGCCGCGCCCAGGGCCGGCCCCAGGAGGCCCGCCTCGCGCAGCCGCCGGTCCATGGCCATCCGCCGCTGGATGGCGGGCGTCAGCGCCTGCAACAGCCGCTGCTCCCGCTCCGTGAAGGGCTCGGCCCGGAAGGCGCCCACCCAACCCAGCATCATGTCGCCTTCACACACCAGCACCCGCAGCTGCGCCAGCTGCTCCAATCCCAATTACCGGTAGAGATTGAAGGCATACCCGGCCAGCTGCGTCCGCGCGTGCTCCCACTCCGCTTCGCTCAGTCCCAGCCGCTCCCACAGAGGGCCCTCGCCCTCGCCGGTGATGGGCAGGGCCCGCAGCGGCTCCGAGATTCCCAGCGGCGAGAAGCGCATCGCCCGGTTGCGCTGGGCCAGTGGCGGACGCGCGGGATCGAAATAGCCAAAGCGGCTCCCCGCCGGCGGCAGCGCCGCGTCGAAGGCCTCTGAGAGGACCGAAGGCGGCTGCGGGAAGCCCACGCCGTGCACGAACGCCGTGTGATAGCGGTCCGGGCCCACGTCCACGCCGTAGGCCGCCGTCCGCTCCGCGCGCAGGGCGCTTCGGAGCGCGGCGAGGACCGTCGGCAGGGCCTCGGAGCCGGGCTCCAACCCCTCCAGCAGGCCCTCCAGCTCCTGCAAGAGGCGTTGGTCCTCGGAAATCAAATCAATCACGATTTACTTACTATAGCCGTTGGGGCCAATTGGAAGACTTGTGAGGTCGGGAGTGGAATCAGTGCTTCTTCCGCCTGTCCAGGTGGGAATTGATTTCCTGCCCCCCGAGTCGTTTGAGACTCGCGTGATTTCCTCAATAGAAATGACTTTCGGCTGGCGGCACCATGGCGTTCCGTGCCCTTCCGGGGGGGTGGGCCGACCTAGGAGTCGAAGTATCCGTGTGTGCGCGCGCCGGGCGTTCCCCCAGGGATGTCCGGCGCGCTGCCCCTTTTCCGGCTCCTGTCCCCGCCTGTCCACCACCCCACGCGCCCGGTGCCATCAGGCTCCGGAGTTGACGGGGCGCGGCGATGATGTCCGCTCCCGTCGTGCCCGCGCCCGGAGGCCCTGACATGCCGCGTGATTACGCCTACTACGCCCAGGCGCTGGAGGGACGGAGGCTGCCCCTGGCCTTCGCGGACCTGGACCTGCTGAACGAGAACGCGGCGGCGCTGGTGCGGCGCGCGGGCGGGCTGCCGGTGCGGGTGGCCACGAAGTCGGTGCGGTGCGTCGCGTTGCTGCGGCGCGTGCTCGACGGGCATCCCGGCTTCCAGGGCCTCATGTGCTTCAGCGCCGACGAGGCCGTGCACCTGCGCGAGCGCGGCTTTAGCGACCTGCTCATGGGCTACCCCGTGGTGGATACCGAGGCCCTGGTGGAGCTGTGCCGGCCGCCAGCGCCCGTGACGCTGATGGTGGACTCGGTGGAGCACGTGGCGCTCGCCGCCCGCGCTGCCCGCCGGCACGGGACGCGAGCGCCGCTGTGCCTGGACGTGGACCTGTCCGTCGACCTGCCGGGGCTGCGCTTTGGGGTGCACCGCTCGCCGGTGCGCTCGCCGGAGGACGCGCTGGCGGTGGCCCGGAGCATCGCGGCGGAAGCGGACGCCGTCTTCCTCGCGGGCGTCATGGGTTACGAGGCGCAGCTCGCGGGCGTGCCGGACGCCGCTCCGCACGCGGGGCCGAAGAACGTGGTCATCCGCGCGCTCAAGCGGGGCTCGGTGGGCCGCGTGCACTCGCGCAGGCAGGCGGTGGTGGCCGCGCTGAAGGACGCGGGGTTCACGCCGCGCTTCGTGAACGGCGGGGGCACCGGCAGCCTGGAGTCCACGCGCCAGGACGCGAGCGTCACCGAGCTCACCGCGGGCAGCGGCCTGTACTCGCCCGCGCTCTTCGACGGCTATCGCGGCTTCCAGCATCAGCCCGCGGTGGCGTTCGCCATCCCCGTCACGCGGCGCCCCGGCCCGGGCCTCTACACGCTGCAGGGGGGAGGCTTCGTGGCCTCCGGCTCCGCGGGCGTGGACAAGCTGCCCGTGCCCTACCTGCCCGAGGGCGCGAAGCTCCTCCCGCTGGAAGGCGCGGGCGAGGTGCAGACGCCCATCGCGTACGCGGGGCCGGTGCCGCTGCCCCTGGGCGCGCCGGTGTTCTTCCGGCACGCGAAGGCAGGCGAGGTGTGTGAGCACTTCCGCACGCTGCTGCTCATCTCCGGCGGCCGCGTCGTGGAAGAGGTCCCGACCTACCGGGGTGAATGGGGGTGACGGCATGACGACCGAGACGGCGAAGACGAAGACGTGGCGCAACTGGTCCGGCGGGGTGGTGGCCCATCCCTCCGGCTTCCTCCAGCCGGACTCCGTGGACGCCCTGAAGGCCGCGCTCCGCGACGCCAGCGCCCAGTCGCGCACCGTGCGCGTGGTGGGCAGCGGCCACTCGTTCCCACCCCTGTGCGCGACGGACGAGACGATGGTGTCGCTCGAAGCGCTGCGGGGCCTGGAGTCCGTGGACGACCGCACGCGCGAGGCCGTGGTGTGGGCGGGCACGAGCCTGCGCGAACTGGGAGCGCTGCTCGCGTCGCACGGGCTCGCGATGGAGAACCTGGGCGACATCAACAAGCAGTCGCTGGGCGGCGCGCTGGGCACGGGCACGCACGGCACGGGCGTGGGACTGGGCATCCTCTCCACGCAGGCGGCGGAGATGACGCTCGTCACGGCGAGCGGGGACGAGGTGACGTGCTCGGAGGACACGTCGCCAGAGCTGCTCCAGGCCGCGCGGGTGTCCCTGGGCGCGCTGGGCGTGGTGACGCGGGTGCGGCTGCGCTTGCTGCCCGCGTACCGGCTGCGGCTGACGCGGCGGAACCTGGCGCTGGAGGAGTGCCTCGCGGGATTGGATGAAGCGCGGGCGCGCCACCGCCACTACGAGTTCTTCTGGTTCCCGCACTCCGACCGCGTGATGACGAAGGCGATGGACCTCACGGACGAGACCCCGCACGGGGTGGGCGTGGGGCGCTGGTTCAGCGAGATGGTGATGGAGAACGCGGTCTTCGGCGCGGTGAGCCGTGCGTGCCGGATGCGGCCGGCGTGGTGCGCGCCGGTGAGCCGGCTGTCGGCGAAGCTGGCGTCGGAAGGCGTGCTGGCGGGGCAGAGCCACACGCTGTTCGCCACGCCGCGGCTCGTGCGCTTCCAGGAGATGGAATACGCCGTGCCGGTGGAGCGAGGGCCGGACTGCCTGCGCGAGCTGTCTGAATACATCACGCGCGAGCAACTGCCCGTGCACTTCCCGGTGGAGTACCGCTTCGTGCGCGGCGACGACGTGTTCCTCAGTCCGGCGCACGGCGGGGACCGCGCGTTCATCGCGGTGCATCAATACCGGGGCATGCCGCTGGAGCCCTACTTCTCCGGCGCGGAGGCCATCTTCCGCAACCACGGCGGCCGGCCACACTGGGGCAAGCTGCACACACAGACGGCGGAGACACTGAAACACCTGTATCCCCGCTGGGATGACTTCCAGCGCGTGCGCGAGCAACTGGACCCGGAGGGGCGTTTCCTCAATCCCTATCTGAAACGTCTCTTCCTGGAGGAGGGCGTCCGTCATACCCGCGGTGAAACAGGGGCGCGAAGCGCGTGACGCACCCTGGGGCCTGTTTTTCGCGCCGTGTCGCGTCAGACGATCCAGCAACCTCTCGATAATGCACAATCCAGCGCCCGGCATGCGGTTGGCTAGGGCACTGGCTGGCGCCAGGCCCGGTGGCGCCCTTTCGAGGGGGATGGATGCGGACGAAGTCTTCGTGGAAGCGCGTGGTGACGGCGTCGATGTTGATGCTCGCCGTGGGGTGTCGCGGGCCCGCCGCGGGCTTGAGGGCCGCGGGGGCGTCGGACTCGGGCAACTCCTCGGAGTCGGGCGCTTCGAGCCAGGGTGACTCCAGCCAGTCGGACTCGGGCAACTCCAGTCAGGGGGACTCCAGCCAGGGCGAGTCCAGCAAGTCCGACTCGGGCAACTCCAGCCAGGGCGAGTCCAGCAAGTCGGGGTCGAACGGCTCCAGCGACGAGGGCTCCAGCGAGTCGGGCTCGGGCGAGTCCAGCGACTCCGACTCGGGCAACTCCAGCCACGGGGATTCGAGCAAGTCGGACTCGGGCGACTCCTCGGGCTCCAGCGACCACAGCACGGGAGAAGGGGACTCCAGCCACTCCGGCTCCAGCGAGAACAGCAACGCGGGCACCAGCGAGTCGAACCAGGTGGATCAGGGCGACGATTCGCGCACGCGCAGCGAGAGCAGCAACGGCCGCGAGAATCAGCTCCTGTCGACGGCCACGGTGGCGCTGACGGTGATGGGCCTGGGCATCGTCATCTGGCAGTCGTACGAGCGTTCGGCGCGGCGCAAGGGCAAGCGGCCCTCGCCGAAGGAGGTGGGGCACGCGGCCCAGGTGTACCTGCGGGCCCGCACGCACCAGCTGCGAGAGGACCTGGCGCTGGGCGCGGGCCCGACGGTGGAGGACCTGGCGCAGGCGGCGCGCATCCGCCGTGAGAACCTGGATGTCTTCGGCAAGCTGTTGCGCACGCACCGCAAGGAGCTGCTGATGATGGCGGATGCGAAGACGCTGACGCCCGAGCGCGCCCGCGCCTGGCTGGAGCGCGTGGGCCAGCTGGCGCGCACCGAACCCCGGCTCGAAGAGGACCGTCAGGCCTTCCTCCAGGAACAGGAGGGTGCGCCCCAAGCGGCCGAGGCCCTTCAGTGAGGCCTCGCCCAACCTGGAGGGGATGGCTCACGGTGCTGCTGTTGCCCGTGAGCTCGCAGGCTCAGGAACCCCTGGGCCACCTCGCGGTGCCGGCGTTCTTGAAGGAGCTGTCCCCGGAGCTCGTCCTGGCCGAGCGGGTCGCGGCCCTGGAGGCCACGTCGGGCATCCTCCTGCGCGGTGTCGCGGCGCGGGATGCCTCGCTGATCTCGGACGTGGAGGCGGGGCTCGCTGGCCTGCCTCCCGCGATGCGCCGTCCGCCCGGAGGCCGGTTGGAGTTCGTGCTGCATCCGGAGCCCGCGCCGCTGGGCCTGGGTGACGGCACGAAGGCCCGTCCGGACTGGTCGGAGCAGCGCGAGCAGTTCCACCTCTACCGCTATGCCCCTTCCGAGGAGCGCCGGGCCACGCTGCGCCTGTCACGTCTCACCGACACGGAGGCCGAACACCTGTGGCGCCGCCGCGCCGTGGTGCACGCCGTGATGCAGCGCTGGGACGACGCGCGCGGCTGGAGCAAGCGTCCCCAGTGGCGAAGGTTGGACGGATGGCTGCTCCCGCTCGAGCGCCCCCTCACGTGGAAGGAGTCCGCGAGCATCACCTACGCGGGGGCCTTCAGCCGCGCCCGGGGGCAGGCGAGCGCCTCGCTGGACCTCGTCACGTTCGCGGAGGAGCTGTTCGTCCCCGCGGAGTCCCTGCGTCCGGAAGCCTTGCCCGAGGATGATCAGGTGCGCTGTCAGGAGCTGTCCAAGACGCGCGCCCTGTCGGAGTTCATCTCGGAGGCGCGCCTGGGCACGCTGCCCGCGCGAGGAGCCTGTCCGGCCTTCGACACGTGGGCGGAAGCGGATGCGCTCTCGCACCTGGAGGTCCTGCTCGTCGCGGCCACGGGCCGCCAGCCCCAGTCCCTCTTCGGCCATCTGCTCCTGCGCCCGGTCTGGCGCGAAGGCGCCACGGTGCAGGGCCCCGGCTTCGAGCGCGTCGTGCAGCTCGTGGCCCTCACCGGCATGGAGGAGAAGGGCCTGGGCTACCTGATGAAGGGCATGACGGGCGGCTACAGCACCGTCTTCCTCACGGGCACCCTGGGCGACGTCACCCACGAGTCGCTGGAGCTGGAGCAGCGCACCATCCGCCGCTTCCGGCTGAACCTCACGCCCGGCGAGTCCCAGCGCATGCTGGAGCGCATCTGGGAACTCGAGCGTCGCGGCTACCTGGGCTACTACTTCTTCACCGACAACTGCGCCGCCGCGCTGCTCTTCCTCCTCAATGGCTCGCTGGAGAACGGCCGTCACGTGAGCGCGCCCGGCATGCTGTGGGTCCTGCCCACGGCCACGCTGGACACGCTGGCGAAGACGAACGTCGTGGACGCGAGTGGGCACAAGGTGCCGCTCCTGGAGCACGTCCCGGACGCCCTCGAATCCACGGGAGACCGCGCCCGGCGCGCGCTCGTGGAAGAGGAGCGGCTGCTCACGAAGCTGGCCTCCCTGCTTCCGTCCACCGCGCTCGCGCCGCTGCACCACGTTCACCGCCGCCTCCAGTCCCCCGAACCCGGCGTGCGCAGGCAGGCCTACGAACAGCTGCCTCACGCAGTGACGACGGCGCTCGACGCCGCTCCTCCCTCCGCGCGCGCCGAAGCCCGCGAGGCCCTGCACGCCTACGTGGCGCACGCGGTGCGGGTGGAGCGCGCGGCGGTGGATCAGGCCGAAGGGGAGAAGCTCGCCATCGAGCGTGAGCGCCTCGTCACCCTCGACCTGAAGGGGCAGGGCGGCGCCGCCCAGGGCGTCAAGGACCGGCAAGCCCTCTTCGAGCGCGAGGACGCCATGCAGCGCAAGCTCGCGGTGCTCGACCGTACGGCCCTGCTCCAGCAGGCCCTGGACACCGCCATCAAGCGGCTGCCCACGCCGGACGAGCTCAAGGCCCTGGTCCGCGCCGAGCACACCGAAGCCGCCTTCGCCGCGGCCACCGAGGCGCAGGGCGCGCTCAACGACGGACCGCTCGCGGACGTGGATCCGCGGGCCTTCCTCGCGAAGGACCATGAACAGAAGGTGGAGCTCGAGACCACCTGGGCCCGGGGCGCGCTGCGCGAATCCGGCGCGGCCCGCACGGTGGTCAGTGGCGGCGTGGACTTCCCGGAGGTGGGCGCCGCGCGGCCGGTGGTGAGCCTGCGCACCTCCGCGATGAACGAGGCCCTGGGCGACGCGCGCCTGCACGGCTTCCAGTCCAGCAGCGAGCTGCGTGTGCTGGACGGAGAGCTGTCGGTGGAGCCGCGCTGGGGCGTGCCGCGCATCCTCGGCTCGCGCCTGACGCTGGTGGGCTACCGCACGCTGCTGCCCGAACTGCCCCAGCAGCAACGGTCGTTCTCCGACTCATTGGGCTGGGGCGCGGAGGCGAAGATGTCCACGGACATCGACCGCCCGTTGCCCTACCGCGCGACGGTGGAGGCGGAGGCGCTGGGCGTGGTGGCGGCCTCGGAGCGCTTCGACACCTTCCTCGCGGTGGGGTTGGGCGCCCAGGCCACGATGGCCTGGAGCCCCAGGGAGACGGTCCCCACGGTGGGGCCCCGTCTGTCATTGGCCCATCGCCTGGGCCTGCCCGGTCCAGGCAACAGCGCCCTGCGCCTGGAGGCCACGTACGTGCCGTCGTGGCGCACGGGCATCACGCCGGGCTTCACGCATGAGGCGGACGCGACGCTCCAGGTGGAGTGGTACCTGGGGCGTGTCGCCCGCTGGAGCGTGCTGCTCACTCCCCGCGCACAGGTCCACTGGGAGGGGACACTTGCGTCGTGGGCAGGTCCCGGGAGAAGTCTCGCGAGCCTTCCGGAAGGGCTGGCGCGACATCGCCTTGCGCTAGGAGTGGAGCTCCGCTGACGTACTGCGTGCGGAAGATGGGGACCTCACCGGTGAACACCGGACGGCTGGACGCGCCGCAGAGGGCGCCAATGAACAGGCCGATGACGTGCAGCAGCGTCCAGTTCCCCCAGCCCAGGCCCAGGAAGATGCGCTCGCCGCCCACGCTGAAGACGTTGAAGGCCACGTAGAACGCGGCGGGCACCACCACCGAGGCGACGGCAGCGGCTGCCAGGGCCCGGCGGGGACGTCCCGCGTGGAAGCCGCCGAACGTGCCGGCCAGCAGGCCGTTGAACAGCGGAATGAAGAACGTGATGGCGCTGATGAGCACCATCGTCAGCACGCTCACGTCGAACCGGTTGTGCTTCCAGACGACGCGGCTCTCCTCCACGCGCGTGTCGGGCGGAATGGTCGCGTACTCGGCCCGCCCGTTCTCCATCACAAAGCGTTGCTCCGGACGCACGACGCGTTCGGATTCCTCCGTATAGGTCTCATCCATGGAGCATTGACCTCCGTGCGGGCGGGGGAAGGACGTGCCCGGACACCTTGGGAGATGGTGCTGGAAGCGGGCGGGTGGAAGGGCTGACGGCTCCACCGGTCCTTGAGGAGGAAGGCGCCTGCCCTGCCTGCCCGCCGGGAATTTCGCGACCCGGCGTGGGGGCGGATGCCGTACACGGGGGCCGTAACGCACCGGAGACTTGGCGTCCGGTGGCTGGCGGCTATGCTGCCGCGCCTCCGCCGTACCGCTTCCCAGCCTGGATGGATTCCATGAGCCTTCGCCGCAACCTGCTGACCATCGCCGTCCTCTCCTCCGCGCTGCTGTCCGCCTGCGCGCTGCGCCCGCGTTACAACGAAGTCATCCAGGCGAACGGCGCCACCGCGCTCCAGGAGGGCCAGCTCATGGTGCTGCGCGTGACGGACGCCGCGACGGGCCAGCCGGTGAAGGGCGCCAAGGTGCTCGGCGGCGAGTACCGCAACCACATCAACGCGACCACCGACGAGAACGGCGAGTTCTCCCTCAAGCTCGACCCGGGCCTGGTGAAGGAGAACCCGCTGGTGGAGGTCGTGCTGCCCAAGGGCGTGCGCCGCTACAAGCTCCAGGTGGTGCCCTCCGGTCAGGCCCCCGCGCCCGAAGGCGCCCCCATCGCCCCCCCGGCCGAGTCCGCCGCGGAGCCGTCCACCACGCCCGCGACGCCCGGCGCTCCGTCCGAGACCGCGGCCCCGGCGGCCTCCGAAACGGCGAAGTAGGCCCGGTTCGTCAGGTGAACCAGCGAATCAGGCGCCTGCCCTGCAAGCGCCTGAACGCACCCAGCCGCCGCTGGAAGTCCTCGCCGATGGTGACGAAGCGCACGCCGCAGCGTCCTCGCGTGCGCTCCCCGGCGGAGCGGCGGGCCCACATCACCCGGGCCTGGAAGGGGACCTCCTCGTCCCCCAGCAGCAACGCGCCTTCCAGGAGATCGCCCGCCTTCATCGGCTGGAGCATCTCCGCGCAGAAGCCGCTCTCCGACACATCCCGCGTGTAGAGCGGCAGCATGCCGCGCAGACGGACGGCCAGGCGATGCTCGAAGCGAGGCACGGCTCGGGGGAGGTGCATGCCCTCGAATCCTGGCGGATTCCGCCTTAGTAGTAAAATTGCGCCAATCGAAAGCGGGCGGGCAGGCGGACCCGGCGTGCAAAGCCCGGGAAACGTTGAGAAATTTCCTGGGAGGAGGGAGCGGGCCATGTCGAAGGCATTCACCAAGGAAGACGGGGGCGGCGACGAGGGGCTCACCCCCGCGCGTCCCCGGTCGACGTCGGCGGAGCAGCGCTACATCACGCCGGAGGGCTACCGCGCGCTCCAGGAGGAGCTGCTGGAGCTACAGGGCCCCGCGCCCCGGGACTGGCCGGAGCTGGAAGCGGGCGTGCGCAAGCGCGAGCGGGAGCGTCGGGCTCGCGAGCTGACCGCCATCCTGGAGGACGTGCGGGTGGTGGCGCCGGATCCATCACAGGCGGGCCGCGTCTTCTTCGGCGCGTGGGTGGTGCTGGAGGACGAGGACGGCGCGCGCATGCGCTATCGCATCGTCGGTCCGGATGAAGCGGACGTGAAGGCGGGGCGGCTGAGCGTGGAGTCCCCGCTGGCGCGCGCGCTCCTGGGCAAGGAGGCCGGCGAGGCCGTGCAGGTGGAGCGTCCGCGCGGCACGGTGGAGTACGAAATCCTCGCGGTGGAGTACGCGGAGTCCGAAGCCGCCGCGGCCGCGCCTTGAGGCCCCTTCAGCGCTTCGTGGCGATGACGGTGACGAGCCGGCCAAAGGGCTCTGGCATGTCGCCCTCGCGCACCTCCACGTCGAACCCCGCCGCCTCCAGCAGCGCGCGGGCGCGGGGCACGAGGAACGTCAGATAGTACATGACGAACGGCGGCTTCCAGAGCGCGTTGCGCACGCGCATGGCGGCGTTGAAGCCCTTCGCCACCCAGTAGCCGGGGTTGAGCGCGGACGGCGGCCGAGCGGTGATGAAGACGAAGCGGCCACCGGGTTTCAGCGCCCGCGCGATGCCCTCGACGAGGCGCGGCTCGTCCTCCTCCAGGATGTGCCCGAAGGCGCCGAAGCTGGTGATCAGGTCGAACGCCGCGTCGAAGGGCAGCGCCAGCGCATCGCCCCGGACGAAGTCGAGCGCCGCGCTGCCCGGTGCATCCACGAGCCTGCGCCGTGCTTCGTCCAGCATGCCCTGGCTCAGGTCGAACCCGACGACGCGCTCGCGGCACAGCGGGCGCAGCACGCGCATCGCGGCGCCGGTGCCGCAGCACACATCCAAGGCACTGCCCACGCTGCCTTCGGGCCCCACGTGCGCGAGCGCGGCCTTGAGCACCGGATCCGGCGTGCGGAACGGCGTGTGCTCGAACTTGGGCGCGAGCAGGTCGTAGCCCTGCTCGACGGAGGTGAGGGCCTGCCGTGCAAGCTCGCGGAAGGTGGGGCCGTCGCGGTGGAACATGGGACGAGGTGTACCCACATCCCCCCGGTCCCGCCACCGGGGTGGAGAGTGACTCGACGGGATTTGAATGTTCCGGCGGGGGCCCCGTCAGTCAGGACAAGCAACTCGGACGGAGGATGGAAGACATGGCTTTCAAGCTCGGACTCGCGACCCTGGCCTTCGGTGCAATGCTGCTCGGTTCCTCCACGTCGTTCGCGGCGGACTGGCGCGGCCCGACCCGGGCGGATGCGCAGTGGGGCGGCCAGCAGCGGTACAACGGCGGCTGGGACTCCGCGCCGCAGGGCCAGGCGTTCCGCTACGACAATGACGACGCGAAGACGCGCCGCTTCATGGGCTGCCGCGGCCCGAACTGCAACCAGGGCCCCATGCCGCGCCCGGTGGACTCGCGCGGCCGCTACGAGCTGCAGACGGTGGAGCGCTGGGTGCCGGCGCGCTACGAGCAGGTCTGGGTCCCCGAGCAGTGCGTGTCCCGTGGCCGCCGCGGCCGCCACGTGCGCTGCACGCCGGGCTACTACGACCAGCAATATGTGCCGGGCGGCTACCAGGCGGTGACGGAGTGGGTCTGGGTGCCGTACGGCGGGCGCCGCTGGCAGACGGTGGTCTACTACCCGTAGCAAGCACGAGGAGACGAGACGGGACGAACGACGCAAAGGGGACGACGCAGTGCCGCGGGGCGGTGCCTGGAGAGGGGTCTCCAGGTGTCGCCCCGCGGTGTTTTCCGCGTGAAGGCGCCGGATGCCTTTCGCGGGCGGGCCTGTTAGGCAGGGCCCGCATATGGGGACCGCATTCATCACGGGCGCGGGCGTGCGCATCGGCAGCGCGGTGGCGCGCGCGCTGGGCCGCGCCGGCTACGACCTGGCGCTTCACGCGAACCGCTCCATGGAACCGCTGGAGGCGCTGGCGCAAGAGCTGCGAGCGCTGGGCCGCGCCGTCACGCTGTACAGCGGCGACCTCTCCGACGCGCAGGCCGTGGACGCGCTGGGTGCGCGGGTCCGGGAGGCGCACCCCGCGCTGGACGTGGTCGTCCACAACGCGGGGCTCTATGAGCGGGTGGACTTCGCGGCCGTGACGCGCGAGCAGTACCGCCGCATGCTCGCCGTGAACGTGGACGCGCCCTTCTTCCTCACGCAGGCGCTGCTGCCGTCGCTGCGCGCGGGGAAGGACCCGCTGGTGGTGCACCTCACCGACATCGGCGGGGAGCGGGCGGTGAGCCACTACTCGCACTACTCGGTGAGCAAGGCGGGGCTCGTGATGCTCACGCGAGCGTTGGCGGTGGAGCTGGCGCCGCACGTGCGCGTCAACGCCATCTCGCCGGGCGTGGTGGCCTTCCCGGAGCACTTCGACGAAGCCGCGCGGAAGGACGTGCTCGACCGCGTGCCCATGGGCCGCGAGGGCAGCGTGGAGGACGTGGCGCGCACGGTGGTGTTCCTCGCGCGCGAGGCGCCGTACCTCACCGGGCAGGTCATCGCCGTGGATGGCGGAAGGAGCGCGCAGCTGTGAGCCAGGAACCCGTGTGGATCCACCCCGTGGTCACCGACGCGCAGGGCCGTCCGCTGGACGTGATGGAGCTGCGAGGGCTCACGGTGGACGTCATCGTGGGCCTCTACAACCGCGAGCGCGTGACGCCGCAGCCGCTGCGCCTGGACGTGGCGCTCTTCCTGGACGCGCGGCAGGCGGCGGTGGGCGGGAGGCTGGCGAACACCGTGCACTACGGGCGCCTGGCCGGAGAGCTGCGCTTCCTCCTGGATGCGTGCCGCTTCGAGTTGTTGGAGTCCGCGGCGGAGGCGGTGTGCCGCTATCTCCTGGCGCCGCCCACGTCCGCCGCGCCGCACGCGCCGCTGCACGCCGCCACGGTGCGGGTCACCAAGCCGGAGGCGCTGACGGGGTGGGCCATCCCGTCGCTCCAGGTGCACCGGACCGCGGAGGAGATGGTGTACCGGACGGACGCGAGGCCCTTCGGCCACGTGGACGTCATCCACGAAGGCGCGACCTACGGCGTGTACCGGCTGCGGGTGGATCCGGGAGGGAGCATCCCGCCGCGCGCGGACGGTCACACGGAAGGAATGGAGCTGGTGCTGGGCGCGGGGCTGGTGCTGCAGGGGCAGCCGGTGGGGCGGGGGATGGCGTTCAGCGGACAGGAGGTCTTCGGGCACGGCTACGACAACCCGACGGCGACCGAGCAGACGGTGCTGGGTGTGTACCGGCCGCGCCTGGTGTTGTCCGAGGGAAGTGGTGCCGGGGAGACGGCGCCTGTGGGGCCGGGCAGGCAGTACTATCTGCCCGAGTAGGGTCCGGGCGTCCAAGCGACGGGGGCGGGAGGGTATGCTAGCTGTAGAGGCGCCTCGCTCTTGAAGGACGCATCGGATGACCCTGGACCGGCGGATTCAGCTTTTCGTGGTGCTCGCGGGGCTGTTCATCACCTCGCTGGTGGTGGGCGACATCATCGGGGTGAAGCTGTTCGAGGTGCACCTGGGCCCGGTGGTGGCGGTGATGTCGGTGGGGATGTTGCCGTTCCCGGTGACGTTCCTGCTGACGGACATCCTCAACGAGTTCTACGGCAAGAAGGTCGCGCGGTTCGTGACGTGGGTGGGCTTCGTGATGGCCATCTTCACGTTCGTGATTGTCGCGCTGGCGGGCCTGATTCCGTGGGCGCCGATGACGGAGGCGAAGGACTACAGCGGGACGGTGGCGGCGTCGTTCAACAACGTCTTCGGCGGCTCGCAGCGCATCCTGGCGGCGTCGATGGTGGCGTACCTGGTGGCCCAGTTCCTGGACATCTCGGTGTTCAACCTGCTCAAGCGGGTGACGAACAACCGGATGCTGTGGCTGCGCGCCACGGGCTCCACGGTGGTGTCTCAGCTCATCGACACGGTGGTGGTGCAGTTCGTCGCCTGGACAGGCGTGCTGCCTCGGGAGGTCATCTTCCGGATCATCTTCACCTCGTACGCGGTGAAGCTGCTGGTGGCCATTGGCCTGACGCCGCTCGTCTACCTGGGGCACGCGCTGGTGGAGCGCAAGCTGGGCATCGCCCCGGTGGTGCTGGGCGAGGACGGTGAGCCGGTGAACCTCGTGTCGCCCAAGGCCGATCCCCCGTCCGCGGCCGCGGCCTGAACGAACAGAGGGGCAGGGCTCGAAGCAGGAGCCCTGCGCACACCGTGTCTCAGCGCGCGTTCGCGGCCGGGTGCTTGAGCACCTGCATCGTGCCGCGAGTGACGCCAAACTGCTCGTGCACCGCCGCGCGCTTCACCGCCTCCGTGGGCGACAGCCGGCCCGCAAGCAGCTCCTGATACGCGCCCAGCACCCGCGTGGCCTCCTCGCGAGTCTCGCGCACGAACTCCACGCGGAAGCGCCGCACGCCGCGCTCCAGCAGCCGGGGCACCAGTGACGCCGCGCTCTGCGCCTGCGCGTTGAACACCGTGTTGCGGCACCCCACGTCCACGATGACCGGATGCTCCAACCCCAACCGGTCCTTCAGCGCGATGGCGTGCTTCTCACACGGCCGCCCGCAGGCCTTGAAGTCGCGCCCGTTGGACAGCGTGTGTGAATACACGCAGTGCTCCGTGTGGAACGTCGCGATGTGGTGGTGCAGCGCCACCGCGAACCGGTGCGCCGGCGCCTGCTCCAGCAGCGCGAAGAGCTGCTCCGAATCCAGGTCGTGCGACACCGTCAGCGTGTCCAGTCCCAGGCTCAGCAGGTGCGCCGCCGTCAGCGAGTTCGTGACGTTCAGCGAGAAGTCCCCGTGCAGCACCGGCCGCGACGCCCCCGCCGGCTGCTCCAGGAAGTGCATCATCGCGCCCCAGTGGCGCACCAGCACCGCGTCCGGCCGCAGCCGGTCCAGGCGCGTGTCGTAGCCCTCCTCGCCCGGCTTCTGCACGCGCACCGTGGCGATGGTGACGCGCAGCCCCGCCGCGCGCGCCCGCTCCACCGCCTTCTGGAGCCCCACCATCTCCATCCAGTCCAGCTCCACCTCACGCAGGCCCGCGGCGATGACCGCCTCCAGCTGCGCGTCGTTCCGGCACAGCGGCAGCAACCGGGGCGCCTCTTCCGCCGGCCGCGACGCCACCTTCGCCAGCAAGGCCTGACGCACGCGGGCCTCCACCGCCTCCGTGCTCACGGTCCGCGAGGGGCCACGCTCCACGTCCGCCGTCAGCTCCGTCACCAGCTGCCGCCGCAGCGCCTTCAGCTCCGACACCGGCAGGTGCAGCCCCGGCGCCAGGCCAGACGCATCCAGCTCCGCCAGATGGAACGACGTCCCGCCCAGCGCGGCCAGCTTGTCCTTCAGCAGCGCCGCGTCCACGCCCGCGCCCCGCGACGGCGCGAGCACCGTCGTGCCCGTCGCCTCGCGCGTGAACAGCGCGGTGCTCATCCGCACGCGCAGCGGCGTGCCCTCCGCGCCGGACACCACCAGTGACAGCGGGATGCGGCCCTCGGGCTCACCCTCCGCGAGCAGGTCTCCCGTGCGCCGCGCGAGCGCCGGATCGCTGTTCAGCCACACGTGCTGCCCCGGCGCCACGCGGCCCAGGTCCGGGCCCGGATGGCCGAAGCCCAGCACCCACGCGTCGCCCTCGCGCTCCACGCGGAAGATGGGGCCGCCCGGCTCGTGCTTGTCCTCCGGCGCGCCCGCGTCGAACACCACGCCCATGCCCGGACGCGGATCCACATCCGCGGGGTCGGGCTCGCCCGTGAGCGGCGCGGACACCGAGCCCGCAGGGGCCTCGGGCCGCTCGTCGCCCAGGCCCAGCGCGCCCGTCCATGGCCGGTCGTCCGGCACCACGAGCACGTCCTTGCCGGACACCGCATGCACCCGGCCCAGGTACAGCCCGCGGTGCTTCGGGAAGCGCCCCTCCACCAGCGTCTGGTGGTCGGAGCCCGCCAGGAACCCGTGGGAGAAACCCCGGCTGTACGACAGCGACATCTCCGCCAGGTCCTTCGCCAGCCGCGCGCCGTCGGGCTTGCCCGCCATCACGCCGTCCAGCCAGCGGCGGTAGCCCTGCACCGTGCTGGAGACGTATGCCGGCCCCTTGAGCCGGCCTTCAATCTTCAGGCTGTGCACGCCGATGTCCGCCAGCTCCGGCACCGCGCGCACGCCCGCCAGGTCCTTGGGGCTGAGCAGGTACTTCACCTCGCCCAGGTCGCGCGTCTCGCCGTCCACCACCAGGTCGTACGGCAGCCGGCACGACTGCGCGCACTGGCCCCGGTTCGCGGACCGGCCGCCCCACGCTTCGCTCGTGAGGCACTGGCCGCTCCACGACATGCAGAGCGCGCCGTGGATGAAGACCTCCAGCTCGATGTCCGTCTGCGACGCCAGCCGGCGGATCTCCGCCACCGACAGCTCGCGCGGCACCACCATGCGCGTGAAGCCCAGGCCCGTGGCGAACCGCGCCCCTTCCGCGCTGGACAGCGTCATCTGCGTGGACGCGTGCAGCTCCAGCTGGGGACAGATGGCTCGCGCGAGCAGCGCCACCGCCGGGTCCTGCACGATGAGCGCGTCCACGCCTGCCTTCGCCACGCCGCGCAGCAGGTGCTCCACCACCGGCAGCTCCGGCTCGAACACCAGCGTGTTCAGCGTCACGTAGGCGCGCGCACCGGCCCTGTGGATGAGCCCCACCGTCTCAGGCAGCCGCTCGAGCGAGAAGTTCTCCGCGCGGGCTCGCGCGTTGAAGCCTTCATCGAGCCCGAAGTACACGGCGTCCGCGCCACTGGCGAGGGCGGCACGCAACGACTCCAGGTCACCAGCGGGGGCGAGGATTTCGGGGCGTCGGGGAGACATGACTCCTACCTAGCACGCCCGTTCCCGCCGCTCCCCTCCTGCGACCTGTCCACCTCCACACTGAACGGGCACCCGTTTGAGGGGAGGAATGCCATCCCATGCGAGGCACGGGGGTGTTGCTCAAGGGGGCCGGGCAAGAGAGCGAGCGCACTCGCGCCGGGTTGCGGGCCGCCGGATGCGTCCCCACCCTTCGACGCAGGAGGTCGTGATGCTCGAGGTCGTCGTCTACATGAAGCGCACCTGCCCCTATTCGCGGCAGGCCATGGACCTGCTCATCGAGAAGGGCTGCGAGTTCCAGAAGGTGGATGTCGCCGCGGATGAGCGGCGGCACGAGGAGATGATGCGGCGCTGCGGTCGTCAGACGGTGCCGCAGATCTTCATCGCGGGCCGTCACGTCGGTGGCTGCGATGACCTGTACGACCTGGAGGCGCGCGGGGAACTGGATGCGCTCCTCGGCCGGAAGGACCAGGACTCCACCGCTCCCTGAAGCCGCATCCACCGTCGCGTTCGGGCCGTGTGCCTCCTGCCGGGAGGACACGGCCCACGTGTTTCCAGGGCACGGGCCTCCCGGTGGGAGCCTTGATGCCCGTCCTGCGCGCGGCGCCCACCCTCCGGCACATCCGCGGGCCGCTGTCGCCAGGCCCAACCGCGCGGATTCACACTCCTGCCCGGCTGCCCTGCGACCGGGCGGCGGCGAAGTCCACGGCTGACGCGGAATGCGCGGCACGCATGTTCCCGTTGCCCGCCGACCCCGCGAGCGCATCCCGCGCCGTGAACCCTCACGAGGAGTCCACATGCGCTTCCGCCAGACCCTGACGACCATCGTTTGCGCCACCGGGATGCTCGCTGGCACCGTCGGCTGTACCGGCAAGGTCGAGCCCGCGCCCGCGACAGCCACACCTCCGGGCACGTCCGGTCCACCCATCGTCACTCCGCCAGGACGGCCCCAGACACCGGCTGACGCGGGCACGTCCCCTGACGAGGACGGAGGCGTCGCCACGGACGGCGGCACCACGCCCACGGATCCGCCTACGGAGCCGGTGGATCCACCGCCCACGGAGGAGCCCGAACCGCCGCCGCCCGCCGAGCCGCAGTACACGCGCGTGCTCTGGGTGTCCCCCAGCGGCAATGACTCCGCGTCCGGAACGGAAGAACTGCCCCTGCGCACGGTGGCGCGAGCCCTGTCCCTGGTGAAGCCCGGTGAGGCGGTGTTCCTCAAATCCGGCACGTGGCGCGAGCACGTGGAGTTGAAGGAGCGGCAGGGCACGGCGGACAAGCCGCTGACGCTGAGGGCCGCGCCGGGCGCCACGGCCATCCTCAAGGGCGGCTCCATTGGCGAGACGTCGCTGGTGGACGTGAGCGGCGCGTACTGGACCATCCAGGGGCTCACGGTGGACGTGGGCGGCGAGTCCACCTTCGCGGTGATGTGGCGCGGCGCGGGCGCGCACCACGGCGTGCTCCGCGACAGCATCGTGAAGAACGGCACGGAGGGCGCGGGCGTCTACGTGACGGAGAAGGCGCACGACGTCCTCATCGAGGACAACGACATCTCCCACTTCGACCAGGGCGACGTGGACAGCCACGGCGTCGCGGTGCAGACCTCCGCCAGCAACGTCACCGTGCGCGGCAATGACATCCACCACAACTCCGGCGACGGCGTGCAGTGCCTGGGGCCGGAGGGCGGCGCCACCAACCCGGGCACGCCGTTCGACAACCTGCTCGTGGAGGACAACCGGCTCCATGACAACCGGGAGAACGGCGCGGACATCAAGACGTGCACCCACGTCACGCTGCGCGGCAACACCATCTACAACCACCGCGCCGTGTCCTCCTCCGCGGGCGAGGGCGTCATCGTCCACATGTCTCCGTCCGACGTCACGCTGGAGGACAACGTCTTCTACGCCAACGCGCGCGCCATCCAGATTGGCGGCAACCGCGAGGGCGCGCCCCCCACGCGCGTCATCCTGCGCCGCAACCTCATCCATGACGGCCTGGGTGAAGCGGACGGCGAGGAGGGCACCGGCATCCGCGTGGACGCGTCCGTGGACGTGAAGGTGCAGCACAACACCGTGTGGAACCTGAGCGGCGCGTGCCTCATCTTCGGCACGGGCTCCAACGGCGCGAGCCAGGGCCTGGACGTGCGCAACAACCTCTTCGCCGGCTGTGGCATCGCCGCGCGCGGCGGCTCGGGCCGGAGCGGCGCGGTGGTGGACGGCAACCTGTACTACCGGAGTAGCGGCGCGGCGGTGTTCAACCTGGAGGGTGCCACCATGGGGCTGGCGGACTGGCGCACGAAGGCTGGCCTGGACAAGCGCTCCCAGGAGCGCGCACCCGCCTTCGTGGACACGGGCGCGGACGACTACCAGTTGTCCGCGCAGTCCCCCGCGCGCGAGGCGGGCCTGTCCCTGGGGCTGCCCTACTGCGGAGCGGCGCCGGACCAGGGCGCCTTCGAGTCAGGCTGCCCCTGACCCCGGGGGTTGTGTAGACTCCGGGGCCCCTCGCTCCGGAGTCCTGCGCCCCGTGTCGGCCCCGTCGGAACCCGCCTTCGGCATCGTCCTGGTCCCCCCAGGGTCGGTGGCTCGAGAACCCCTGAACGACGCCGCCGAGCGCGCGGGCCTGCGCGTGGTGGACGACCCGGACGACGCGGCCCTGGCGCTGGTGGACCTCACCGCCCCCGGCTGCGGCCCCGCGGTGGTGGAGCTGCTCACGTCCCTCAACGGGCCGCACCTCACGCTGCTCGCGGTGGTGTCCCCGGATTCGCGCGGCTTCGCCGCCGTGGACACGCTGCGCCCCGCGGACATCGTCACCCACCAGGGGCTGTCGCACGAGCTCACCTGGCGCCTGCAGCGCGCCGCGGAGCGCCACCGCGAGCGTGAAGAGCAGGCCCGCAGCCAGACGGACCTGGCGCTGCTCCTGGAGCTCACCGCTGACTACGCGGAGAGCTCCGACGTGGAAGCGCTCCTGCACGGCGTGACGCGGCGTCTGGCGGAACAGCTGGACATCGCACGCGCCACGCTGGTGATGGTGGGCGGCGGTGTGGACGAGGGCGTCATCGTCGCCGCCAGCGACGACCCGGGCATGAAGGACCTGCGCATCGACCTGGCGCGCTACCCGGAAATCCGCGAGGTGGTGCGCACCGGCAAGCCCGTGGTGATGCAGGAGGCCGCCACGCACCCGCTGCTGGGCGACCTGGAGCGCCGGGCCGTGGCCGCGCGAGGCATCCACGCCATCGCCGCGCTGCCCCTGCCCATCCGCGGCCAGGTGCGCGGCGTGCTGCTGTTGCGCGCGGCCGGGCGGAGGCGGGCCTTCAGCTCGCGCGAAATCGACTTCCTCACCACGGTGGCCCACGCGACGGCGGTGGCGCTCCGGAGCGCGTCGGTGCTCCAGTCCGTGCAGACGGCGCGGCTGGCGGCGGAGGAGAAGGCCGCGTCCTTCAAGCCCTACCAGCTCTTCTTCGCCCACGTGAGCGAGGGCGTGGCCATCCTCGATGACGAGGCCGCCGTGCTGTCGCTCAACCCCGCGGGCGCGCAGATGCTGGACACCACCGCCGGCGAGGCCCGGGGCAAGCACCTGAATCAAATCACCCAGCCGGTGGACGACGGCGTGCTGATGGAGCTGGTGACGTCCGCGTCGCGCGGCGAGGCGCGCATGGGCGTGGACGTGGTGGTGCGCACGCCCGCGGGCCGCTGCCTCACGCTGTCCATGTCCGCGGCGCCGCTGCGTGACGAGGACGCGGCCACCATCCTGTCCTTCCGCGACGTGACGCACGCGCGCAAGCTGGAGGACGAGCTGCGCAACACGAAGGACTTCCTGGAGCGGCTCATCGACTCGTCGGTGGACGCCATCATCGCGGCCGACCTGAAGGGGCGCATCATCCTCTTCAACAAGGGCGCGGAGGCCATGTGCGGCTACACCGCGCAGGAGGCCCAGGAGAAGCTCAACGCGCTCCAGCTCTACCCGCCCGGCATCGCCCAGCGCATCATGGCCCAGCTGCGCGGCCCGGACATGGGCGGCAAGGGCCGGCTGTCGCTCACGCGCCAGGAGCTGATGCACCGCTCCGGGGAGCGCGTGCCCGTGAACATGACGGCCTCCATCGTCTACGAGGGCGGCCGCGAGTCCTTCTCCGTGGGCATCTTCACGGACCTCCGGGACCGGGTGCAGCTGGAGCGCAAGCTGTACGACGTGGAGACGCGGCTGGAGGAGAGTGAGAAGAACGCCGTCATCGTCGCGCTCGCCGGCACCGCGGCCCACGAGCTCAACCAGCCCCTCACCTCCGTGATGGGCTACGCGGAGCTGCTCAAGCGCAAGCTCAAGGAGGAGGACTTCGCCTACAGGCCGGTGGACATCATCTACCGCGAGGCGGAGCGCATGGCGGAGATCGTCCGCAAGATCGGGAAGATCACCCGCTTCGAGACGAAGTCGTACGTGGGGGCGCAGCAGATCCTCGACCTCGACAAGGCCAGCTCCCATGAAGAGTGAGGTCCGCGCCGTGCGCCCGTCCGGAAATCTGGCCCCCGACGCCTTCCAGGCCTTCTTCGACGCGCTGGACGAGCCCGCCGCCGTCTGCGACGTGTCCCTGCGCATCGCGGCCGTGAACCCGGCCATGCGCCGCTTCTGCGCCACGCACGACATCAGCGTGGACATGGTGGCCGAAGCCCTGGCGAACGCCGTGGCCCCGGAGGACGGGCAGTTCCACGAAATCGACCTCGTGCTCCAGAGTGGCACCTCGCTGGTGCTCACCCTGTCGCGCCGCTCGGACACCGTGGCGGTGCGCGCCCGCGTGGACACGGAGGTCATCAGCGGCCGGCTGGTGGTGGCGGAGCGGGCCCTCCTGGAGCAGGCGCGCACGGAGGGCGTGCTCCTGGACCTGGGCCGCAGCGTGGCGGAGGCCGGCGGCGAAGAGGAGCTGGTGGCCGCGGTGGCGCGCGGCGTGAAGGAGCTCTTCCCCAGCCGCGCCTTCTGCATCCGCATCGTGGATGCGCGCACCGGTGGCCTCACGTCGCTCTACGCGGAAGGCCGCCTCAAGGAAGGCGCGCATGAGCCGCTGGTGCTCTTTCAGCGCTCGGTGGAGAAGACCAACCTCACGCAGACCGCGCTGCCCCAGGGGCGGGTGACCATCTCCGAAGAGGTGCCGCTGCTCTTCCACGGCAGCACCCGCGCGGTGAGCGCCCCGCTGGTCGCGAGCGGCCAGCTCTTCGGCGCCATCAACATGGAGTACCCGGAGGGCCTGGACGCGGACCCCGCGCACGACGAGCGCGTGCTGCTCCAGCTGGCCAGCCAGGTCGCTGTCGCGGTGAAGAACGCGAAGCTCATCGACGAGCTGACGTTCGTGCGCAAGTACCTGGAGGAGCTGCTGGAGAAGGCCAACGCGCTCATCCTGGTGGTGAACCGGGACAAGCAGGTGGTGGTCTTCAACCAGGCGCTGAGCGCGCTCACCGGCCTCACCAAGGAGCAGGTGCTGGGGCGGGACTTGTCCTCGCTGGTGGCGGACAGCGAACAGCTGCGGCTGGTGCCCGTGCTGGCGGCGGCCATGCGCGGCGAGTCCGTGAACAACTTCGAGACGCGCCTGCTCACCCGCGACGGCGGCGAGGTGCGCGTGTCCTTCGCCACCTCCTCCATGCTCACCCAGCCGGGCGAGGTCGAGGGCGTCATCGCCATTGGCCAGGACGTCACGGTGGTGAAGGAGCTGGAGAAGCGCATCATCCACGCGGAGAAGCTGGCCTCCATCGGGCAGCTCGCGGCCAGCGTGGTGCATGAAATCAACAACCCGATGACGGCGGTGGCCACCTACGCGGACGCGCTCCTGCAGCGCTCGCGGATGACGCCGGGCGCGAACCCCGCGGACCAGGAGAAGCTGAAGAAGATTCTGGAGAGCAGCCACCGCATCCTGCGCTTCACCCGCGATCTGGTGAGCTACGCGCGGCCCGCGCAGGACCGGCCGGAGCGCGTGTCGCTCAACGCCGTCGTGGACATGGCCGTGGGCTTCTGCGAGCACGTCGTGTCCCAGGCCCGCGTCAGCGTGCAGCGCGAATACGCGAGCGACGTGCCGCCCCTGGCCGCCGTGCGCGCCAACCTGGTGCAGGTGTTCGTCAACCTCATCACCAACGCCTGCCACGCCATGCCGCCCGGCGGACAGGTGTCCCTGTCCACGCTTCAGGAGGGCACGGAGGCGGTGGTGCGCGTGCGCGACACCGGCACCGGCATCGAGTCGCGCAACCTGTCGCGCATCTTCGAGCCCTTCTTCACCACCAAGCCGGAAGGGCGCGGCACCGGCCTGGGCCTGTCCATCTGCCAGGGCATCGTGGAGAACCACGGCGGACGTCTCACCGTGGAGAGCACGCTGGGGCAGGGCACCACCTTCACGGTGCGGCTGCCCCTGGCCGTGGACTGAGTCAGCCCTCGCCGCCCTCGTCGTCCAGCTCGCGCCGGAACTCCTCGTTCGTGAGCAGGCCCTTGCGCGCCATGATGCGCATCAGCGCCCAGAAGCGGCGCTCCAGCTCCTCCAGCCGGTCCGGCTCCTCGCGCGCCGCCTGGCCGAAGAGGTAGTCCAGGTCGTCCAGCACGCCGCCTCCGCTGGACGACGGCGCCTTGGCCTTGGCCTTGTCCACCGCGCCGCCGCGCTTGCGCTTCGCCTGCTCCTCGCGCTCGCGGATGAGGTCCGCCAGCGACGTGCGCTGCGTCTTCTCCGACGCGGGCAGCTCCTCGCCGACGATGACCTCCTCGTCGTCCTCCACCACGGCCGGCCGCGAGGGCGCCGGAGCGGCCCTTGCAGGCGGACGCGCCGGAGCGGGGCGGGGGCCCGTGGCCACGGGGACCTTGTGGTAGTAGCGCAGGATGGCGCCGCGCACCGCGGACAGCGCCGTCACCCGGCCGCTGACCTTCAGTCCGCTGGTGAACTCAATCTCCTCAATGGCGGTGATGTTCAGCGGATCAGCCATCGCCACCACCAGCTGGCGCTTGCCGCCCACGTTCTCCAACGCGTACGGGAACAGGTCGTGCTGTTCGCAGAAGCGCGCGCGCAGCAGGTGCACCGCCGCCCAGTCCGGGGTGATCGCCGCCAGGTCCACCTGCGGCATCCCCAGCGCCTCGCTGAGCGCCTGGGCAAGGGTGGCTTCCGTGATGGCGCCCTGCCCGATGAGCGTCACGCCCAACCGCTGCCGCGTCTGCCGCTGCGCCGCGAGCCCCGCCTCCAACTGCTCGGGGGTGATCGCGCCGCGTTCCACGAGCAGCTCACCAATGCGCTTCCTGGCCATGGTTTCCCCGCCTAACACGTCACCCGAAGGTGCCCAAATCGCTGGCACGCCTGTTGCGCAAGCCACGGAAAAGGGCCCGTCTTGTGCCCTGTGGAGCGACTTGGCAAGCCGCGCGCCAACGCAAAATTCCTGTGAGATTTCAGTAACTAACGCTGAGGGTGCCTGCCTTGACACGCCTGGGAGCGGTTCCTAGACTCGGCGCCACCGTGATCCAAAATTCCTGCCGCTGACCTGGGTGGATGTCCACCCGGCCGGTAGCAGTGCGGAGTGGTTCGCAAGCGCGTGCCGCGCCGTCCATCTGGAGGCTTTCCGTGATGAACCTGGGGTTCGTAGCCAATCTGTCCGTTCTCGCCAATGCCGGCGGAAGCAATGAGACCTTCCTGCAGGAGCTGGGGCGCCGCTGGGAGTCCGGTCAGGCCGGCATGTACCCCATCGCGGTCTGTCTGGTGATCGCGCTCTCCATCATCATCGAGCGCAGCATCGTCCTGTTCGGCAAGGCCTCCATCAACAAGGAAGGCTTCCTGCGCGGGCTGAAGAAGCACATCTACGCGGGCGACCTGGACAAGGCCATCAACTACGTGGCCGGCCAGAAGAACACGCCGCTGACCAACGTCGTCAAGGCCGGCCTGATGAACGTGCCGAAGGGCCAGGAAGAGGTCCAGGCGGCGCTCGACGAGGCCAGCCTGCGTGAGACGCCGAAGCTGGAGGCGCGCACGGGCTACCTGGCGATGCTCGGCAACGCGGCGATGCTCGCGGGCCTCCTGGGTACGGTGAACGGTCTCATCACCTGCTTCGAGGCGGTGGCGAACGTGAACCCGGCCGACAAGGCGACCATTCTGGCGAACGGCATCTCTGAAGCCATGAACTGCACGGGCTTCGGTCTGCTCACGGCCATCCCGGCGCTCGTCGCCTTCTCCGTGCTGATGGGCCGCACCCAGGGCATCATCAACGACATCAACGAGACCAGCGTCTCCGTGCTGAACCTCATCGTGGCCAACCGCGACAAGTTCAAGAACCTGAACATCCCGGCCTCCGCCCACGCCGAGGAGTAATCCTCCTCCAAGCGCGGTGGTCGTGGAACCGGCGGTACTGGCGCGCTGTCTGGATGCTCCGAGGCATGGAGAGCACCGGGAGGCGCGCCAGCCTTCGCAGTCTTCTTGAAACGTCGTTCGTGCGCGAAGAGCGCGGTAGGGTTGGGAGGTAGTCGCCATGGCCGGCGGAATGGACCTGGGCACCGGTGGAAAGGGTGGCAAGAAGCCGCTCGATACCGCCATCAACATGGTGCCCTTCATCGACCTGATGGCAGTGACCATCAGCTTCCTCATCATGACGGCGGTCTGGACCCAGATTGGCCGTCTCCAGGTGTCGCAGGCCGGCGGGGCCTCCACGGACGAGCAGCAGGAGGAGGAGAAGACCAAGACGGTCCAGCTCACCCTCCTGGTGTCACCCACGGAGATGCGCCTCACCGCCGACCAGAGCGCCTTCGACCCCATTCCCCTCACCCGGGATGACAAGGGCCGGCCGGACCTGACCAAGCTGATTGCGCGCTTCAAGGAGTTGAAGGCGCAGCTGCCGGACCAGTCCGCCATCACCCTTCAGACCGAGGACATGGTCCGCTACGAAGACCTGGTCCGCATCATCGACGAGTGCATCGGCTCCGGGCTGCCCCAGGTGTCGGTCTCCGCGGCGATGGGCTAACAGGAGTCACCGAACGCCATGGGCATCAAGATTCCCGGTAAGCGGTACGGCAAGCGGCTGGAGCACTCCAAGGTCTTCGGCCACGGCGGTCACGGCAAGAAGAACGGCAACGCGGACCTGCTCATCACCCCGCTCGTCGACATGTTCGTCATCATCGTGCTCTTCCTCATCGCGAACTTCTCCGCGACGGGCGAGGTGCTGATGATGACCAAGGACATCGTCCTTCCCGAAGCGGTCAACGTGAAGGAAGTGGAGATGCACCCGGTGGTGATGGTGTCCAACGACCAGGTCAGCGTGTCGGGCACCATCGTGGGCCGGGTGGAGGACCTCACCAAGGACGAGTACCTCAACATCCCCGCGCTGGAAGAGAAGCTGCGGGACATGAAGAAGCAGTTCGAGGACCTGCACTCCATGGCCGGCGGTGGCGAAACCTTCAAGGGTGACGTGAACATCCAGGCCAACAAGGACGTCCAGTTCAAGGTCATCAAGCGGGTGATGTTCAGCTGCGCCACGGCCGGCTACAACAACATCAACTTCGCCGTCATCCAGGCCGGTGGCGCCGCGGCCGGTGAGAAGACCGCCGCCGCCACCCACTAGCTTCGCGGCGGATCCCGGCCGGTTCCGGGATCCGCGCTTTACAAAAGACGCCCTGACCCTGCATGGGTCGGGGCGTTCGCGTTTTTGAAAGAAAGGCTCTTTGCCGTCATGCGCCTGCGCGCCGTGCTCTTCGACCTGGATGGGACGCTGGTGGACTCGCTGGGGGACATCGCCACGGCGATGAACCACGCGCTCGGGCAGCACGGCCTGCCGCCGCACCCGGAGGACGCCTACCTGCGCTTCGTGGGGGAGGGCGTGGCGAAGCTCGCGGAGCGGGCCACGGCCAGCGCGCCCCCTGAGCTCCAGGGGCAGGTGCTGGCCACCTACCACGCCTACTACGACGCCCACCTGTTCGACCGGACGTATGCGTACCCGGGCGTGGAGGCCGCGCTCGCGGAGCTGGCGGCGGACGGCGTGCGGCTGGGCGTGCTCAGCAACAAGTCCGACGACTTCGTGAAGCGGCTGGCGGCGCGGCTCCTGCCGGCGGTGCGCTTCACGGCCGTGTACGGCGAGCGGCCGGGCATCCCACGCAAGCCGGACCCCACCGCGGCGCTGGCCCTGTCGGCGGAGCTGGGCGTGGCGCCAGACGCGTGTGGCTTCGTGGGGGACACCTCCGTGGACATGGACACGGCGAAGGCCGCGGGCATGTACGGCGTGGGCGTCACCTGGGGCTTCCGCACGGCGGAGGAGCTGCACGCGCACGGGGCTCGCGCGGTGGTCTCCTCGGCCGGTGAGCTGCTGGCCGCGCTGCGGACCGCGGCCCCCTGAAAAGCGGAAGGGGCCGCCTCCTTCGCGTGAGCGTAAGGAGAACGGCCCCTGGGCTACCGCAAGGTGGCTTCGTGGCTCAGGCGGCCACGGCGAGCTTCGGCTTGGCCGCGTCCTCGACGGAGCCCACCGCGGGCGGACGGCTCAGCAGCTTGAGCATCCGGTAGTGCGACGCCACGGCGCTGCGGAAGGTCTTCGCCTCGATGTAGGGCAGGCCGTGCTCCTCGGCGGTGGCCTTCACGATTTCGCTCAGGGCCGGGTAGTGGATGCTGCACACCTTGGGGAACAGGTGGTGCTCCACCTGGAAGTTGAGGCCGCCCACGTACCAGCTCAGCAGGCGGTTCTTGCGGGCGAAGTTCGCGGTGGTGCGCAGCTGGTGCACCATCCACGCGTCCTCCACCTTGCCGTCCGTGTCCGGCACGGGGAACTCCGCGTCCTCCACCACGTGGGCCAGCTGGAAGACGATGCCCAGGATGAAGCCCGCCGTCATGTGCATGGCCAGCTGCCCCACCACGAACTGCCACCAGGTCACGTCCAGCACCAGCCACGGAATCACCAGCGTCCAGCCGTAGTACACGGCCTTCATCGACAGCAGGCGGGCCCACTCGGCCGGCGCGTGCTTCTTGTCCTTGTAGGGGCCCAGGTCCTTCTGGAAGAAGTACTTGTAGTCCTTGGCGAACACCCAGAAGACGGTGGTCAGCGAGTAGGCCGCGAACGCGTACAGGTGCTGGAAGCGGTGGTACGCCTTCCACTCGCTGTGCGGCGACAGCCGCAGCTGCGGGCTCACCGTCAGGTCCTCGTCCATGCCCTGGATGTTGGTGTAGGTGTGGTGGAGGACGTTGTGGGTGATGCGCCACATGTAGCTGTTCGCGCCAATCAGGTCGAACGCGAGGCCCACCACCGTGTTCGCCCGCGCGTCGTCGCTGTAGGAGCCGTGCACGCCGTCATGGCCGATGCAGAAGCCGATGCCCGCGATGGCCACGCCCATCAGCACCGCCAGCCCCAGCATGCCCCAGGCGTTGAAGTGGCCGCTGAGCAGCAGGCCGTAGACGCCCGCCGTGAAGCCCATGATGGACAGGGCCTTCACGTACATGGCCTTGTTGGCTCGCTGCGAGAGGTTCCGGGTCTCGAAGTACTCGGAGACGCGCCGCTTCAGGTCTTCCGCGAAGGAGGCATCGCGCTGGCCAAAGGTCACACGGGTCGGGTTTGTCACTGGGAGGGACGCCTCACGGGAGGGGACGGCAGGGTGGAGCGGTACGGCGGGCTCCACGATAGGACACGTCCAGGCGGAAGTGTTCGGGGGTAGAAACTATTCCAAAACACCGCCGGGCCCGAAACCTGTTACCCCTGGTTGCCTGGAGCGTCAGCCAGCGGGAAATGTACCGCCCCGAGAAGGCGTTTCACCCCGAGATCGAGGTTGTTACCTTCGTCGGCGTGAGGGAGACCGGGAGTGGTTCCCGGCTCGACTTCATGCCTGTTCAGGGTTAAGGCGCGGTCTTCGCCCCAAAATATGGGGGCGGGCAGTCCGGCGATTTCGCAGGGTTGCCAGTGGGACAAGGAAGCAGATCATGGCAAGTGGTACGGTGAAGTGGTTCAATGATGCGAAGGGCTTTGGTTTCATCACGCAGGACAGCGGTGGTCCGGACGTGTTCTGCCACCACACGGCCATCCAGTCGGACGGCTTCCGCACCCTGGCCGAGGGCCAGAAGGTGGAGTTCGAAGTGAAGAAGGGCCCCAAGGGGCTCCAGGCGGAGAACGTCCGCCCGGTCGGCTGAGCCTACCGGCTCGGCTGCTCTTCACGCATCCACGAGGTCCGGCCTTGACGGGGCCGGGCCTCTTTTTCGGCCAATGTTTTCCAGGAGGTTCCATGCAGGGAAGGTCCACGAAGCGGCAGAAGGAGATGGCGCGCGCGCAGAAGCAGCGCGAGAAGGACGCCAAGAAGGCCGGGCGCAAGACCGAGAAGGACCAGCGTCCGACTCGCGGGCCGGGCGAAGAAGATCCCGACATCGCCGGTATCATCCCGGGCCCGCAGCCGTTGCCCGACGCGTTCAACACCTGAGGCTGATGCAACGACACCGCCCCGGCCCATGAGGGCACCGGGGCGGCGGTGGGCAAGGGGCCGGTGGGCCCCTTTTTCATGTCCGCGCTCGTTCGGGCTCCCGAGCTCCGGAATCGCGTGACTAGCCCATGCCGTATCTCATCCGCTCCTTGTCCTCGGCGCGGTTGTAGGCGGTGGCCGCGGCGATGACGTGGCACACCCAGCCGAGGATGCCGCCCGTGCCCAACCAGAAGCCGGGGGTGATGATGAGCCAGAAGACCCCGCGCAGGATGTCACCGTTGTAGATCTGCCCCACGCCGGGGATGAAGAACGACAGCAGCGCAGCAAGACCGGGACGCGACATGGATTTCGTTCCTCCTTGCCCCTTCCTACGGCCCCCAAGTGTGTCCATTGCATCCCCTGACGGACACCGCCTGCCTGCCGGGCGGGCCTGCTGGCGGATGGGGTGCAACGCACTGCGGTCCCCGCTAGCATGACGCATGTTCCTTCGGCCCTGGTGTCACGGCCTGGAAGGGACGGGGGGAGTCATCATCCAAGGTCGTCCTCAGGCCCGTGTGGCGGCGTTCCCGGTCCGGGGCCTCGTGGAGGTCCTCGCGTTGGCGGCGGTGTACCTGCTGGCCGCGCGGGTGGCGCTGTCGCTGGCCGCGGAGAAGAGCCACATCTGTCCCGTGTGGTTGCCGTCGGGTGTCGCGCTGGGCGGGCTCCTGCTGCTGGGCGTGTCTCGCTGGCCCGCGGTGGCGCTGGGCGCGGGCGCGGTGGCGTACGCCATGGACGTCACGCCGGGCGTGGGGCTGTCCGTCGTGCTGGGCTCCACGCTGGAGGCGGTGCTGCCGGCGCTGCTGTTCCGGCGGATGGAGGGCGCGCGGGAGCTGCACCGCGTGCGCGACGTCGCGTGGCTGGGCGCGGGCGCGGGGCTGGGGGCGCTCGTGGGCGCGGGGCTGGGCACGCTGGGGCTCGTGCTGGGCGGGGTGGTGCCCGCCGCGCAGTGGGGCCCTGCCGGCTGGCTGTGGTGGATGGCGGACCTGCTGGGCATGCTGCTGGTGACGCCGGTGCTGCTCCTGCGCAGGCCTCGGCGCATGGCGCGCTCGTGGGAGGCGCTGCTGCTCACTGCGCTGACGGTGGGGGTGTGCGTGGGCGTCTTCGCCTTCCCGCGGCCGGGCTCCGCCGCGGCGCACGCGATGACGTTCCTGCTCTTTCCGCTGATGGCCTGGGGGGCCCTGGGCTTCGGGCTGCGGGGGGCGGCGCTGTCCTCGCTCTCCATCGCGCTGGCGGCCATCGCCGGCACGGCGCGGGAGCTGGGCCCGTTCTTCACGGTGGACCTGCCGCACCGGGGGCTGGTGGTGCTGCAGCTCTTCATCGGCATCACCGCGCTGACGGGCCTCTTGCTCGCGGCGGCGCGCGCGGAGCGCCGCCAGGCGGTGGAGCTGCTGGAGCTGTTGGCCACCACCGTGCGCGCGGTGCACGAAGGCGTGCTCATCTGCGAGGTGCGCGAGTCGGGCGGCCTTCACACCGTCTTCGTCAACGAGGCCCTGTGCTCGCTGGTGGGCCGGCGGCGCGAGGAGCTCGTCGGCGCGGCGCCCGGGGAGCTGCTGGCGTCCGCCGACGGTGGGGACCGGCAGCGGCTGCTGGAGGCGCTGCGCGAGGAGCGTTCGCTGCGCGCGGAGGTGGCGCTGACGCGGCCGGACGGCACGCGGGTGTGGAGCGAGATACAGCTGTCCCCGGTGCGCGCCAACGGCCAGGCCGTGACGCACTTCGTGGCGACCCACCGCGACGTCACCGCGACGAAGGAGCTGCAGGCACGGCTGGTGGCCGCCGAGCGCGTGGCGGCCGTGGGCACGCTGGCCGCGGGCGTGGGCCATGAAATCAACAACCCGCTGGCCTACCTGGCGCTGAACCTGGAGGCCGCACGCAGGAGCCTCGCGGCGGAAGGGGCGCAGGCCCCGTCAGGCGTGCGCGACGCGCTCTCCAGCGTGCGCGGGGCCCAGGAGGGCGCGGAGCGCATCCGCCTCATCGTCCGGGACCTGCAGGTGTTCAGCCGCGAGGGCGCCCCGGAGCGCGCCCTGGTGGACCTGAACGCGCTGGTGCCGCCCGCGGTGCGCGTGGTGCTGCACGCCCTGCGCGCGCGCGCGCGGCTGGTGGAGGAGTTCGCGCCGGTGCCGCGCGTGCTGGGCAGCGAGGCGCGGTTGGGGCAGGTGCTGCTCAACCTGCTGGTGAACGCCCTGCAGGCCATCCCGGAAGGGGCGCCCGGCCGCCACGAGGTGCGCGTGCGCACCGGCACGGACGCGTCCGGCCACGCGCGCGTGGAGGTGGAGGACACGGGCGGCGGCATCCCGCCGGACGTGCTGCCGCGCATCTTCGACCCGTTCTTCACCACCAAGAACAGCGACGAGGGCACCGGCCTGGGGCTCGCCATCTGTCAGCAGATTGTCCGCGCGCACGGGGGCGACCTGCGCGTGCACAGCGTGCCGGGCCAGGGCGCCACCTTCACGCTGCTCCTGCCGCCCGCGCCCGTGCAGAGCGCGGGCAGCCCGGTGCCGCTGCACGCCGTGGCGCACGTCGCGGAGGAGCCGGAGACGGCGGCCTCCGGACGGCGCGGGCGGGTGCTCATCGTGGACGACGAGCCCCGGCTGGCGCAGTCCATGCGCCTGCTGCTGGAGCCCACCCACGAAGTCGTCACCGTCACGCGCGGCGAGGACGCGCTGGCGAGGGTGGCCGCGGGCGAGTCCTTCGACGTGGTGCTGTGCGACCTTCAGATGCCGGGCATGGACGGCATCGCGGTGTACCGGCGGCTCCATCAGGAGGCGCCCGCGCTGGCGTCGCGGATGGTGTTCATCTCCGGCGGAGCGTCATCGCCGGAGGCTCGCGCGTTCGTGGAGACGGTGGCCCACCGGGTGCTGGAGAAGCCCGTGCGCCCGGACGTGCTGATGTCCACGGTGGAGGAGGTGCTGGAGGGCGCCCCCCCGGAGGTGGCGGCGCGCGGCGCGGTGGGCGGCACGCGCCGCGGTTAGGTGCGCGTCAGACGCGCAGCCACTTGCGGGCGGTGGGGCCGAAGAAGCGCACCACGCTGCCCACCAGGAAGAAGCGCACCGAGCGGCCGATGACGGACGCCACCAGGAACTGCTCCAGCGGCACCGACACCAGGCCGCTGCCGATGGCGACGATCTTGAACGGCGTGGGCAGGATGGAGCACAGCAGCGCCAGCACCCAGAAGTTGCGCCCCAGCAGCTCGCCCACCGTGCCGGACACGCCGAAGCGGTCCACGCGCACGTCCAGGTCGATGTGCAGGAGCTGGGTGATGCCCTCGCCCACGAACGCCCCCAGCCCGTAGCCGATGAGGCCACCCACCAGGCTCGCCAGCGTGCCCAGCAGGCAGTAGCGCACCCACTTCTTCGGCTGGGCGAGCACCATGGGGACCAGCACCGCGAAGGGCGGGATGGGGAAGACGGAACCATCCACCACCGACACCGCCATCATCGTGGCGAGCGCGTGCGGGGTGGACGCGGCGGCCTCCACGCGCAGGTACATCCGGCGGTACCAGGACAGCTTCGGGGCGTCAGCGGCCGGGGCGGCCGGGGAGGACTGGGGGGAAGGCTCGGTAGAGGACATTCGGGGGCGCACCCTAGCGGAACCCGGGGCCCTTGCCACCGGGACCCCGGGCCCGGATGCCTGCCTGATTGGAATGCGCCCCATGCCCCGGGGGCTTACACACGGGGAAGGGTGACCATGACCGCACAAGAAACCGTGGAACGCGCCGCCGGTGCGCTGAGGGTATTTCCCCTGCCGTCGGCGGTCCTGTTCCCGCACACCGTGATTCCCCTCCACATCTTCGAGCCGCGCTACCGGGCGCTGGTGAAGGACGCCCTCGCCACGGACCGGGTGCTGGCCCTGGGCCAGCTAGAGCCGGGATGGGAGGGCAACTACGAGGGCCGTCCGCCGCTGCAGTCCCTGATGTGCGCGGGCGTCATCGTCTGGGACGAACAGGTGGAGGACGGGCGCTACAACATCCTCCTGCAGGGCGTCAGCCGCGTACGGATGGTGAAGGAGCTGTCGCCGGACACGCTCTACCGCCAGGTGCGCGCCCAGGTGCTGGCGGATCCTCACTACACCGGGCCGGAGGAGGAGCAGCTGCGCCAGGCCGTCTTCGAGCTGGCCGGCCGGGTACCGCCCTCGTTCGCGGAGAGCCTGCTGCCGGTGGCCGCGCGCGCCGGTGGGGGCATGCTGGCGGACGTGGTGGCGTCCGCGCTGGTGCCGGAGCCCGGACGGCGGCAGGAGCTGCTGGGCGAACTGGACGTGCGCCGCCGCCTGGAGCAGGTGCTGGTGGACGTGAGCGACCTCTTGAGCCAGTTGCAGCCGGTGCGCCCCAGCGGACCGATGAACTAGCTTCCGGCCCTCCGGGCGGGAGAACTGAACGCACCGGGGCCCGCGGTCGCATCATCCGCTTGCCCTGGCCCCCCCATGCGCGCATTGCTCGGGGCCTCAGGCCTTCTTGAGGGAGAGCGACGCACCATGCGGCTCGTGAAGATTGGCATCGCCAGCGTCAACACCACCGTGGGCGCCTTCCAGGCGAACACCGACCGGGTGCTGGACCTGGCGAGGAAGATGGCTGCGGAGGACGTCACGCTGGGCGTCTTCCCCGAACAGGTCATCGCCGGCTACCCAGCGGAGGACCTGGTCCAGTGGCAGGGCTTCATCGACCACCAGTGGCCGGAGCTGGAGCGCTTCGCGAGGGAGACCGCGGCGCTGCCGCTGGTGAGCATCCTGGGCGTGGGTGTGGCCCACCAGGGCGTGCGCCTCAACTGCGCGGCGGTGGTGGCGGGCGGCAAGGTGCTGGGCCTGGTGCCGAAGGAGAAGCTGCCCACGTACAACGTCTTCTATGAAGGCCGCACCTTCGGCCACGGCCAGCCGGGCATGGCGGAGACGCACCGGGGCGTGCCGCTGGGTGACTACCTCTTCCAGTTCGACTTCGGCACGCTGGCGCCGGAGGTGTGCGAGGACATCTGGAGCGCGGACGGCCCCATGCGCCGGCGCGCGTACTCCGGCGGCGAGCTGGTGGTGAACCTGTCCGCTTCCCCCTTCCGGCTGGGCTTCTGGGAGACGCGCCGAGAGCTCATCGCCACGCGCGCGTCCGACCACCAGGTCACCATCGCCTACGCGAACGCGGTGGGCAGCAACGACGGCCTCATCTTCGACGGCGGCGGCTTCATCAACCAGAACGGCCGCCACGTGCTGGAGACGCCGCGCTTCCAGCAGGGCTTCTCCTCCGCCGTGGTGGACCTGGACCGCACGCTGCGCCTGCGCACGGAGAACACCACCTGGCGCGTGGACCGCGAGGACTGGGTGACGGCCGGTGGCAAGCAGGTGCCCACCCTGGACTGCACGCAGGCGGTGAAGACGCAGCGCCAGAAGCTGACGTTCCCCGTGCCCGCGCACCGCAGCTTCTTCCTGCCCGCGCCGGACACCCGCCGCACCGCGCGCGTGGCGCTGTGCGAGGACATCCTCGACGCGCTGTCCCTGGGCGTGGGCGACTACTTCGAGAAGACGCGCGCCTTCAAGCTGTTCGGCATCGCGCTGTCGGGCGGACGGGACTCGCTGCTCACGCTGCTCATCGCGCACCGGTACGCGAAGCGCGCGCGGCCGGACAACCCGGGCTCGCTCATCCAGGCGTTCTACATGCCCAGCCCGTACTCCAGCCAGCAGACGCGCGACGCGGCGGAGACCATCGCGCGGGAGCTGGGCGTGCCCTTCCAGGTGGTCTCCATCGAGGAGGCCTTCGAGCGGGAGAAGGCCGCCGCCCAGACGATGCTGGGGGACCAGAAGCTCACCCCCATCACCGAGCAGAACATCCAGGCCCGCATCCGCGCCCAGCGCATGTGGAACTGGAGCAACTCCTGCGGTGGCCTGTTCCTGCAGACGGGCAACATGAGCGAGAAGTCCGTGGGCTACACCACCATCGGCGGTGACCTGATGGGCGCGCTCGCGGTCATCGCCAACGTGCCCAAGACGGTGGTGATGTACCTCTTGGACTACCTACAGGAGACCACTGGCTACGAGGGCATCCGCAAGGTGCTGGCCAAGCCCGCGGGGCCGGAGCTGGCGCATGATCAGGTGGGTGAGGAGGAGCTCATGCCCTTCCCCATCCTGGACGCGTGTTTCTACCTGCACGCGGGCGAGAAGCTCACCCCGTTGGAGATGCGCACCGCGCTCACCGCGATGTTCCCGGAGGTGGATGCGGACCGGCTGGGCGGGTACGTGGACCGCTTCGTGCGCCTGTTCCATCAGTCCATCTACAAGTGGGTGCAGGCGCCGCTGTCGCTGCATATCGGCAACCTGGACCTGGACCGCGAGCGCGCATTGCAATTGCCTGTCGTCACCGGTTCGGCCTGGCTGCGCAAGGCGTGACGGATGTCCATGGACGTCTGTCTTTGACGGTGGACGGGGAGGCGTCCGAGCCCTCCGCCCCCGTGAAGTGGCTCTGACGCCACGCCTTCCCCCCTGGAGGGCAAGCGGGCAGGTCAGCTGTCTTTGACCGCCCGCGCAAGGCTTGCCGGATGTCCCTCGCAAGACAACCTTCATGTCAGTCAGTCGACGATGGAGGGTTGGATGAAAGCGAAGATTCTGGCGGGCGCCATCGCGGCGCTCATGTATGGGACGGGCGCGGGTGCGGCGGAGAAGGATTGCCCTCCAGGGCAGACCGCGGTCCCCAAGGACCAGCAGCACAAGGACACGACGGCGCAATCCTCTCAGGGGGGAGTCCAGGAGGAGGACCTCCTCATCGAGGAGGCGCCGGTGGATGAATCGCTTCAGGGCACGGGCGGCAGCGGGTCGCTCGATGAATCCTCGAAGACGAGCAAGAACCCGGGCACCAGCGACCAGGGCCTGAGCAGCTCCAGCGGCACTGGTGGCAGCGGCGTGGTCTACCTGAACACGCCGATGCGCTGCGAGCCGATGAAACCGTCAGGGACGGGCGGCAGTGGCTCCAGCGGCATCACGCCGCAGAGCGAACAGCCCGCGCCGCCTCCCGCGGCGGAGCCTCCCGCTCCTCCTCCGCCTCCGTCCGGCACGAGCAGCGGTGGCATGAGCCAGCGTGACAGCGGGCTGTACGGTCAGGAGGCCACGGGCGGCAGCGGCATCGCCACGCCGCCTCCAGCCCCGAGCTACACGCCCACGGCGTCAGCCAATGAGAACATCCAGCCGCTGGAGGCGGAGAAGAAGAGCAAGAACGACAAGAAGGGCCTGACGCTCCTCATCGGTGGCGGTGTGGAAGGCTACACCGGCGCCCTGGCTCCGCAGCTCTCCCCTGGTCCCTCCGCGGCCGTGACGGCGTCGCTCAAGCCGACGTCCGTGCTGGGGGTCGAGGTCGGCTACTCCGGCGCCTTGAACAACATCAAGGACGCGGGCACCGCGGGCGCGGACAGCGGTCCGGACCTGGTGCGCAACGGTGGCCAGGCGGCCCTGACCGTGGCCGTGACGCCGACGGCGGTCCAGCCCTACCTGCTGGGCGGCATCGGCATCAGCAACTACCACTTCCGCGGCGGTGAGTCGCTTGGCTACAGCGACGACACCGTGGGCAACATCCCGGCGGGCGTGGGCGTGCGCGGCCACTTCGGCCACTTCACCGCGGACCTGCGTGGTTACTACAACTTCCTGTTCGACAAGCAGTTCGCTCCGGACATCTCCCCCGGTGGCGAGGACCTGGGTGGCGGTGGCAGCTACACGACCACGCTGAACGTGGGTGGCACGTTCTGACCTGAAGTCCCTGACAGGAACTGACGGCGGGGTGTCCGGAATCATCCGGAGCCCCGCCGTCACTTTTTATTCCGGTACGGGGAGGGGCATTCAGGGAGGCGGGAGGCTGCGCCCGGCATTAGAGTGCGCACTTTTCCATGGCGGATTCCCGCCTGAGGAGCCTGGCATGAGCTTGGGAGTAGAAGACGTGAAGGTCGGGACCGGGGCGGAAGCGGTCGCTGGCAAGCGGGTGACGGTGCACTACGTGGGCACGCTCACGGACGGCAAGAAGTTCGACAGCAGCCGGGACCGGGGTCAGGGCTTCACCTTCGGGCTGGGCGCGGGCCAGGTCATCCAGGGCTGGGACCAAGGCGTCGCGGGCATGAAGGTGGGCGGCGTCCGCAAGCTCACCATCCCGCCGGAGCTGGGCTACGGCTCGCGCGGCGCGGCCGGTGTGATTCCCCCCAACGCCACCCTCTTGTTCGAGGTGGAGCTGTTGGACGTTCGGTAGGAGGACTTCATGGCGACGCTCGAAATCACGAAGGACAACTTCAAGGAGACGGTGGGCAAGAGCGGTATCGTCATCCTGGACTGGTGGGCGACCTGGTGTGGCCCCTGCCGCGCGTTCGCGCCCATCTTCGAGAGCACCTCCACCAAGCACGCGGACATCGTGTTCGGGAAGATCGACACCGACGCGCAGCCGGAGCTGTCCGGTGCTTTCGAGATCCGCTCCATCCCCACGCTGATGGTGTTCCGGGATGGCATCCTCCTGTTCGAGCAGCCGGGCGCGATGCCGGCGGCGGCGCTGGAGGACCTGCTCCGGCAGGTCCGCGCGCTGAACATGGATGACGTGCGGCGCGAGGTCGAAGCGCAGCGAGCCGCGAAGGAAGCACCCAAGGCCTGAGGTCCCGCCGGGGCCTTCCCGCGTGACGGGGAGGCCCTACGGCGCGGCGACGGTGCAGACGCCGCCGCCGTTGAGGTGCGCCTGATCCACGATGCTCTGGGTGACGAACTCCTGGAGCGTGCGCAGGGCGTAGGCGCCGGGCTGGTAGACGACAGGCTGGCCCTGGGCGTCTCGCAGCTCGCCGCCGTCCAGCCCGCGCAGGTCGAGCAGGTCCTGGGAGGCCAGCCCCTCCGGCGTGATGGCGTGGTTCGCGTCCGCGGTGGCGGAGATGGCCTCGAAGCGCAGCTGCACGCCGCGGTGGGTGCCCAGCCGGTCGTAGAACATGTGCTCGGCGTGGATGGTGACCTCCGCCTCCGCCACGGAGCTCTCCGGCACGACGATGCCCTGGGTGCCGTCCACGCCGTTGATGCAGTCCACCATCCGCGCGTCGACGGGGAAGCCCATGCGGAAGGTGTAGACGCCCAGCGTGGGGTCGCGGTTCTGCGCGCGGCCCTCCACGAAGTAGCTGAAGCCGCGCTCGCGCATCATCGCCAGGTCGTCCGCTGACACGGAAGTGCCCGCCACGGTGCGCGCCTCCGGAGGGCTCACGCGGAAGGCCACGCCGTAGCGCCCCGTCTCCAGGCCCGTGACGCCGGTGAGGGGCACGTCCCCCTTCTGCACGTCCACCAGCAGGTGCTCCGTCGTGGCGTGCACGTCGCCGGCCGCGGAGGTGAGGGTGAAGTCCCCCAGGGCCACCAGGTACTTGGTGAACTGCACGGACCAGCCGTCCTGGAAGAGGTGGTCCGCGTAGCCGCGCTGCGTGCCGTCCCCGCCGCTCAACGACACCCGCACGTCACCCCGAGCCACTGCGTCGCCGCAGCCGGAGGCCGCGAGGCCCAACGAGGCCAGCAGCAGGCCCCGGGTCCACTTGCTTCGTCGGTTCATGCATTCGGTTGGTATTTGTAGCTATGTTGCAAGTCAAGTCTGGGTTGCGATATCCACGGACGGCCGTTGGAGAGGCTGCCCGTGCCGGGTGGGCCCCGAAGGCAGAGGTCGTTGCCCGTGTTCATCCCGACGCTGGTGCTCTGGCTGTTGAGCGCGTCGCCCGAAGCGCCCGTGACGCCGCCTGTTCCCGTGGAGGCACCGCCGCCCGTGATGCCGGCGGACGTCCCACCGTTGACGGAGGCCGTGCGGGTGCTGCTGCGCCTGACCATCGACAGCGGGGGAGAGGTGTCCCAGGTGGAGGTCCAGGAGTCCGGGGGCACCGCGTTCGACCGGGCCGCGATGGCGGCGGCCCTGCGCTGGCGCTTCGAGCCCGCGCGCCAGGGAGCGGAGCCGCTGGAGGTGCGCGTGGACGTGCCGGTGACGTTCGAGCCGGTGGCGGAGGCCATGCCGCTCGCGGAGGAGCGCTCTCCGTCCGTGCCTCCGGCGTCCACGGGCTCGGAGCCGCCAGGGCTCGCGGAGACGGAGCTGCCCGCGGCGCCCGCGAAGCCGGAGCCGCCCGCGTTCTCCACCACGGTGCGGGGGCAGTCCGCCGCTCCGCCTCCGGTCGCCGTGGGGGACTTCCACATCACGGTGGGGCAGCTGGCGGATGTGCCTCGCAACTCGGCCACGGACCTGATGTTGCTGGCGCCGGGCGTGATGCTCGCCAACCACGGCGGGGAGGGGCACGCGGAGACCGTCTACCTGCGCGGCTTCGACGCGGGCGAGGGCAAGGATGTGGAGATGCGCCTGGACGGGGTGCCTCTCAACGAGGTCTCCAACGCCCACGGTCACGGCTACGCGGACACGTACTTCATCATCCCGGAGCTGGTGCAGTCCCTGCGTGTGACGGAGGGTCCCTATGATCCATCCCAGGGCGACTTCGGCGTGGCGGGCACCGTGGAGTACCAGCTGGGGCTGGATCGGCGGGGCATCACCGCGTCCGCCAGCTACGGCAGCTTCGCGTCGCGCCGGCTGTCCTTGGTGTGGGGCCCGCCCGAGTCCACCGCCGCCACCTTCGTCGGCGTGCTGCTGCGCCAGGGGCACGGCTTCGGCCCCAACCGCGCGTACGCGAACGCGGGGCTGATGGCCCAGACGGAGCTGCGCCTGGGACCGGAGACGAAGCTGCGTCTGTTCGGCGCGAGCTACGGCGCGCGCTACGCCTCCGCGGGCGTGGTGCGGGAGACGGACGTCGTGGACGCGCGGCTGCCGTGCGAGCCGGACGCGGACTCGCAGTTCTTCTGCCTCTACGACCCGAACCAGGGCGGCGCGAGCCAGCGCCACATCGCCTCCGTGGAGCTGACGTCCCGGCTGGAGCGCGGAGGCCGCTTCGTGCAGCAGGCCTTCGCCATCGCCCGGCAGATGCGCAGCCGCGAGAACTTCACCGGCTTCCTCCAGGACACGCCCCCCATCGGCGAGGCCCAGCGCGGCGACAACACGGAGCAGTCCTATCAGGGCACCACCGTGGGCCTGCGCGGCCGCTACACGCCGGGCCTCACCTGGTGGGGCCAGCCGCAGCCGGTGGAGCTGGGTTACGTGGCCCGCTACGACAACGTGCACACCCGCGCGCGGCGCCTGCGCGACAAGGGCGGCGCGCCCTACGCCACCGTGTTCGACAACCAGGTGCGCGTGACGAACCTGGGCGCGCACCTGTCCCTGCGCGGCGCGCCGCTGGAGTGGCTCACGCTGCGGGGCGGCGTGCGCGTGGACACGTTCCTGTTCGGCGTGGAGGACCTGAACCGGCCGACCGAGGACCGGCAGGGGGCTCGCATCCCGGAGGAGTCCGTGGAGGCCTACGGCTTCTTCGCCAGCCCTCGTGCCAGCGCGGAGGTGCGCCTGACGCCGCGCCTCACGTGGTTGACCAGCGCGGGCCTGGGGGCGCGCTCCAGCGACGCGGCCGGCCTGTCCGACGCGGAGTTCGCGCCCTACGCGCGAGTGACATCCGGGGAGACGGGCCTGGGCTGGCGGTGGGGCGACGGTCCGTCCTCGCTGGAGCTGCGGAGCGCCGTGTTCGCCACGCGCGTGTCGCAGGACCTGGTGTTCAGCGAGACGCCGGGGCGCAACCAGCCCATTGGTCCGTCGCAGCGGCTGGGCGCGTTCGGCAGCGCGCGCTTCCAGTGGGAGCATCACCTGGACGTGCAGGCGAGCCTCGCGTGGGCCCGCGCGACGCAGCCGTTGCCCGGGGCCTCGCCATGGAAGCTGTGGGGCGGAGCGGTGCTGCCGTACATCCCGCAGGTGCTGGGCCGCGTGGACGCGTCGTGGCGGGGCTCGGCCACCGTGGCCCGGCAGCCGGTGGGGTGGAGCGTGGCGCTGGGGCACAGCGCCATCGGGCCCAAGCCCCTGCCGTTGGATCGCTACAGCGAGTCCATCTTCCTCTTCGACGTGGCGGCCCGCGCGCGCTGGCGCGCCGTGGAGCTGGGCCTGTCCGTGGAGAACCTGCTGGACGCGCGCTGGCGCGAGTCCGAGTTCAACTACGTGTCCAACTTCCGCGGCCCCGACGCGCCCGCGTCCCTGCTGGCCACGCGCCACTTCTCCGCCGGTGCCCCTCGCACCGTGCGCGGCACCCTCACCGTGTACCTGGACCTCCAGGAGGACCGGCCATGAAGCATTACTCGCGTCGTGCCTTCACGTGGATGTTGGGCGGAGCGCTCGCGGCGGGCTGCGGCCTGTCCGGCACCGGCGGCCGGAGCATCACCTTCCGCATGGGCCTGCGCACGGCGCTCGCGTCCGGTGAGACCACCGTCGGTGAATTCACCACCGACACCGGCTGGCGCGTGACGCTCACCGCCGCGCGCCTGGTGCTGGGGCCCATCTATCTGTTCGAGAAGGCCTCGCCCCTCCAGCCCCAGGCCCTGCTGCGCCGCCTGGGAGACGTGCTGCTGCCCACCGCGCACGCGCACGAAGGGGACTTCTTCTCCGGGGGCCGCGTGCTGGGCGAGTGGGACCGCGAGGTGCTCTTCGACCTGCTCGCGGACGCGGGACAGGCTCGCGTGTTGGGGCGCTCCCCTGGCATCGCGGGCATGGCGCGGTCGCTGTCGCTGCTGCTCCAGCCACCGTCGATCGCCCTGGGAGCGGAGGCGGACGTGATGGAGGGGCGCTCCCTGTTCCTGGAGGGCGTCGCGACCCGGGACTCGGCGCGCGTGCCCTTCCGCGTCGCGATGGACTTCCCTCCGCCCGTGGAGCTCCAGCGCGTGGACTTCGTGCCCATCGATGCGGACCTGGACGACGAGGGCCTCTTCGTCCTGGAGCCGCAGCCACACCGCTGGTTCACCGGCGCGCGCTTCGACCGGCTGACGGTGCCCTCGGATGGGACACCGGTGGACGTGGGGACGGACGCTCAGGTGTACCGCGCGCTGAGCGTCAACGTGCGCCGCTTCGACGCGTTCACGGGCGCGTGGGAGCCCGCGGCGTGATTCACACCTGCGTCCAGAACGGCGCCAGCACCAGGTCCGCCTTGCCGAAGGGTTCGGCGCGCACGCGGTCCTCGCTCACGAAGGTGTTCAGCAGCACCCAGCGCTCGTGGTCCTGGCGGAACACCTCCACCACGCGGTGCACGGGGTTGATGATCCACGCGTTGCGGATGCCCGCGCGGGCGTAGCGCGGCAGCTTGATGGCCAGGTCCAGCTTCGCGGTGGCGGGCGTCAGCACCTCGCAGACCCAATCCGGCACGCGGTCGATGAACGAGCCATCCGGCAGTGTCGGCGGCCGTCCGCTCATCCAGCCCGCCAGGTCCGGGACGAGCACGTCCTCGCCCAACAGCAGCCGGGGCTCGGAGGTCCACCACCAGCCCTCCGGCGCGCGTCCCAGGAGCGGCGTCATGCCCTGCTTGCGCGCGATGGGCGGCGACGAGACGTAGAGGACGCCATCCAGTGCTTCGCCCACCAGATAGTGGGGCAACGTCTGCACTTCCTCGTAAGGGGCGAGCGTCCTTCGGGGAGCGGCGTGGCGCATGCGGTAGGCCTCCGGGTCCGAGAGATACCGTCACCGTAGCGGGCAGCCCTTCACGCGGCATTTGACCGGCGGGGCGGCCCACCTTGTCCTGGTGGACGTACGCCCTCCCCGAGGGCTGTGGGGGATTGCTATTCGCGCTCCAGTACGAACTGGAGGTGCTCCGAGGCCACGGGGCCGAACTGGAACAGGTGGAGCTGATCCCCCGGCTCCGACGTGAACGTCACCGTGTGCGTGATGCCGGCGCAGATGAACCGCGCGGGGGCGAGCACCGACGCCACGTCCGTCCCCGCAGTGTCGTTGGTGACCTTCGTGGGGACCTGCTGGTTCAGGTAGAGCGTGACGTGCTCGGCGTTCTCCGGGTCGGAGATGAAGCCCGTGTAGCCACCGAAGCCCGCCTCACCCGAGCGCAGGGTGACGTCGTAGAGCGCGTGGCCGGTGTGTGTGTCGGGCGGGAAGTCGAAGGGCGTGCGGCCCGCGGTGACCGCCTCCGGCGTGTTGACGAGCGTGTGCGTGCACGCGTGCTCCAGCTCCGGGTCGCGCTCGCCGGTGGTGAAGTCCAGCGCGGTGTCACCGCCCAGTCCCACGGTGGCCGCTGAAAGCGCGAGTCCGGCCGCGTCCCTCAGCGCGTCCAGCGCCAGGGCGTGGTGCGTGGAGACCTCCAGCGGCCGGGTGCTCTCCTCGGTGCGCGGCACGGTGACGGTGAGCGTGCGCGCGTCCTCGGACCAGGTGCCGGTGAGGACGCGGGCGGGCACGGTGGTGTCCGTGCGGTCGTGCAGCGTGACCTGGGCAATGGACGGATCCATGGGCTCGCTGAAGGTGAGCGTCAGCACCTTGCGGAAGGCGATGACCGGCGTCTGTCCGGACGCGTCCAGGTACATCTCCAGCGGGTAGACATCCGTCTCGCCCTCGGAGGGGCGGGAGGTGGTGACGGTGGCGGTGGACGCGGTCGTGCCGGCGTCGGTGCTGGTGCCCGCATCGGAGCCCGCGTCCGTCGGGAGGCCAGCGTCTGGCGTGACGATGGGGTCGTCGTCATCGCAGCCGGTCAGCGCGAGGGCGGCACAGGTGGTGAACAGGAAGGTGGCGGAGGAGAGACGCATCGACGGGAGTCCTTCATGCATGCGGGGAAAGGCCCGCGCCGAAGCACCCTTCCGAGCGAGGTGCTCCAGCGCGGGAGCGGACCGCTTCAGGCCCGCGTCAGGGGACGGCGGTCAGCACTGCGACCCGTCGCAGTTGTCATCGATGCCGTTGCCACAGATTTCAGCGGCGCCCGGGTTGATGCTGGCGCCGGAGCCCGGCGTGTCGTTGCAGTCGAAGCGCTGCGTCGTGTAGCCGGAGGGCGGCGTGCACGCGGTGAGCACGGACGTGGCGTTGTTGCCGTACCCGTCACCGTCCGCGTCCTGGTAGTAGCGCGTGCGCGTGTCGTTGAGGAACTCCGGCACCACGGTGAGCGCGTTGCCGGACGCCGGCCCCGCCGCGAGGATGTACGTCGTGCCCGCCGTCAGGTCATAGACGGACACGTGCGTGAACGAGCACCCCGAGGACGACACGCTGTGCGTCAGCGCGGAGGGCACCGTGGCGCTGGTGGCGCCGTTGACGACGGTGAAGGCCACGTTCTGCGTCCGGTAGAATGCGTAGGAGCCGGTGGTGGCCGGCACGTACGTCACGGAGCCCTCGGCGCCGGACGGCAGCGCCAGGTCATAGGCCTTGTGCTTCGTGCTGATGGCGGGCGCGCTGGTGACGCGCGTGGCGCTCGCCGTGACGGACACGTGGTCCGTGGGGTTGCCGGCGTGGGCGCACGCGTGCGTGGTGATGCCCGTGCCCAGCGACGTGCAACCGGCCTCCAACTCCTGCGAATCCTGCGCCTCGAAGGAGGCCTCCTTCGCCTCCTCCATCGGTCCGCAGGCCGTCAGGCCGAGCGACAACAACGCGCCCAGCGCGATGCGCTTCATCTTCAACATGGGTGTTTCCTTTCGGGATGCCGGGCGCGGCGGGGTGCCAGGCGGCCAGGAAGCCGCCGGTGCGTCCGGTGACCCACTCATGTCGTAAATGCAACTTTGTTGCAATAATTCCCGGTGCGATTCAGTCCGTCACTGGAGGTGTTCGATGACGAGCCCGAGCTTCGTGAGCGCGGTGGGGCCGAAGGTGACGGTGTACTGGACCTTGTCCGTCAGCTCGTAGCCGACCATCTGCTTCAGGCCGTCGCAGAAGCCGCCCGTGGCCTGGGTGCCCAGGGGCTCCACGACGCGCTCGCCTTCCTTCACCGTGACGGCCACGTCGGGCGTGCTCAGGTAGAGGATGAAGTCACCGCTGGCCCAGGCCTTGAAACTGAACGTGCCCACGGACTGGCCGTTCTCCGGGCGCAGCTGGACGGTGTAGTGCGTGTGGAAGTCGTCCACGCGCGGCTGCCGCTCCGGCGACGCGGTGACGGTGGCGAAGGGGCCGTTCGTGACGTGCCAGCAGGCGTGCTCGCCGTTGTCCCCGAAGTCGAAGTCCGTGCGCGGCACGTAGTCCGGGTCCGCCACGCACGACAGGCCCTCTTCGCTGGCCAGGAAGCCCCGGTTGCAGTGGCACCAGTCGCCCTCAGGCTCGCGGTGGATGTGGCCGTTGGGGTCGCATGGGTCGCCCTGCTCGTGGGGCGTGCCGGGCGTGGCGTCGTCGCCGCCGCAGGCGGTCAGGACCGCGAGGCCGCCGGCCAGGAGGAGGGCTGGAAACGGGGTACGCATGGGGCTGCCTCATCTGGATTTGTGATGTATATGCAACTGAGATACAGAAGTTTTTGGATGTTGGGAAGGCCCGTGGGCCTTGGAGGTGTCCACGGGCCTTCACTCAGGCGGGCCTACTCCTCGTGGTGGTCGTGGCCCGTCTCCTCGATGATGAGGAGGAACGTGGCGGGCTGGGGAACGACGGCCGCGAAGTCCAGGCGGTAGTCCACGCCGCCCTCCAGGTCGGCCGTGACGGCGGTGCGCAGGCTGCCGCAGACCTCCTGCGGGACGTGGTAGCGGCACTCAAGGCCGACCTCCTCATTCGTGGCCGCGTTGAAGACGCGGACGGCGCGGTAGCCGGAGGTGAGGAAGGCGTACTCGGTGGATTCTTCCGGGGTGAAGATGACGGAGCCCGCGTAGCCCAGCGTCCACTGCTGGTAGCTGATGGCCGGCAGGGTGACGTTGTACGTGGTGTGTCCCACGCTCACGTCCACGAAGGACGGGCCGCCATGGGCCGCGGCGATGACGGACTCGAAGGGACCGTATTCGGCGTGGAAGCAGGAGTGCTCGGCGACCTCCGCCAGTTCCTCCGTGTCCTCGCAGACGGCGAGCAGCTCCGACTCCTGGGTGACGGGGGCCTGAGACTCCGGGGTGGGGGCTTCTTCGGTACCGCAGCCGGCGAGCAGGACGACGGCGCCAGCGGCGAGCAGGGCATGCTTCAACATGGGGGACTCCTTGGGTGGGTACCGCGGGTGAAGGCAGGGCCCGCAATAAGTGCCACCGGGAGTCACATGCAATCAAGTTGCATTTTATGGATGGTGTCCGGGGAGTGTCGTGCGGGGTGGGCTGTCACCTCGATTCCACGAAGGAGGGCTGTTCCTGGGGCGCTGGCATGCCGAAGATGGGGCGCTTTTCTCCCGCTGGGCTGGAGGTGCCGTGAAATGAGAGGGTCGTCCTTCTTGTCGCGCGTCCTGGTGTTGACTGTGCTGGTGCTCCCCGCGTTGGCGCAGGCGGGCTCGTATCTCCGGGTGGTGAGCTGGAACCTCCGCCACGAGGGATGGGCGGCCGAGCAGACCTACCTGGATGACGCGAAGCAGCTGTGGAACCAGTTCGGTGTGAACAGCAACTCGAACAATGGCTGTGACCTGGTGTTCCTCCAGGAGGTGATGGACGCGGCCGCGGCGACGGCCATCGCGACGAACCTGACGCAGGTCTCCGGGGTGACGTGGAAGGCGGTGGTGACGCCGCTCATCGGCCGGTCGTCCTACAAGGAGTCCTACGCGGTGCTGTACCGGACGGACACGGTGTCGCTGCTGTCCTCCACGGTGTGGACGGACACGGGGGACCTGTTCGAGCGCGAGCCGCAGGTGGTGAAGGTGCGCCACGTGCCCACGGGCGCGGACTACACCTTCCTCAACTGGCACGCGGTGTGGGGCACGGCGACGGACCGCACGCTGGAGGCGCAGGCCATCGACGGCGTGTTCGCGTCCGTGCAGTCCGCCAGCACCACGGACCAGGACGTCATCCTCGTGGGTGACCACAACATGGCCTGCACCCACGCGTCCTGGAGCCAGCTGAAGGGCCTGTCGCCCGCGGTGACGTGCAAGCTGGACGTGGCCACCACCATGAACTCGTCCGGGGGCTACGCCAACGCGTACGATCACTTCTGGATGCAGGACAGCTACGTGACGGAGTTCTCCAGCACCGGCCGCGACTACATCGCGAACCCGCTGGACTACGTCACCCGCCTGTCGGACCACGCGCCGGTGTGGCTGTCCCTGTACTCCAACAGCGACACGGACTGACGCCGCATGCGCTTGAAGCAGGGCCTGGTCGGGATGTTGGTGGTGGTGCTCGTGGGCGTGGGCTTGTGGATGCTGCTGCGTCCCGAGCCCGCGTCACCGCTGGTGCCGCCATCACCTCCTGTGTCCGTGAGGGTCGAGGACGCCAGCGTGCCGGAGGTGGCTCTCCCGGTGGAGGCCGTGGCGGACGCGGGCCTGTGGCTGACGGCGACGTTGGAGGGGGCGCATCCGTTCGCGGGTGAGGCGCGTGTGGGCGCGGCGTTCGTCATCGAAGGGGATGAGGGATGGTGGGAGGAGGAGAAGCGGCAGAAGACGATCAGCCTCGTGGGGCCTTCGAGCCTGGAGGACCTGGCCAACGTGCGCGAGTGGATGAAGGCGCCGGCCACCGCTTCGTCGCAGGGCGGTGTGGTGGGGCCCGTCGCCGTGCCGCCCGCGCCGCGCTACCAGGTGGTCGCGTTCGAACCGGACGGGACCTTCTGGTGGGCGGACTTCGTGCCGGGCTCCTTGCCGAAGACGGGCACGCTGGACGCGGGCGTGCTGCGAGCGAACCGGCCCACGGGCGTGAGCATCCGGCTGGACGGTGCGCGGAACATGGAGGGGACGTTCTCCGTGCGCATCGAGCGCGACGTGGATCCGCACGACGCCGAGCGGGCCAGCGCTCTTCAGCCCATGCTGGCGCTGGTGAACCCGGACCTGGGATGGGCGCTCGTGAATCGCTCGCCGGTGCCGCTGAGCCCGGACGCGGACACGCGCCTGGCGCCGCTGCCTCCGGACCGGGCGGTGAGGCTGTGGCTGCGCGCGCCCTCGGGACGTGAGGGTGGCCCAGTCGAGGTGCGCCTGCGTGAAGGCACCGTGACCCCGGTGACGCTGGACGTGGCGCGGCTGTTCCCCGAAGGCGTGGGCCGCTCCGTCACCCTGCGCGGACGGGTCCTGCTGGGGAACTCGTCCCGGTCCGGTGGGCGGATGGTGAGCTGGCCGGGAGGAGAGGAGCCGGTGGACGGGGAGGGACGCTTCACGATTCCCGACGTGCCGGCATGGCAAACGACGCGCTTCAACGTCTATCGGGGAATGAAGGGGGAAGGCCGTCCGGAGGCGCCTTCGATGTGGGACTTCGACTTCACGCCGACAGAGGAGATGCAGGGCGTGGTGGACGTCGAGTGGCGCGTGCCGTTGTACCGGTGGTTGGTCGTTCGAATGGATGGCTTCACGCGGGCGCAGTTGAAGGAGCGCACGGTGCCGCCCTATCCGGTGTACCTGCTGGAGCGCCGCGACGCGCAGGGGCTGTGGAGCGCGGTGCCTTCGCGGGAGTTCGTTCCGGAGGAGGACGGCATGGCGGTGTCCCTGCTGGAGCCCGGGACCTACCGCGTCCAGGTCGCGTCAGCGCCCTATGCGTCACGGCCCAGCAGCGTGGCGCAGATGGGCGCGGACGACACGAGCGTGGACGTGCGGCTGTCACCAGCGCCTTCCGCCGGCCCCTCCTGTGAGGTTCACGTCACCCATCAAGGACGTCCCGTGGCGGGAGCCCTGGTGATGGTGGGCGGGAAGTACCGTTCGATGCCACCCATGCGCGCGGAGACGGACAGCGCGGGGCACTGGCGGTTGGGCGCAGTGACCTCGGACGTGCTGCCGATGTTCGTGCAGGGCGCGGGGAACGAATGGGAGGGCGACGGAGCGGAGGCGTGCCGCCGCTCGGGCGTCGTGGAGGTGCGGCTGTAGTTCAGGCGGCCGACGCCCTTAGAAGCTCGTCGGGGACGCTGGCCAGCTCGACGCTCTCCTCGGCCACTTCCTCGGCGGTGCGGGCCTGGACGGTCAGGGCCTGCACCCACAGCTCCAGGACGTCCATCAGCGCGCTGCGCGTCTCTCCCTGGAGCGGGGCCAGCCGCCGCGCCATGCGCTCCTGCACCTGCGCATCGAGCTGATCCGCGAGCGCGCGGCCCGCGTCGGTGAGGCGCACGCGCACGCGCCGGCGATCATGCCGCACCGAGCGCTCCCGCCGCACGAGGCCGCCGTCCTCCAGCCGGTCCACCAGGCGGCTCAGGCGTGGCATGGCCAGTCCCCCCAGGCGCGTGGCGAGCACACCCACGGGCAGCAGGCTCTCCGAGCGCAGCCACCAGAGCGCCTGGAGCTCCCGAGGCTCCCAGTGGGGATGGCTCAGGACGTCCAGGGGGCTCTCCAGCGCGCCGCAGCGGGCCGCGTCCACGAGAAGATTCCGCCACCGCGCCACCTGCACGCGCACCTCCACCGAAAGCTCCGTCATGCACCCCTCCATGCCGTAAGCAAGCGCCGCGTCCGGCCCTGCGTGCGTCGCATCCGGCATCCCGGCCCCATGGGGACCGCGAAAGTCATCAACGGAGATACGTGACGGACATATTGAACTGGTTGCTGACCTGATTTTCTCGGGGCGCTCTACTCCGCGCCAGCAGCCTTGCGCCGGGCGCTGCGCGCCTTCGCGTGCGCCTTGTCGAAGCCCTCGTAGAAGCGCACGGCCTGCTCACCCACCATCTGGATGTGCTGGTTGTTGAGGTACGCGGTGATGGGCGCGGCGACCAGCGGCATCGCGCGGCCCAGCGTCGTCATGCCGCCCTTCGCGAGCAGCAGCGCCGCCAGCTTCCCCAGCACCTTCGGCCCGGAGCGGTGCAGCGGCCCCAGCCCGTTGGCGTAGCCGAACAAGTCCAACATCTCCCCGCGCGCCCGGTCCGTCTTGAGGTTCGCCTTGTAGAGCGTGGCCACGTCGGTGAGCAGGACGAGCTGCAGGTACGCCATGAACGTCAGGTCCGCCGGCAGCGAGATGAGCCCGAACACGCCGCTCACGCCGCCCACCATGCCCGCGAGGCTCTTCTTCTCATCCACCAGTCGCTGCGCCAGCTCCTTGGTGGTCGCGGTCGGGTAGCGCTTCTCCAGCGCCGCCACGCGCACGCGCGCCCGGCCGATCTCCCCCTGGATGAGGTCCGACAGGCGCAGCGACCCCAGCTTCTTCAGCTCCGCGGGGGTCAGCTTCTTCATGAAGCCCAGCCGCTCCGTCACGCCGTCGTAGAAGGCCATGTCCTCCTCCTTGGCCGCGATGCACGCGGCCGGTCGTCTCTAGTAACCCCGCTCGGCCAGGTACAGGTCCACCAACGCGCCCTCTTCGTACCAGCCGTGTCGCATCTCGGACTTGAACCACCGCGAATCCGGACGCGCCGAGCGCACTTCCAGCTTCACCCGGTTGGGCCCCGTGTCGATGACCGCCGCGCGCGCCTTGCACGCCGCGCCCGGCTCCTCGCCGAAGCCGCCCTCCAGGCACACCTCGTCCCCCACCGACAGGCGCCGGGCGTACATCTGGGCCAGGTAGAGGGCGTCGTCACAGCCGCCGCGCACGGAGGACTTCCCCAGCGCCGCGCAGCGGTCCTGGGCGGGCGCGCGGATGAGCGGCACGTTGGAGACGAACGCGTCCTCCTCGTTGGGGTCACGCTGATACGGACCCACCTGCTTGCACCCCGCCACCGCCACCAGGACCGTCAGTCCCGCCCACGTCCACTTCATCGCGTCATCGCCTCCGGGACGCGCGTCGCCGCGCCTCCGCGCCAACAAGGAAAAGGCGGGAAGCATGGCAGACAGGGCCAGGTGCGGCAAAAGGTGCCGGAAGGACCCCGTGGGCGTCTCTACGCGATACGGCGCGCGGGCCCGGGGATTTCCTCGGTGACGCCGGGAACCGCCCGGTTCTTGCCGTCCACGAAGACGACCGTGGGCTTCCAGTGGGCGGCCTCCGCCTCCTCGACCTCCGCGAAGGTGGCCAGGATGACCAGGTCACCCGGCTGGTTCAGGTGCGCGGCGGCGCCGTTGATGCAGATGACACCGCTGCCGGACTCGCCCTCCAGGGCGTACGTCTCCAGCCGGGTGCCGCGCGTGACGTTCCACACCGCGACCTTCTCGAAGGGCAGGATGTCCGCCGCCTTGAGCAGGTCCTTGTCGATGGTCACCGAACCCTCGTAGTCGAGGTCGGCCTGGGTCACCGTCGCGCGGTGGATCTTGGACTTGAAGAGGATGCGGCGCATGGGGGGCCCTCGGGAAGCGGCGCAACCGTAACGGCTCCCCTGCCCGGGGACAACATCCCCGGTGTCCCATGCACCGCCCGCTTCCCTGCATGCCCTGCTGTCTATTTCGTGAAATTCACGAGCTGACTCAGGTTCAGGGGCACGGACTGCGCGTCCGACGTCAGGTTGCCCGTCAGGCTCACCTGCGCGTTACCGCCCGAGCGCAGCGCCATGGCCGCGGAGGCGGCGCTCGCGAAGTTGATGGTGAGCGGCAGGGTCACCTGCTTCGTCCCGCTGCCATCCAGCATGCCCAGGTTGCCCGTGGACAGGTTGCCCACGTTGGCGCCCGCCACCTTGAGCGCGCCGGTGATGCCCGCCACCGGCAGGGGGAAGGCGTTGCGGTTGGTGATGGCCAGGGGGAACTCCACCGTGGCCCCGCTCAGCGTGACGTTGGTGATGCGCGGCGCCTGGAACTGCACCTGGGGAATCTTGGGGACGGGGAACGTGCCCTCCTTCTCCAGGGGGAACTTCAGCACGCCCAGCGGCGTCTGGATGCCCAGCGTCCCCTGTGCCCTGAAGGCCGCCGCGTCCTTGTCCAGGAACGTGGTCACCACCGGCGCGATGTCCGCGAACTTCACGTTGGCGGGGAAGACAATCTGGCTCTTGCCGTTGGACTTGAGGTTCAGGCCCTCCTTCGGCTTGCCGGCCACCAGCTGCTTGCCCTCCACGAAGAAGGCGTAGTCCACCGACGCCAGCTTCAGTCCCAGGCTGTTGGGGTTGTCCAGCTCGTACACCAGATCCACCGTGGCGTCGGACAGGGAGGCGTTCGCCAGCCGGGCCGTCTTGAACTTCAGCGTGGGCTTCTTGAAGGCACCGTTGAGCAGGCTCTGCAGCGCTGCGCAGCCGGAGAGCGTGGTGAGCGACAGGGCGAAGAGGACCAGGAACGCGCGTTTCTTCATGGGCATGGGCGTAGCAGAGGACGCACCGCGTTCGCGCGGATTCAATCGCCGCGCGTGTCGGGGCTTCGACGGGTGCACCTTCGGTGCGCCAATGGTATGCGCCAAGGGGACTCCCCCGTGCTGGAGGTTGGCCCGCCGTGACAGGTGGCATCTTGTCTCACCCCCTCGCCGCGCCTCCGGGAAGCCGTCCGGGGAGGTGGCTCGCGCTGGCGGTGCTGGCGGCGCTGTCACTCACGGGCTGCTCCCGGTCCTCCAACGCGGAGACGGCCTCCGCGCGGCGGATGGACCTGAAGCCGTGCCGGCTGGACGGGGTGGCCGCGCAGACCCTCTGCGGCACGCTGGAGGTCTTCGAGGACCGGGCCGCGGCGAAGGGGCGCAAAATCTCCCTGCGCGTGGTGGTGGTGCCCGCGCTCGCGTCGCAGCCGAAGGAGGACCCGTTGTTCTTCCTCGCGGGCGGCCCTGGCCAGGCGGCGTCCCGCACGCGCATCCTGCCCGCGCTGGATCGCATCCGGCGTCAGCGCGACATCGTGTTCGTGGACCAGCGCGGCACGGGGGATTCGCACCCGCTGGACTGCGAGGCGTTGAACCCCTCGCGCACGTCGCTGGCGGAGCGCTTCGAGGACCGCGAGGACGCGGACGTGATTCCCCAGTGCCGCAAGGGCTGGGACGCGGACGAGCGGCTCTACACCACGTCCATCGCCATGGACGACCTGGACGACGTGCGCGCGGCGCTGGGCTACCGGCAGGTGAACCTGTGGGGCATCTCCTACGGGACGCGCGCGGCGCTGGTGTACATGCGCCAGCACCCGGACCGCGTGCGCACCGCCATCCTGGATGGCGTGGCCCCCATGGGGCAGTACCTGCCGCTGTACGCCGCGCGCGACGGTCAGCGCGCCCTGGACCTGCTGATGGACGCGTGCGCGAAGGACGGCGTCTGCGCGAAGGCCTATCCGGACCTGCGCGCCCGCACGGAAGCGCTGCTCGCGAAGCTGGAGGCCGCGCCCGCGAAGGTGCACCTGTCGCACCCGCGCACGGGCGTGCCGGAGGACTTCACGCTCACCCGGCGCGTCTTCCTGTCGGAGCTGTTCTCGCTGCTCTACAGCCCGGACGTCGCGTCGCTCGTCCCGCTGATGCTGGACCGCGCCGCGAAGGACGACTGGACGCCCTTCGTGGCGCTGTCGCTGGGGCTCACCGACGAGGTGGCGCGCACCACCAGCCGCGGCATGTTCCTGGCGGTGGTGTGCGCGGAGGACGCGCCCTTCTTCACGGAGGAGGACGCCGAGCGTGAAGCGAAGGGCACCTGGTTCGGCCCGCGCATGGCGCTGGACATCAAGCGCGCGTGCGCGAAGTGGCCCCAGGCGAACGTGCCCGCGAGCTTCCGCGAGCCCGTGAAGTCGGACATCCCCACGCTGCTGTTGTCCGGCGAGCTGGACCCCGTGACGCCGCCACCCTGGGGCGAGGAGGCGAAGCGGACGCTCACGCACAGCCTGCACGTGGTGGTGCCGGGGCTGGGGCACAACACGGTGGGCGCGGACTGCGCGCGCACGCTGATGGCGGACGTGCTCACGCGCGGCAGCGTGGAGGGCCTGACGCCCGACTGTGGCGCGGGCCTCAAGCGGCCGCCCTTCTTCACCTCCTTCGCCGGCCCTGTTCCGTAGGACTCAAGCGCCCATGATTGAAGCCAGGAACCTGCACAAGCGCTTCGGCTCCGTGACGGCCGTGAATGACGTGACCTTCACAGCGGAGGACGGCGTCATCACGGGCCTCCTGGGCCCCAACGGCGCGGGCAAGACGACCACGCTGCGCATGCTCTACACGCTGGTGCGCCCGGACGGCGGCACCGCCACCGTGGACGGCGTGGACGTGGCGAAGCAGCCGGAGGCGGCCCGGCGCGCGCTGGGCGTGCTGCCCGACGCGCGAGGCCTCTACCCGCGCCTCACCGCGCGCGAACACGCGCGGTACTTCGGCGAGCTGCACGGCCTGTCCGGCTCCGCGCTGGATGCGCGCGTGGAGGAGCTGGTGGAGCTGCTGGACATGAAGGAGATCGCGGACCGGCGCACGGAGGGCTTCAGCCAGGGCGAGCGCGTGAAGGTGGCGCTGGCGCGCGCGCTGGTGCACGGGCCTCGCAACGTGCTGCTGGACGAGCCGACCAACGGCCTGGACGTGATGGCCACGCGCTCCGTGCGCACGCTCTTGCGCAAGTTGAAGGCGCAGGGTTGCTGCGTGGTGTTCTCCAGCCACGTGATGCAGGAGGTGGCCGCGCTGTGTGACCGCATCGTGGTGGTGGCGCGCGGGCGGGTGGTGGCGGACGGCACGGCGGATGCGCTGCGCGCGAGCACCGGCAAGGACAGCCTGGAGGAAGCCTTCGTGAGCGTGATTGGCAGCGAGCAGGGGTTGCGCGAATGAAGGGCCTCATCGGGACGGTGCTGCGCAAGGAAGTGCTGGACCATCTGCGGGACAAGCGCACGCTGGGCACCGCGGTGATGTGGCCGCTGTTGGGCCCGCTGGTGTTCCTGGTGATGTTCAACGTGATGGCCTCCTGGTACCGGCAGGACCGGCCGCTGGAGATGCCGGTGGTGGGCCGCGAGCACGCGCCCAGCCTGATGGCCTTCCTGGAGCGCTACGGCGCGAAGCTGTCGGAGGCCCCGCAGGACTACGAGGCGCTGGTGCAGGCCGGGAAGCTGGACCTGGTGCTGGTGGTGCCGGACGACTACTCGAAGGACTTCACGGACGGGCACACCGCGGCGGTGCGGCTGGTGATGGACAGCTCGCGCAACAAGGCCCGTCAGTCCGTGCAGCGCGCGCAGCGGATGTTGGCGGTGTACTCGCAGCAGACCGGCAGCCAGCGCCTGTTCGCGCGCGGCGTGTCGCCGGAGCTGGCGGTGCCCGTGCGCGTGGACGAGCTGGATTTGTCCACTCCCGAGCGCACCGCGGCCACGGTGCTCACCACCATCCCGCTGTTCCTGGTGATGGCGGCGTTCGCGGGCGGCATGCAGCTGGCCAGCGACACCATGGCGGGCGAGCGCGAGCGCGGCTCGCTGGAGCCCCTGTTACTCAACCCGGCCCCTCGCGGCGCGGTGGTGGCGGGCAAGTGGCTGGCCACCTGCGCGATGGCGGGCGCGGGCGTGCTCTTGTGTCTGGTGGGTTACTTCCTGGTGGTGAAGCGCGTGCCGCTGGAGGACCTGGGCGTGCGGGCCCGCTTCGACACGCCGGCCGCGCTGGGCATGCTGGCCGCGGTGCTGCCGCTGGTGCTGGCCGCGTCCGCCGTGCAGATGTGGGTGTCCACCTATGCACGTTCGTTCAAGGAGGCGCAGACGTACCTGTCGCTCCTGATGGTGCTGCCCACGCTGCCCGGGATGCTGCTGGCCCTGTCTCCCATCCAGACGCAGACGTGGATGTTCGCGGTGCCGGTGCTGGGACAGGAGCTGCTCGCGGGCGAGGTGATGCGCGGCGAGACGCTGGGGCCGGTGCCCTTCCTGCTCGCGCTCGTGTCCTGCGTGGTGGTGTCACTGGTGGCGCTGCGTTTCACCACGCGTCTGTTGACCCAGGAGCGCATCATCTTCGGCAGGAGCTAGCGAGCAGGCATGGGTCAACCGAGCCGGGGGGGCGAGTGTCTTCGGGGCACAACTTGGCCAGCGTGTTCACGTGACAGGGGCGGCGAAGTGCCGTCCAATGTTTCGCGATGACGCTTGAGCGTGAACGAGAAGCCCTGCTGCCTTTCGCCCCGAACTCGGTGGCCTCCACGGCAGGGGAACCGCGGTTCGGCACGTACCAGGGAGAGCTGCCGGAGGTGGACCTGCCCCGGCTGTTGGGGAAGTGGGCGCCGGGGCGCGCGACGCGGCTGCTCAAGCGCAAGCGCTGGCACTACACCTTCGTCGCCACGCAGGAGGTGGCGGCCCTCTTCGCGGTGGTGGACCTGGGCTACACGGCCAACGCCTTCGCGGTGGCGGTGGACCTCCAGGAGAAGAAGCCGCTCTGTGACGTGAGCTTCCTGGGCGTGCCCGGGCCGCTGGCGGAGGTGAGCGACAAGCCGGGCGCGGGGCTCGTGGCGGCCTTCCGCACGCTGGGCGGGCGCATGTCCGTGAAGCGCGGCGAGTCCGACGAGCGCTACCAGGTGGAGGTGGACGTCAGCCGCATGCGCACGCAGTCGCTCCAGACGTTCCAGTGGAACGGCGAGCTGCTGGTGGCAGGCGGTCCGCCGGCCCTCACCGTCATCGCGCCGGTGGAGGGCGACGGGCTGGTCAACGTCACCCAGAAGCGCAGCGGCCTGCTGGCCTTCGGGAGTCTGGAGGCGGGGGGCCGGCGCTTCCGGTTGGACGGCGGCGTGGGTGGCATGGACTACACGCAGGGCTACCTGGCGCGGCACACCGCCTGGCGCTGGGCCTTCGCGGCCGGGCGGCTGCCGGACGGAACGCCCGTGGGGCTCAACCTGGTGGAGGGCTTCAACGAGAGCGCCACCGAGGCCAACGAGAACGCCGTCTGGCTGGGCGACCGGCTCTACCCGGTGGGCCGCGCGCGCTTCGAGTACGACGCGAAGGAGCTGCTGGACCCGTGGCGCCTGACGACGGCGGACGGCGCGGTGGACCTGCGCTTCAAGCCCATCTACGTGCACCGCGAGGAGCGCAACCTGCGGCTCGTGGTGAGCCACTTCGCCCAGCCCGTGGGCTTCTTCGAGGGCACCCTGCGCGTGGGTGGCCAGGAGCTGAAGCTGTCCAACGTCCCCGGCGTCACCGAGGACCAGGACATGCTCTGGTAGCAGCCGGGTATGCGAAGGGTGCGAAGCCCTGGGGGCTTCCCGCGCGTTCATGGAGGATGCAGCGGGGACGCGGTGTAGGCTTTCGCGCTCCTGTTTCATCTGAGGAGGACTCGCGCCATGTCCTGCCCGCACTGTGGTCAGCCGCTCCCTGAAGGCCAGTCGTCGCGGACGTGCCCCCACTGCGGCGGGGACGTGAACGCGCCCGGGTCGCCGGTGATGGACGAGGTGGCGGACAAGGCGCAGCGCGCGGCGGACTCGGCGGGTCGCGCGGTGCAGGACGTGCTGGACGACCCGAGGCTGCGCGAGCGGCTGCCCGGGGGCTCGCTGCCGCTGCTCGGCTCCGGACTGGTGGCGGCGGCGGTGGTGGCGCCGGTGCTGCCCTTCGTCGGCGGCGGGCTGGGGCTGCCATGGTCGGTGTTGATGCTGGTGGGCGCCGGCATGCTGGGCGCGCGCGAGTGGGTGGCCGCGGGCCGGAAGCTGCCGGATACGCTGGTGCCGGTGGTGAAGTGGGCCGCGCATCCGGCGTTCCTGCCGATGTTCACCGCGCTCACGGTGACGCAGGCGTTCCTGTCGCTGGGGCTGGGCGTGGCGCCGCTCTTGTGGGTGCTGGCGGCGGTGGTGCTGGGCTCCGTGCAGTGGCGGGCGTTCCAGGCGTCGTCGCTGGCGGAGCCGTCGCTCACGAAGCGGCCGGCGGACGTGCGGCTGAAGCGGTGGGTGTTCGCGGGCGTGGCGGCGTGCGCGGTGGGGCTCTTGCTGCCGTGGAGCTCGGCGTGGTCGCTGGTGCCCACGGCCCACCTGCAGCGCGAGCGCAACATCACCATCGACGACAACTTCGCCTGGGACATCGAGGACAACCACACGTGGAAGTTCAACACGCTGGTGTTCCCGTCGTCGGGGCAGGGCGCGGGGACGGGGCGCGGCCGGCTGGGCGCGACGGGTGTGGTGTTGGGGCTGCTGGCGCTGGGCGTGCTGGGGTCGGTGCGGCGCGCGCGGGAGGCATTGCCCTCGGTGGTGCCGGCGGTGCTCGCGGGGCTCATCACCGTCTGGGCGCTGACGGGCCTGTCGTCGAAGCCGGGGCCGTGGCTGTTCCTGCTGGGCATCCTCGCGGTGGACGTGGCCGTCGCGCGCGAGTGGCTGGGGCCCCGGAGCGCGGTGCCCCCCGCGGAGCCGCCCGCGTCAGCGTGACGCGCGGCCCTGGACGATAGCGCGGAAGGAGCGGCTTCTCAGCTCCTCCAGCGTCAGGCCGGTGGCGCGGGTCTCCTCTTCCGTGAGGGCGCCGCAGGCCAGGCCTCGCAGGAAGAAGTTGAGCAGGCCCTGGCCGGTGGCGGCGTCGTCGAACACGTCGCCCAGCAGGGTGGCCTGGGCGGCCTTGTCCACGAAGGCCTTGAGGCGCTGGGACGCTGGCTCCAGGCCCTCCAGGAAGAAGGCGTAGACGGCGGAGTAGCGCACGGGGAGCTGGGCGGGGTGCAGGTCCCAGCCCTGGTAGTAGCCGCGCTCCAGCGAGTGGCGCGTGTGCCGGTACGCCAGCTGCCATGCGCGGTGCACGGCGTCGGTGTTCTCGCGCCGCTGCGTGGGGAGGAGCGGGGTGTCGCCCTGCTTGCGGTGGGGGCCCACGGGCATGACGTTGGTGGCGCCGTCGGACAGGTGCACGCCACTGCCCGCGAGGAGCACCTGCACGGTGTCGCGCAGGTAATCGCAGGCGGGGTGGAGCATGTGCTGCATGTGCGCGCTGACATCCAGGGCGGCGGTGTAGTCGTAGACGCCCAGGTGCACGTGGGAGCAGCGGCCCTCGCCGGCCTCCACGAGCGAGCGCAGGTGCGGCCTGCCGCGCGCGTCGAAGAGGGCCTGGGGCGTCTCCACCATCAGCTCCAGGGCGAGCGCGCCGGGAGACAGGCGGTGGGCGGACTCCAGCTCCGACAGCAGCTTCGCCAGGGCGGTCACCTGTTCAGGCACGGTGACCTTGGGCAGGGTGACGACGAAGGACTGAGGCAACCTGCCACCGGATTGCTCCAGCAGCGTGGTGACGAAGAGGTCCAGGGTTCGCGAGGCGCGGGCGCAGAGCTCCTCCGTGAAGGACTTCACGCGGATGCCGATGAACGGCGGGAGCGAGCCCTGCTCCAGGCCCCGGGCCACCTCCGTGGCGGCGGCGACGGCGTGGGCGTCTTCTTCCGAGTCGGGCCGGTGGCCATAGCCGTCCTCGAAGTCGATGCGGAAGTCCTCCACGGGTTCACGCTGGAGCTTGTCCACGACGCGGTCATGGACGCGCTGGGCGAAGCCGCCGCGCTGGGGCAGGCCCAGGCCGTGGGCGAGCTGGGAGCCATCGGCGGCGTAGTCGCGCAGCGCCGCGAGCGCCAGGTCCCCCATCTTCCGCGCGGTGCCAGCGCGGAAGAGGTGGGCGCCGCCGTACACGGTGTGCACGGGCTGGCGCCGGGAGGACTCGCCCGGATACGCGTGGGTGAACGCCACGTTGGCGCGGCGCAGGGCTTCACGGGAGGCGGCGGAGGCTTCGGGCGTGAGCGTGGTCTTCATGGGGCTGGGGCTTCGGGAGCGGGGATGAACAGGCGCCGCATCCAGGCCACGAAGCGCTGAGCGAGCTCGTGGTCCGCCTGGAGGTAGTGCTTGGACACGGCCTGTCCGAGCGGCGTGCCGGGTTCCTGCTGCCAGGCGAGCCAGGTGTGGATGGCGGCCTTGGAGCGGTAGGTGGGCTTGAATCGGCGCTCGGGGAGGGTGTCCAGGGCCGTGAAGGCTGTGGGCAGGAGCGGGTCGTTCTGCGTGACGAGCTGCTGGAGGAAGTCCTCCAGGATCCCCGTGAGCTGGTTGTCCGGCATCATCCAGATGCCGATGCGCGGCAGCGTGCCTTGGGCGGGGATGATGACGCCGGCTGCTTCGGGCTGGCTGGGTAGCTGCGTGTAGCCGGAGTGTTCGAGCACGTCGCGGAGGGACTGCCACCGGTGGGCAAGGTCTTCATCCGCGTCGACAACGACGCCAATGGTCTTCACTCCGGGGACACGTGGACGGACCTTCAAGTCGTCGCGCAGCCGCTCGTAACCATCCTTGGCTTCAACAACGAAGAGTTGCTTGTTGTCGAGCTTGTGGTGGTTGCAGAGGTGGTAGACGACTTCGCGGTCCTCCGCGCCTTCGACCAAGAGGATCCGCTCTGGCTTGGGCGGCATCAGCGGACCTCGATGGATTCCCGGGTGATGATCTCCAGGTCGCCTTCGTTGAAGACGGTGGCTTTGATGTCGCTATCCGTTTGGGCGAGGCTGATGAGCGTTCCGTCTTCAGGGTGGGCGGACGCTGCCTTCTGGAAGGCCGTGATGCAATCCCAGCTGTGCGTGGTGGCGAAGACCTGCACACCGAGCTGACTGGAAGCCTCGAAGATGAACCGCCAGAGCTGCTCTTGTGCCGCGTAGTGGACGCCGCTCTCAACCTCATCAATCAGGAAGATTCCGTGCTTGGAATTCACCAACCCTAGGGCGAGTTCGAAGATCCGGTTCATTCCGTCGCCCATGCTTTGAAGCGGCTCGGGAGATGTATGGCCTCTTCTGGCAACAAGAGCGTAGCGCGTACCCTGGTACATTGCGCCTTCGACAAGAGAAACGCGCTCGATATCAGGAGCAATGATCCTCAGGGCTTGGAGCGCTGATTGTTCGCCATTGGTAAGGACAATGCTGTCCCACAACGGCCCGATATCAAGCGGTTTGATGCCTCGTGCTGGCAAGTATTGGCAGGCAAAAGAGTTCCTGGCATTGAGTCGGCTTTCGACCAAGCTGCCGGCCACGCTTGAAGACCGGAGATCGCTTAGGTCGATAACTCGATGGTACCGATATGAGCCAGTAGTGATCCGGACCTGAAGTACTTCCTCCTCCAGCTCATCCTGAGGAGATGAGGGCTTTTCATCCGCCGCGATGAAGGATGCCCCTGATGCTCGGGAGCCTTTCTCTCCCTGCACCAAGGGGCTTCTGCCCAGCCGGACGGAAAGCTTCGGGTCGAGATCGCGGGTGCTCAGGTAAAAAGATGTCAGCGCAGGCTGCTCGGGAGGCTGGAAGAAGGCACGCATGATGTTGATGCGTTGGGCCTTGTCGTCTCGAGGTGCATGCCGATGGACCTCTTGGCGGAACTCAAGAAGTTCCTTGAGCTCCCATGCCGCATCTGAACCTGCCGAATAGACCTTGATCGCCTCCAACAACGTGGTCTTCCCCACGTTGTTCTTGCCGACAATCAGGTTGACGCGGCCCAGGCGCGGAATCTCCAGATCCCTGAACGCTCGGAACCCCTGGATGCGGAAGGAGGGGAGGAGGGGCGCGGAAGGGGGCGGCATGGCGGCGGTGTCCTGGCGCACGGCCAGGCGCCGTGCAGTGCGCCCCGGGCAAGCCCCGAGGCATCTCGAACCATCCCCAGAACCCCCCGGCCGCGCAACTTCCAGATGCGCGGCCGGAGGCGTCCTTCAGGGCATCACGGCCGGCGCTTCAACCACGCGGCCACCTCCGGGGCCACGCGCTCGCGCAGGGCCACGTCCTGGGTCAGCCGCTCCAGGGTCTGCGCCGTGGCCTGCTGTGCCTCCGGAATGGGGTTCGCCTGGAGCAGGGCCTTCATCTGCTCCAACTGCTCGCGCGTGCGCAGCAGGCCCAGGCCTTCCACCACCCGGCGCAGCAGCATGGGCGCCGCGCCCGTGCGCGACACCAGGTCCTTCCAACTCTTCTGCAAATGCGCCCACCACGCGTCGCGCCCGGTGCGGTTGCCCAACAGGCCCGTCGCGAAGCTCGCCACGTCCTGCGTCTTCACCGTCTCCGTGAACAGCAGGCCCTGCGCCCGCTCCGCCAGCGTCGCGTCCTCGAAGGCCGTGAGCGCCATCAGGTAGCGCCGCTGCGTCGCCGGGTCCGGCTCCTTGGGCATCCGCTGCGACAAATCATCGAACAGCGCCGAGTCACCCGCGCGCGCCACCATGCCCACCGCCGTGTCCAGCAGGTTCGCGTCCAGCGCGGTCTTGTCTCCCTGGAGCATCCGCGCCACCAGCGGACGCGCCTCCGCCAGCACCTGCGGACTGCGCGCCAGACCACCCACCGCGCGCACCAGCGCCGCGCGGCGCAGCCGCACCCGGTCCGGCTCGCCCTGCGCCGCCTGCCAGCCCAGCTTCTTCAGGCCGCCGCCCAAGAGCTGCTCCACCCACCGGCGGAAGCGCTCCTGGTCCTCGCCCTCCGTCAGCCGGTTCTCGATGTACCCGAGCCGCCCGACGAGCTCGTCCAGCACCGCCTCGTCCTCCTCGTCCCCGAAGCGCGCCGCCAGGTCCAGCAGGTCCGCCACCGGCGCCTGCGCCGAGCGCACCAGCGCCCACGTGTCCGCCAGCAGCGAGATGCGTTCCGACGGCGCCAGCGTCCCCAGGTTCGCCGCAAGCGCGTCCAGCGCCGGCTTCTCGTACGCCACCCGGTAGAAGCCCGTGGAGCCGCCGTTGGCGCACAGCCACTTCACTTCGCCCGCGCCGCCCTCCAGCGTCACCGTCGTCTCCGTGTCGCGGAAGAGCACGCGCTGCTCCCGCACGCCGCCCGCGTCCTCGAAGCGCAGCACCATGGGCACCGGCCACGTCTCTGGGCTCTTCACCCCCGGCTCCGAATAGAAGCGCCGCTGCGACAGCGTCACCTTCCGCCCCTCCACCTTCACCGACACCAGCGGGAAGCCGCTCTGGCCAATCCACTTGGTGGCCAGCTCGTTCACCGGCTGCTTCGCCGCTTCACCGAGCGCGTTCCACAGGTCTTCCTTCACCGCGTTCGCGCGCGCGTGCTTGCGCATGTACAGCCGGATGCCTTCGCGGAAGGGCCCCTCTCCCAGGAACCCTTCAATCATCCGCAGCACCGCGCCGCCCTTCTCGTACGTAATCGCGTCGAAGCTCTCACCGGCCTCGCCCGCGTTGCGCACCTCACCGTGGATGGGGTGCGTGGACTTGAGCGCGTCCAGCGCCAGCGCGCTCGCCCGGTGCGCGTCGAAGTCCAGCCACATGCGCCAGTCCGGCCGCCACTGGTCGACGATTTTAAAAGCCATCCACGTGGCGAACGCCTCGTTCAGCCAGAGGTCGTCCCACCACACCATCGTCACCCAGTTGCCGAACCACTGGTGCGCCAGCTCGTGCGTCACCACCTCCGCCACGCGCTTCTGCACGGACAGCGGCGCGGTGGCCGGATCCAACAGCAGCGCCACCTCCCGGTAGGTGATGAGGCCGGCGTTCTCCATCGCGCCCGCCTCGAAGTCCGGGATGCCCACCTGGTCCACCTTGCCAAAGGCATACGGCAGCCCGAAGTAGTCCTGCAGCCGGGGCAATACTTGGAGTGCCGCGTCCTGCCCGAACTTCGCCAGGTGCGCCTTCTCCGGCAGCGCCCACGTGCGCACCGGGATGCCCTCCGCCTTCTCCTCCGGGGTGCCCACCAGCGGGCCCACCACCAGCGCGATGAGGTACGAGCTGAGCAGCTCCGTCTCCTCGAACGTCACCTTGCGCAGCGCCCCGTCCTTCTCATCCTTCACCACGCGGCCGTTGCCCAGCACCGCGTGGCCCTCCGGCACGCGCACCGTGAGCGCCCAGCGCGCCTTGAACGCGGGCTCGTCGAAGCAGGGGAACAGCCGGCGCGCGTCCGCGGCCTCGAACTGCGTCGCGGCCACCTTGCCCGCCGCGTAAAGGCCGCGCAGACCGTCGCTGAAGTGCCCCGTCCAGAGCACGTCCAGCGTGGCGCTGCCCGCGGGCAGGGGAGCGTCGAACGTGAGCACCACCGTCTCGCTCACCGGGGCCACGCGCTTGGACGCGGGCTTGCGCACGTCGTTGCCGGCGCGGAAGGTGACCTCGCCCAGCTCCAGTGCGTTGGCGTGGAGGATGATCTCCGTGGTGGGCTGGGCCAGCTCCAGCTCCACGCGCTGCTCACCCGTGAAGGTGCGGCCCTCCAGGTCCAGGGTCACCGTCGCCTGATAGCGGCGCGGTCGGAGGGTGGTGGGCAGACGGAAGTTCTTGTCGTCGGTGGGATGCGCCATAGGGGCGGCAATCTAGCGCCGGCCGCGCCTTGTGCTCGTGCTCCATTTCCCAGTGTCCGACGCTTCACTGCGCTCCAACCCCGCTGACGGGGGCACCAGCTGCCCGAAGAGGCTCGATTCGCGCTGGAAGAAGCCCTCCGTGTGGAAGGAGGCGCCGAGCTCCAGCCAGAGGAAGTCCAGGTGGTGACAGAGCTCGTGCAGGAAGGTGCGCAGGTACGTGCGGAAGGCCACGACCCGGCCGCGCTTCGCGGTGCGCATCCACACCTGGATGCGGGGCCGCTGCCCGGGCGCCCACGTGTAGAGCCCGTGCAGCTCTCCCTCTTCATTCGAGGGCCGCGTCTCCAGCACCTCCACCTCCACCCCGGCCACCTCCAGCCGCTCGGTCAACGCGCGGGCCAGGGACTGCGTCGCGGCCTGGAGCGCCGCCCGGTCCTCCTGGAGCAGGGCCTGCCGCACCGCCTCCACCCCGGGCCGCAGCGTCGCGGGCGTCCGCAGGGGCACCTCCGTGACGGCGTCGCTCCGCCGGTAGATGCGCTGCTCGGCGGGCGACAGGCGCTGGTAGTAGGCGAAACGCACCGGGATTCAGTCTAACCCGTGAGGTCCTGTCGCGCCGTACATCCACCTCCACCGGGCGACACCTCCGTTGGCCGGCGGGCAGGAAGGTGCCTCGGTGAATGGCTTTGGAGCGGGGGGCTCGCGCAGACTGCCGGGCCATGGGCTCTCGTCTTGTCCACGTCCTCCTCGTCTCCGTGGTCACCGTGCTGGGCCTGCTTGTCCCGTGGACGCAGGCGGAGGACTGGGCCCGCCTGCTGGAGACGTTGCTGGGCTCGGCGGCCGTCTGGCGGCTGTCCTCGGTGGAGCAGGGCGTGGTGCACCGGCTCGCGGAGCTGGGCGTCTTCGCGGTCGCGGGGGCGATGCTGGGGAACGCGCAGGCGTTCGCGCTGCGCCGGGCGGGGCTCCAGGTGTCTGGCTGGGCGGGGATGACGGCGATGGCGGTGGCGGTGGGCCTGGTGGGCTCGCGGGCCCTGGCCGTGGCGCTGGGGCTGTCGCCCGGGACGGCGTCCATCGGGATGGGGGTGGCGGTGGGCCTCACGCAGGGGTGGCTCCTCCGGCGCGAGGTGCATGGCGCCGCCGTTTGGGTGGCGGCGTGCGCGGTGGGCTACGGCATGGCCGGGCCGGCGGCGGACTGGAGGGACCACGCCTGGAGGGCGGCGGTGGACGTGGGCGCGACCTGGCGCCTGTCCTCCATTGTCATCACGGCCCAGGCCATGACGTGGGGCGCGCTCGCGCTGTGCACGGCCATTGGCGGTGCGTTCATCCTGTCGAGTCTGCGCACCCAGGTACTGCCCGCGCCCGGTTCGCGGATGCCCGGCGCCTTGGGGCAGTTCGCGGTGCTGGGGCTGGCGCTGCCGCTGATGGTCTCGCTGGAGGCCCGGGAGATGAGCCCGTCGCCCACGGAGTTTCCGGCTCCCAACCCTCCGAGGCTGATACAGCCCAGGCCCGCGCGGACCTGGGCCCCCGAGCGGACCCGCTTCCCGAGCCCGCCCGGCGAGTCCTTCAGCCCCGGATGCGCGAGCAGGGGCTGCGCGCCGGCGCAGACCTTTGAAGGTGAGACGTCCCCTCCGCCCATGGGCGCCGTGCCTGCCGACCCGGGCCGCGTTCGGGGGGGCACCGTCCACGACTCGCACCTCATGCAGTTGAACGACACGGGCCGGCTGCGGGTGAGGGGCGGCACCCTGTGGAACAACGTCCCGTCGAGTGCCGGGCAGGAATCCTCGAATGGGAACCGGGGCGCCGAGCCGGCAATCCCGCCCGCCGTCGTGCCCTGAGGGATTCAGGGCGCGCGGTTGCCATGGGTGGGAACTTCCTTGCCCAGCGCATGCCGACGGGTGCGCGCGCTTCGTCGTGAGATGGACATGCGCAACGCCGCGAAGACCGGGCACGGCTGTTGCTCTGTCGCGTGCGCATGGGACGAGGCGTGTGGGTGGGCGCGTTGGTGAGCGCGCTGGTGTGGGGCGGGGCGGCTCAGGCAGCGAACAAGGTCACGGCGACGAAGAAGGCCCGGCCGGTGGTCGAGTTGTCGGACCGGGCGCTGTGGCGGGCGAAGTCCTGGGTGGGGATGACGACGCTGGCGAAGATGAGCTCGACGGTGAGCGATGACTGCTCGGGCATGACGCGGCTGGCGTTCCAGCAGCGTCGGTTGGATTTGCTGCCGGACGACGTGCTGCCAGAGGAGAACGGCGTCACGGCCATCCACCGCAAGGCACGCGCGCTGGGGATGCTGACGGAGACGCCGAAGCCGGGCGCGCTGGTGTTCTTCAAGAACACGTTCGACCGCAACCGCGACGGCCTCATCAACGACGGCCTCACGCACATCGGCATCGTGGAGCGGGTGGGGACGGACGGCACGGTGACGTTCGTGCACAAGTCCGGCGGGCTGGTGAAGCGCTCGCGCTTCAACCTCGCGCAGCCGGAGGCGCGCAAGGACGCGAAGGGGCAAGTCATCAACGACTGGCTGCGCCGCAAGGGGAAGAAGACGCGCGGCTACCTCGCGGGTGAGCTGGTGGCGGGCTTCGCGTCGGTGGACGAGCGCTGGCGTTCGCCCGAGACGCGCCTGGCCTCCGCGAAGCTCACCGTGAAGGGTGACGCCCGGACGGCACGGCGCTAGACACGGCCGGAAGATGTCCACCGTCGAAGGTCCATCCGAGTCCCCGAGCCCCGAACCCGCCGGGCCCATCCGGCCGGCACCGCCGGAGGTGCAGCCCTCGCCGCCGCGAAGGAGGCGCTGGGCGCGCTGGGTGTTCGTGGGCGTGTTGGTGCTGGGCCTGGGGACCGCGGCGCTCACGTTCGCCGGGCTGCCGGATGCGAGTTCCCTGGCGAAGGAGAACCCGAAGACGACGGCGCTCATCGAGCAGCGGGCAAACGAGGCGCGCGAGGCCGGGCGCAAGCCGCGCCGGAGGCAGCAGTGGGTGCCGTTGTCCGCGGTGTCCAAGCCCGCGGTGGACGCGGTGCTCATCTCCGAGGACGCGAGCTTCTACCTGCACGACGGCGTGGACACGGTGGAGCTGGCGCGCGCGGTGGGGCAGGCGGTGGAGAAGGGGGAGCTGGGGCGGGGGGCGTCCACGCTCACGCAGCAGCTGGCGAAGAACCTCTGGCTGTCCACGGACCGCAGCCTGGTGCGCAAGCTGAAGGAGCTGGTGCTGGCGCACCGGCTGGAGGAAGCGCTGACGAAGCAGCGCATCCTGACGCTGTACCTCAACGTGGTGGAGTGGGGGAACGGCGTGTATGGGATTGAGGCGGGCGCGCGGGAGCACTTCGGCGTGTCCGCGTCCCAGCTCTCCGTGGCGCAGGGAGCGGTGCTCGCCGCGATGCTGCCGTCTCCGCGCAAGCGCTCGCCGTCCAGTGGTTCCCGGGCGCTGTGGAAGCACGCGCACCACGTGGTGGACGCGCTGAAGCTCTACAAGCGCATCAGCGCGGCGCAGGCGGAAGGCGCGCACACGGAGGTGGACCGGCTGCTCGGCCGGGCTCCCGGGGATGGCGGCGGGGACGACGCGGAGGACGACGGTTCCTGAGCGGTACTACAAGCCGGGCGCCCATGGCAGGGCCGTGCCGTGGGGGCCCGGCTTCCGGCCCTGATTTCCCCGTCAAGGACGTCCTCCTGTAGTGCGTGGGCGCGGCCGGATTGGATCTCCCGCCCGCGAACTTCCTCACGGCCCGTCCCTCCAGGAGGGGCCCTGTCTCCTAGGGCGGCTTTGGCTGGCGGGGCTGCCCGGTGGGACGTAGTTTGAACGCAAACACCATGGCCGACCCCCACCAGGACCCCGCAGGCGACCCGCGCGAGCGGGTGCTGGCGCTGCTCAAGCACCACGGCTGGAACGCGACGTCCTTCCAGGTGCTGCAGCCGGGCTTCCAGTACTGGTTCTCGCCGGAAGGGGACGGGTGCATCGCCTACGTGGACACGGGCGGCGCGTGGGTGGCGGGAGGCGGTCCCATCGCATCGCATGAGCGCGTGCACGACGTGGTGGAGGCCTTCCACCAGGCGGCCCGGAGCGCGGGCAAGCGCGTGAGCTTCTTCGCCACGGAGTCACGCTTCTCCCGGCTCGTGCCGTTCGAGGAGCTGCCCATTGGCGAGCAGCCGGTGTGGGACCCAACGAAATGGGAAGCGGTGGTGAAGGGCAGCCGCAGCCTGCGCGAACAGCTCCGCCGCGCGCGCTCCCACGGCGTGCGCGTGCGCGAGGTGCCCGCGGAGGTGATGGAGACGGAAGGCCACCCGCTGCGAGCGGCGGTGGAGGTGCTGGCCGAGCACTGGCTCGCGTCGCGCCGCATGGCGACGATGGGCTTCCTGGTGGGGCTGGCCCCCGGGGCTTTTGCTCGGGAGCGCCGCGCCTTCGTGGCGGAGGTGGAGGGCCGCGTGGTGGGCTTCCTGTCGGTGACGCCCGTGTACGCGCGCGACGGCTGGTTCCTCCAGGACCTGCTGCGTGAACCCACCGCGCCCAACGGCACCGCGGAGACGCTGGTGGACGCCGCGATGCGCGCCGCCGCGTTGAACGGGCGCAGGTACGTGACGCTGGGCCTGGCGCCGCTCGCGGGCCCGGTGCGGCCGTGGCTGCGGTTCGCGCGCAGCGCGGGACGTCCGCTGTTCGACTTCGAGGGCCTGCGCTCCTTCAAGGCGAAGTTCCGCCCCGACGCGTGGGTGACGCTCTATCTGTCCCACCCGAAGGACGAACCCGCGCCGTGGGCCATCTACGACGCGCTCCGGGCCTTCGCGCGAGGAAGCCTGGTGAAGTTCGGGCTCGTCACGCTGCTGCGCCGGCCGCGCCTCTTCGTGCGTGCGCTGACGGCGCTGCTGGTGCCGTGGACGGTGTTGCTCGCGCTGCCCATGAGCGCGCACTGGTTTCCCTCGCCGTGGGTGCAGCACGGCTGGGTGGTGTTCGACGTGGGGCTCATCGCGGGCCTGTTGCTGCTCCTGCGCCGCTGGCGCGACGGGCTGGCCACGCTGCTGGGGCGGCTCACCACCGCGGATGCCTGTCTGACATTGGTGCAGGCGTTGGCTTTCAACGCCGCCCGGGCGCGGGGACCTTGGGACTGGAGCATCATCGTCGCGTCGGTGCTCGCTCCGGCGACGGCGTCCGCCATGCTGCTGCGCTCACGCGACCTGCGCGTCCCCGAGCCTTGAGGCCTCCTGGCCCCGGCGATGGATGCTGTCAGGGGTGGACTCTTCTTTCAGGAAGGAAATTGATCCGGAGCGTGGGGACTCCTTCACTCTTACCTGGGGTGGACGGTCCGCCCTCGTGAGCCCAGGGCTGTCCTGGAGTCTTCTTTCTTCATCGGAGCAACCCATGGGCGTTCTCGCCAGGAACAACGTGAAGGTGAAGGGGGAGGGCGCGCAGGCCATGGTGTTCTCCCATGGCTTCGGCTGCGACCAGAACATGTGGCGGTTCGTCGCGCCCGCGTTCGAGCGGGACTGCCGCACCGTACTCTTCGACCACGTGGGGGCTGGCGGCTCGGACCTCGCGGCCTATGACCGCAACCGGTACGGAACGTTGGAGGGATACGCCGATGACGTCCTGGAGATCTGCCGCGAGCTGCGTCTCGAGCGGGCGGTCTTCGTCGGTCACTCAGTGAGCGCGATGGTGGGCGTGCTGGCGGCCATCAAGGAGCCGGAGCGCTTCGACAAGCTCGTGCTCATTGGCCCCTCGCCCTGCTACATCAACGACGGCGAGTATGTCGGAGGCTTCTCGCGCGAGGACATCCTGCAGTTGTTGGAGTCGCTCGACGACAACTACCTGGGCTGGTCCAGCACGATGGCGCCCGTCATCATGGGCAACCCGGACCGGCCCGAGCTTGGCACGGAGCTCACCAACAGCTTCTGCCGCATGGATCCCGACATCGCGAAGCAGTTCGCGAAGGTGACCTTCCTTTCCGACCACAGGGCCGACCTCCCGAAGGTCAAGACGCCTTCCCTCGTGCTCCAGTGCTCGAACGACGTCATCGCGGCGGAAGCAGTGGGCGAGTACGTGTACCGGCAGCTGCCTCATGGCCAGCTGGTCCACCTCAAGGCGACCGGACACTGCCCGAACCTGAGCGCTCCCGAGGAAACGGTCGCTGCGATGAAGCCCTTCCTGGGCTACTGAAAGGGGACGATGCAAGGGAGCGCTGACACGGAGCAGGGGAAGGAGCCTTCCGAGGACTCGGCGGAGGAGCTTTATGAGAACGCTCCGTGTGGCTACCTCTCCACGAGCCCGGAGGGGCGCATCATCAAGGTCAACCAGACCTTCCTGACCTGGACCGGCTATTCCAGGGAGGCCTTGCTCGGCGGCAAGCGATTCTGGGAGCTGCTCACGGTCGCGGGCCGCATCTTCCACGAAACCCACTACGCCCCCCTGCTCCAGATGCAGGGCTTCGTCCACGAGCTCTCGCTGGACCTCGTTTGTGCCGACGGCCGTCCGCTGCCTGCCCTGATCAACTCCGTGCAGAAGAGAGACACGCTCGGAAGACCCCGGTCCGTCCGGACGACGCTCTTCAACATGACGGATCGCAAGCGCTATGAGCGCGAGCTGCTGATGGCCCGTAGGAAGGCCGAACAGCTGGCCCAGGCCAAGGCGGCGCTGCTCGCGACCCTCAGCCATGAGGTCCGCAACCCCCTCAACGCCATCACCGCCGCCACGCGGCTCCTGGGGATGACGCCGCTCTCCGACAAGCAGTCGAAGTACCTGCGCATCCTCGGCTCCGCGTCCGGCAACCTGCTCGCGCTGGTCAACGACATCCTGGACTGGAGCAAGATCGAGGCGGGCAAGCTCTCGCTGGAGCAACGCGAGTTCTCTCTCCGGGAACTGCTCGGCGACATCCTGAACGGCCAGGCCGCCCGGGCCGAGGAGAAGCGGCTGCAACTCCAGATGGAGACCGACGAGCGGGTCCCGGCCTCTCTCCTGGGGGACCCGGTCAAGCTCGGGCAGATCCTCACGAACCTCGTGAGCAACGCCCTCAAGTTCACGGAGAAGGGTGGGGTCAAGGTCAGCGTGGCCCTCCGGTCCCGGGACGGCGACGCGTGCGACCTGGCCTTCCAGGTGAGCGATACGGGAATCGGCATTCCACCGGACCGCCTTGCCGCCATCTTCGAGGAGTACACCCAGGCGAACTACGACATCGGGATGAAGTACGGCGGGACGGGGCTGGGCCTCTCCATCAGCCGGAAGCTGGTGGCGCTGCATGGCAGCAAGATGGTCGTGGAGAGCGAGGTGGGAAGGGGAACACGCTTCTCCTTCGACCTGCGCTTGAAGGCCGTGGCGGGGGGCGCCGCCGCCACCACGGCTCCCAGCAGCGAGTCCTCCCCGCAGGCCCTGCGGGGCCTGAAGGTGCTCGTGGTGGAGGACAACGAGGTCAACACCTACGTGCTCGCCCGTTGGTTCGAGCACTGGGGAGTTTCGTTCGACGCCGCCAGGAACGGACACGAGGCGGTGGAGCGCCTCCGCCAGGGCGGCTACGAGCTCGTCCTCATGGACCTGCACATGCCGGTGCTGGATGGATACGACGCGTTGAAGGTCATCCGGCAGCTCCCGGACGAACGGCTCCGCCAGATTCCCATCATCGCCATCTCGGCCTCCACGCGGGCCTGGCAGGAAAGCAAGGTCCTGGCCTCGGGGTTCACGGACTTCATCGGCAAGCCTTTCGACGAGGGAGTCCTGTTCAGGAAGATGGCGCGGTGCACTTCCCGCGAGGCTCCAGAGGCGCACGTGCATCCGCCAGAAGCGGCCCCCCGTGCCCCCGTGTCCGCCGCGGACTCCCTGGTCCTGGCGCCTGACTTCAGCTTCACGAAGCTCAAGCAGTGGGCAGCGGGAGATTCACAGGCGAGCGCGGCTCTGGCCCGCTCCTCCGTCCAGGCGCTGGAGCAGGCCCGGCCGGCGCTCACGGCGGCGCTCAAGCAGGGCGCCCGCGACGAGTACGAGCGCGCGTGCGAGGCCATCACGGGGACCCTGCACCTGCTCGAAGCGCACGGGCTCGCGGCAGCCCTCCGCCGTGCCCGGGCACTGCTCGCCGGCAACGCCCCGGACTCCACGCGGGTGCAGGCCGCGGTGTTCGCCATCGACTGGGAGGTGGAGAACCTCGTCGGAGCACTCGTCGCCATCGCGAGCGAGGCCGACGCCTGACCTGCCGGCTCACGCAGGCTCCGTGACTCCGCCTCCCGGCCAACCCCGCGTGGACTTCCTCGTCGCGCACGGACGGAAAGATGAAGCCCACACGTGGCTCTCCTCCCACGGCTGGCGCCCGGTGACGTCAGACGTTCCAATGCCAGACACTTCCCCCTCCCTGGCGACCTAGCAACCGTTGAACGTTTCGCGCGGGTTGCGTGAAATGCGCGGACCGGCCTCGGACCCGGGCGGATGTCCCGCCGCGGCTCCAGAGAACGGGTAGGAGGCGTTCATGCGGCTGCCCTCGGGCGTCGTCACGATGCTCGCCGTGGTGCTCAACTCCGGCGTGGGACTGGCAGCAACTCCCCCTTCACCACCGGCGACCGCGACACCGCCACAGCTGCCGCCGGGCGTCTCCGCGACGCTGTGGCGGCTCGCGGTGCCCGAGGGCTCCGAGCCCACACCGGAGCGGGTGGCGCTGGGGGAGAAGCTCTTCCGGGACAAGCGCCTCTCCGTGGACAACACCGTGGCCTGCATGACGTGCCACGAGCCGGAGCTGGGCTTCACCGACGGCAAGCCGCTGTCCGAGGGCGTCAAGCAGCAGAAGGTGACGCGCAACAGCCCCACCGTGCTCAACGCCCTCTTCAACGCCACCCAGTTCTGGGACGGCCGCGCGGCCACGCTGGAGGACCAGGCGAAGCTGCCCATCCTCAACCCGCGTGAGATGGGCATGCCGGATCCGGACACCGTCGTGAAGAAGGTGCGAGGCATCCCCGAGTACGTCACCGACTTCCAGAAGGTGTTCGGCCGCGAGCCCAACTTCGACGACCTGGCCGTCGCCATCGCCGCGTTCGAACGGATGCAGTTCTCCGGCGACGCGCGCTTCGACAAGTTCATCATGGGCGACGCCAAGGCGCTCACCGCGTCGGAGAAGAACGGCTGGGCGCTCTTCAACGGCAAGGCGCGCTGCAACTCCTGCCACGCGGGCAACGCCGTCTCCCCGCTGTTCAGCGACCAGAAGTTCCACAACATCGGCGTCGCCGCGCACAAGCAGGACTTCGTCACCCTGGCGCGCAAGGGCGTCCAGGTGGTGCGCACCGGCGACGAGAAGCAGATCGACGAATTGGCGCTCAACTCGGAGTTTTCCGAGCTGGGCCGCTTCCTCGTCACCAAGCAGGAGAACGACGTGGGCTCGTTCAGGACGCCCATCCTGCGCAACGTAGGCATCACCGGCCCGTACATGCATGACGGGTCGCTCACCACGCTGTGGGACGTGATGGACCACTACAACAAGGGCGGCGTGGCCAATCCCTACCTCGACGGTGGGATGCAGCGGCTGGGGCTCACCGAGCCGGAAATCGACGACCTGGTGGCGTTCCTCTTCGCCCTCACGGACACGAAGTTCGACAAGCTCAACAAGGAGCAGCTGGCGAAGCAGCGCGCCCGGAAGAACACCCGGCCGGAGCGGGACACCGCCATCGCCATGGGCAAGAAGGGCAACCTGGGCGACCTGGCTCCGAACCCGGATCTGAAGGTGAAGAACCCGGCGGACCTGGGTATCTACGGCGACGTCACCCCGGTGACGACCACCAAGCAGCGGTAACGGAGGCGCGCCATGGCAAACAAGTTCCAGAGCATCGAGACGAAGCACTACGCCGAACGCGACGCCTTCTTCGAGGGCCTGCGCAAGCTGGACCGCCGCGCCTTCATGCGCGTCGCCGGCATCTCCGCCGGCATCGTCGCGGGCATGGGCAAGCTCACGCCCAACAGCTTCCAATTGGTCAACGTGGCGGAGGCGCAGGGGGAGAAGCCCAAGTTCTCCTTCGCGTACATCTCCGACACGCACCTGTACGAGAACAAGCTCAACGACCGCTTCGTACGCGCCATCCTCAAGGCCGTGGACGACGTGAACGCGCTGGACCCCCAGCCGGACTTCGTCCTCTTCGGCGGAGACCTGGCGCAGCTGGGCCAGGCCGGTGAGCTCAAGCTGGGCGCTCAAATCCTCAAGTCCGTGAAGGCCCCCATCAAGATGATGGTGGGCGAGCACGACTGGTTCCTGGACATGGGCGAGCTGTGGCGCGACCTGTTCGGCGCGCCCAACTACTCCTTCGACCACAAGGGCGTGCACTTCGTGGTGCTCAACTCCATCCTGGAGAAGGACTTCTGGACGGAGCGGAAGCTCTCCCCCATGGAGCGCATGAAGATCGTCGCCGGCCTGGACAATGGCATCCAGTCCCGCTTCGAGGTCGGCGCCGAGCAGCGCCAGTGGCTCCAGAACGACCTGGCCAAGGTGGCGAAGACGACGCCCGTCATCGTCTTCAGCCATTCGCCGCTCTACAAGTACTACAAGCCCTGGAACTTCTGGACCGACGACGCGGACGAGGTGCAGGCCATCCTCAAGCCGTACGAGAAGGTCACCGTCATCCACGGCCACACGCACCAACTGCTCAGCAACCGCATTGGCAACATCTCCTTCCACGGGATGCTGTCCACCGCGTGGCCGTGGCCGTATGCGCCCGAAGGCCTGCCCTCGCTCACGGTGCCCATGAACCGCGCGGATCCGTTCAGCCAGTTCGACGGCTGCGGTAACGGCCGCATGGACGTGCTGGAGTCGGGGCTCGTGGACAAGCTCTACAACCTCTGGCAGCGCGACCCCATCACCGTGCGCGCCAGCTACCTGGGCTCCGGTGGCAAGCAGTCCGCGCCTCCCAAGCCCAAGCTGCCCACCTACTAGGACCGGAAGAGGAACTCCCTCCCATGAACCTGCGAATGAAGCTGCTCGTGGTCCCGTGCGCGGCCCTGTCCTTCGCCGGCGGTGTGGCGCTCGCCACGTCCCCGGAGTCGAAGGCCGCCCCCCAGGCGCAAGCCCTGCCCAAGCACGTGCTGCCCGCGTCCAAGGACGGCAACCTGGTGCTGGGCCTGTGCGACGGGGAGACGTCCATGGAAGTGCCCGGCGTGAAGGACGGCCAGAAGCTCACCCGTGCCCAGGCCATCACCGCCACCGCGCAGTTGATGGATGACTGGCGCAAGAAGAACCCGAACGCGAACTGGGACGACGTGCCCGGCCCTGTGCTGGCGCAGGCCTCGCCCCCGGCCACGAAGAAGCCCCCGGCGCCCGCGCCCCAGCCCAACCCCGGCTCGAAGCCCGCGGGCAACGACGTGCGCCAGGGCGGCGTGGGCGCGGAGACGGGCGCGAAGGCGGTGCCCCAGCAGCAGAAGGCCAACCTCCAGACGGGCCACACCTACGGCGCGTACTCCGAGCGCGACGAGCAGGTGTGGGCGGACTCCGTGCAGGCGGCCGTGAAGGACGGCCACCGCGTGTTCCACGACGCGGACGCGCTGGGCGGCACGGTGGGCGTGTCGTGCGACATGTGCCATCCGGACGCGGCCAACACCCACCCGGAGACCTACCCGAAGTACCAGGTGCAGCTGGGCCGTGTGGCGCTGCTGCGCGACATGATCAACTGGTGCATCGAGAACCCGGTGCGCGGCAAGCCGCTGGCGGACGGCGACCCGAAGATGCGCGCGATGGAGGCGTACATCTACGCGCAGCGTAAGGGCGTGAAGCTGGAGTACGGCAAGCACTGAAGCTCGGGCTGACCTCGGGCCCCGGGGCGCCTCATGCGCTCAGGGGCCCTGGAGCAGGGCGATGTAGAACACGCAGAACGGATGCGCGAACAGCAGTCCGTAGGTGATTTGCAGCGGCGTCGGGCGGTGCCGGTTGATGACGCCCTTCGTGGGGCCGCGTACATCCCGGCGCCGCAGGTACGCCCCCAGCGCGAGGGACACCACCCCGACACGAGCCATGCGTTCATGAGGGGAAGCAGCCAGCGCGCTCGGAATGGGACGCAAGCCAGCGTCCGTCACATCCGGCCGAGGAAGAAGCGGACGAGCAGGAACAGCGCCATCGCGTAGGCGTACCCCAGCAGGACGCGACCGGCGATGCGCTGCGGCGTCGGCTTGCGCGGCCCGGCCTCCGGAGGCGGCGCGCGGCGCTGGTCGCGCATCACGAGGAAGCGCCCCAGGCCGAGCGCGACGATGACGGAGATGATCACGAGGTCGAAGGCGCCCATGGCGTGGGAGCTTCGGCCAACGGCCTGACGGGATTCAAGGCAAGTGGCATGCCGCGCCCCGCCAGTGGCGCATTGCACGAGCCGGTCCAACAAGTCTCCGCTGGCCCGATGGGGTGCTCCCCCGGCCGCGGTTGCCCCGAACCTGTCCGACAGTCGGACAGGTTCCTGCGGGTGGGGCGGAGCGGAGGCTTCAGCCAGCCACGGCCTTCAAACCTGTCCGACAGTCGGACAGGTTTCTGCGGATGGGACGGAGCAGAGGCCCCGGCCAGCCACGGTGGCCCAAAGCTGTCCGACTGTCCGACAGGTTTCCTCGGCTCGGATGGCGGAGGCCCCGGCCAGCCACGACCTTCAAACCTGTCCGACTGTCCGACAGGTTTCCTCGGCTCGGGGGCGGAGGTCTCAGTCGCGGCGGCCCAAAGAAGCTGTCCGACTGTCCGACAGGTTTCCGCGCTCGGATTGCGCGACAGCTCCCATCCCGGCGTCCCACACTTGTTGGACAGTCGGACAGGTTTCCGCGGCTCGGATGGTGGAGGCCTCGGTCGCGGCGGCCCAAAGCTGTCCGACTGTCTGACAGGTTTCCGCGCTCGGATTGCGCGGCAGCTCCCAGCCCGGCGTCCCACACTTGTTGGACAGTCGGACAGGTTTCCGCGGCTCGGATGGTGGAGGCCTCGGTCGCGGCGGCCCAAAGCTGTCCGACAGTCGGACAGGTTTTCGCTGGTCGGATGGAGTGCCGCCCCCGGCACGGGGAAGCCCAATGCTGTCCGACTGTCGGACAGGTTTCCGCAGTTCGGATAGCGGAGGCTCCCAGCCAAGCACGGTGGCCCAAAGCTGTCCGACAGTCGGACAGGTTTTCACGGCTCGGGTGCCGGGGGCCCTGGTTGGGGTTGTCCAAAGCTGTCCGACTGTCCGACAGGTTCCCTCGGCTCGGATGGAATGGAGGCTCCGGCCAGCCATGGGGGCCAAAGCGGTCCGACTGTCCGACAGGTTTTGGCCGCGCGCCGCCGCCGGGGGGCTCGGCAGGGTTCTTACGCTCTCATCCGTGGGGACGGCCTTCTGGCCCGAGGGCCCGGTGCGGCGATGGATGAGGGTGGCCCTCTTGAGGTCGATGGCGTTCGTTGCGCGGCGAGGCTTCGGGCCATGTCCTGACGGGATTTGGGGCCCGGGGCTTGCCTTCCCCCCGCCGGCACCCGGTTGAATGCGGGCCATGTCCCTCGCCCCTGTCACGGACCCCAGCGGTTTGCTGGAGCGCGCGCCGCGCCTGGCGGAGCTCCTGCCGGATGCCGCGCTGTCAGAGGCGCTCGCGCGGGGTGACGCGTGGGCGGTACACGCGGTGCTCTCACGCCGGCTGGAGCATGAGCCTCCCGGGCCCACGCGGGAGTTGCTGGCGGCGCTGGTGGAAGACCGTGGCGCCTTCGTCATCGCGGCTCGCTCGCCGTCTGCGTCCTCCGTTCTGGGGACGGGTGTCCGGTGGAAGGGCTCGCCTCCGCGCGGCGCCGCCCCGAACGCACCCTTTGTCGCCGAGCGCACCGTGACGGTGCTGGGCGTTCCGGTGTGGCCCCTGGATGGCTACCTCGTGCGCGCGGACGGCAAGGCGCCGCTTCAGGTCATCGGACAGGTTCCGCCCTCGCGCGGCAGGTCGCGCCGCCGCGCGGTGGCCCTGGCCGGGATGGCGCTGGGGCTCTGCGGCCTGGCGGGGCTGGGTGCGGTGTGGCTGGAGGCTCGCGGCATGCGCGCCGTGACGGTCGTCAATGGCTTGTCGCGCCCCGTGGACGTGCGCATCGGCGGCGAGCACTGGGTGGTGGCACCCGGGACGCAGGAGCAGGGGCGCGTGAAGCTGGGAGACGACCTGCTCCGCGCGGTGACGACCTGGCCCGGCCACGAGCCCGTCATCGAGGACGTGTGGCTGCCGACCGACGGCGAGCGGATCCTCTACAACGTGAAGGGCGCGGCGATGCTGGAGGCGGTCCCGGATGACGGGGCCACCTACTCGGGCCCACGCTCCAGGTCCCTGCCGGAGAGCGCCATGGTGCTCCAGCCGGGCGAGCGACTCTCCGTCCAGGCCGCGAACTGGGAGGCCGCCGCGCGCGCCTTCGCGGAAGCAGGACGCTGGGAGTCCGCGGGCCGCGTGGCGTCCTCCGTCGCACAGGTGGAGCCAGGGAATGCCCTGGCGCGGGAGATGGCCGCGCGCGCCCTGCTCATCCTGGACTCGCAGGCGCCGGTGAACCTCCCGGACGCCCTGCGCTGGCGCAACACGCGCGGCCACGCGGCGATGTTGATGCACACCTGGCAGGAGGATCCGGGCGCGCAGGCGCTGGCGCTGTCACTGCTGCGCCTCATTGGAGACGGAGACGCGGCGCGCGCCCGCTACACGGAGCACGCGCAGCAGCACCCGGACTCACCGCTGGCCGCCCTCTACCTCCAGCGCGCGAGCCCGCCGTCCCTGGGCACCGCGGAGGCCGTCGCCGCATACCAGGAGCTGGCGAAGCGCTTCCCGGACTCGCCCGACGTGGTCCGTGCCTGGCTGGATGCGCGCTGGCGCTTCGAGCTGGGGGACTCGCGGCCCTGGAGTGACAGCGAGCGCCAGGACTTCGTCACCGAGACGGCGAGACTGCTGAAGGCACTCGAGGAGAAGCACCCGCCGGACACCCTGGAGGCGCTGGAGCTGGACGTGCGCATCCTCCTGCGCGCGCAGCTGCGCGACGCCGCCACCACGCGGGTGCGCCGCTACGCCGAGGACGCGCGCCGCAGGACGTGGGACTTCCTGGTGCTGGCCGGACGCACGGCCGCGGCCGCCGGGCCCGAGCACACGTCCTACGTGATGCTCGACTGGGTTCCCCCCGCCCTGGCGCGGCAGCCGGAGCGGATGGCGCTGTTGGACCTGCTCACCGGCCAGCGTACCCCCAAGGCGGCGGAGGTCGCGGCGGTGACGTCGCCCGTGGACCGCGCCGTGCTGCGCCTCACCCGGGACGTGCTGCAGGACCCGAAGCGCGCGCTGAAGGATGCCGTGGGCGAGTCCGAAGCCGTGCTGTCCCGCCTGGACCCGGAGGTCGCCGCGCTGCTCGCGCTGGAGCTCACACGGGAGGGGGATGCGCGCGCGAAGAACCTCTTCAACGCGTCGCTGCCGGTGATGCTCGCGCGCGAACCGCTGCGCAACCACGTCCTGTCCGCCTCGCGCGCCACCGGACCGGAGCTCATCCGTCTGGCCCCGGGCCTGCGCGCCGCCGCCACCCTGGTCCACGCCCGGCGCGACTCGCAGGAGGGCTACCCGGTCTTCGTCCAACGCCTGGATGGCCTCGCTCGCGTGGACGCGCTGGGAGGCTTCGCAGTCCGCGCCGCCGGCCCCTGGATGCGGCGCGCGTTCGACGCCTGCATGGACACGAAGGTGGAGCGCCCAACACCGCCGGGGATGCTCCTGAGAGGCGCCGTCGTGGAGGAGATGGCCCGCCAGGAGGACGACCGGGAGGGCCGCCGCCCCAACTGCGAGGCGCGCATCGTCACGCCCACCCGACTGCCGCTGCCCCGGGCCGCCGCCACGACGCCGGCCGGAAACGCGAACGGCGCCGACCCCTGAAACCGGGTCCGGCGCCGTCACGGTGCAGCGGGAGCGGGGAACCTCAGCCCGGCTGGCAGACCTGGCGGAGGATGTCCAACGACTCCAGCGCCTTGCCCGCGCCAATCACCACGGCGGACAGCGGGTCCTCCGCGAGGAACACCGGCAGGCCCGTCTCCTCACGGAGCAGCGTGTCCAGGTTCTTGAGCAGCGCGCCGCCACCGGCCAGCACGATGCCCCTGTCGGCGATGTCACCGGCCAGCTCCGGCGGCGTGCGCTCCAGCGTCAGCTTCACCGCTTCGACGATGCCGTTGACGGGCTCCGCGAGCGCGTCGCGCACCTCGTCGCTGGACACCGTCAGCGTGCGCGGCACGCCGGCCACCAGGTCGCGACCCTTGATCTCCATGGTCATGACCTCGTCCGTCGGGTACGCCGTGCCGATGCCCATCTTGATGAGCTCCGCCGTGCGCTCACCGATGAGCAGGTTGTACTTGCGCTTGACGTACTGGATGATCGCCTCGTCCAGCTTGTCGCCGCCAATGCGCACGGACTTGGCGAACACGATGCCCGCGAGGCTGATGACCGCGACGTCGGACGTGCCACCGCCGATGTCCACAATCATGTTGCCGCTGGGCTCCGTCACCGGCAGGCCCGCGCCAATCGCCGCGGCCATGGGCTGCTCGATGAGGTAGACCTCGCGCGCGCCCGCGTTGGCGGCCGCCTCACGCACCGCGCGGCGCTCCACCTCCGTGATGCCGGACGGGATGCCGATGATGATGCGCGGGTTCACCAGCGTCTTGCGGTTGTGCGCGCTCTGGATGAAGTAGCGCAGCATCGCGGCGGTGATTTCGAAGTCGGCGATGACGCCGTCCTTCATGGGCCGGATGGCCACGATGTTGCCCGGCGTCCTGCCGAGCATCTCCTTGGCCTCCTTGCCCACGGCGAGCACCTTCTTGCCGCCGCGCGAGTCCTGCTGCACCGCCACGACGGAGGGCTCGTTGGACACGATGCCCTGGCCGCGGATGTAGATGAGCGTGTTCGCCGTACCCAGGTCGATGGCGAGGTCGCGCGAAAACAGGGTGTGGAGCCAGTCGAACATACGGGGACGGAAACTTTCGGAAGGGCCGCGAAACTCCCCGCCCTTCAGACGGAGTGCGTTGTCGAAACTACTACGCGCCGCGATACGGAGGAAGAAAAGCCGGAACCCCTCGCAGGGTGCCGCTCGCTGGACAACCAACCGCACCCGCCCGTCTGTTCCCTTGTCCCCATTCGGAGCGCGCTTTTCTTGAAGAACCCGTGCCGCATCCTCCCCCGGACAGCGGCCGGGCGGACGTCCGGGCTTTCAGCGCTTCAGGGCGTACTTCCCGATGGCGTAGAGGGCGCGCACGCCGTCCTTCCAGCCAATCTTCTTGCCCTCCTCGTAGGTGCGCCCGTGGTAGCTGATGGGCACCTCGAAGACGCGCCAGTTGCCGCGCGCCACCTTGGCGGTGATTTCGGGCTCGAAGCCGAACCGGTCCTCCTCCACGTGCACGGAGCGGAGCACTTCCGCACGGAAGGCCTTGTAGCAGGTCTCCATGTCCGTGAGGTTCAGCCCGCTCGTCATGTTGGAGAGCATGGTGAGCAAATTGTTGAGGACGGTGTGCCAGTAGTACAGCACCCGGCGCGGCGACCCGATGAAGCGGCTGCCGAAGACGACGTCCGCGTCACCGTCGAGGATGGGCTGGATGACCCGCGGGATGTCCCGGGGGTCGTATTCCAGGTCCGCGTCCTGGACGAGGATGATGTCCCCCGTGGCCTCGGCGAAGCCCCGGCGCAGCGCGGCCCCCTTGCCCTGGTTGTTCTCCTGGAAGAGCACGCGGATTTCGTTCCGGTTCTGCGGCGTGCCCCCCAGGATGTCCAGGCCCTGTTCGGACAGCTGGCGCAGGAATTCGCGGCTGCCGTCCTTCGAGCAGTCGTCCACCAGGACGAGCTCCTTGGGGAAGTCCACGGCGATGCAGCGCCGGAGGATTTCCGCCAGGGTGGGAATCTCGTTGTAGACGGGGATGACGAGCGAGACGAGCATGGCGGCCCCGCCCTATCGCATTTCCCCCGCCAGGGCGACTCCCTTGCTCACAAAATTCAGGGCCGGGCCGCGCTCCGGAGCGCGTCCAGCAGGGACTCCAGGTCCGCGTCCCCGGTGAGCGGGTGGATGAGCGTGGTGCGCAGGTACACGCCCCGGGGCAACCGCGTCTGCACCAGGTAGAAACTCCCACGGGAGACCAGCGCTTCACGCAGGCGGACCTGGAGCGCGTCCCAGCCCTCCGGCGGCACGTGCGCTGGGGTGTGGCGGAAGCAGACGATGTTGCAGTCGGGCTCCAGGGCCAGCTCGAAGTCCGGGGCGGCGGTGAGCATCCCCGCGAAGCGCCGGGCCTGGTCGTAGGAGGCGGTGACGGCCTCCTCGAAGACGCGCGTGCCCAGCACGGACAGGCACGCGTAGACCTTGAGCGGCATCATCTCCTTGGTGCACTCCAGCGTGCGCAGGCCCACGTCGCTGTAGGGGCGCGCGTCGTCGCCGTCGCCGTGGAAGAGGTAGTGGGCCTCCTGGGAGAAGGCGTCGAAGGAGCGCGCGCCGTCGCGGAAGAGCACGGCCGTCACCAGCGCGGGCATGAGCAGCCCCTTGTGCGCGTCCCACACCACGGAGTCCGCCCGCTCGATGCCCTTCACCTGCGCGCGGTACTTCGGGCTCAGGGACGCCGCGGCCCCGTGCGCGCCGTCCACGTGGAACCACAGGCCGTGCGCTTGTGCGAAGTCCGCCACGGGCTCCAGCGGGTCGAACGCGCCGGTGGCGGTGGAGCCCGCGCTGGCCACCACGGCGATGGCCTTCCTCCCCGCGCGGGTGGCCCGGGCGAGCGCGTCCTCCAGGGCGTCCGGCCGCACGCGGAAGTGGTCGTCCACGTCCACCGGGGTGAGGCCGCCCTCGCCCCAGCCCATGATGCGGACCGCGCGGGCCAGGCAGTAGTGGGCGGAGCGGGGGACCAGCACCGTCAGGGGCGGGCCCGCGTGCGCGCCGCCGTTCCACGCGTCGTAGCCGGCCTTCGCCTGACGGGCGGCGAGCAGGGCGGTGAGGTTGCCCGCGCTGCCGCCGGAGGTGAGCACGCCCCGGGCGCTCGAAGGCAGGCCCAGCTTCGCCGCCATCCACGCGAGCACGTGGTGCTCCATCGCGGTGGCGACAGGGCCCATCTCGTACACGGCCATGCCGTTGTTGAGCAGCGACGACACGGCATCGCACAGCGCGGCCAGCGGCACGGGCGCCGTCACCTGATGTCCCACGTAGCGCGGGTGGTGCAGGTGGTGCGAGCTCTCAAGTACGCGCGCCATCAGTGACGCGAAGGCCTGGGACACCTCCGGCGCCGGCTCCTCCGGGAACGCCGTGGCGAAGCGCTCCTGGTTCACCGCGGGCGGGGCCCAGGGCAGCACCGGCATCGTGCCCCCGGCGAGCGCGGCCTTCAGGTAGTCCGCGAGCTGATCCATCAGGGCGTGGGCGGTGGTCCGGAAGGCCTCCGGTTCATAGGCGGCGCGCAGCGGCGGGAAGACGGGGGTCGTCATGGCGGGCGCACGCTAACGGGAGCGCGTCTTCCAGGTGCGGGAAACCCGGACACGAGGGGCCGGACGGGCTCCAGGCCGTGCGGCCGGTGGACCTGTTCCGCTCTTGGGGCGACCGGGCGGGCAGGGGCCCGGCGAAGGGGCGGGCTGCTCGCGGCGCCCACGGGCCGTCCCCACCTTTCCGACGCACAGGAGGAGACGACCGATGGCTTTCGACGACACGCCGTCCGAACGGCGCTCCATCATCAGCGGCATGCGCGTCCGCTCGGCGGATGGGACGCTCCTGGGGTACGTGGCCCTCATCGGCCAGGAGCATCTCTACGTCCGGCGCTCGCCCTTCGTCCGCCATCGCCACTGGAAGGAGGCCCCCCTGTCCGCCGTGGGCCGGGTGCTCCAGGGCGCCGTCATCTTGAAGGAGGGCACGGGCCCGCTGACTCACGCGGATGCCATGTTTCACGGCGAAATCCCGACACAGACCCTGCCCCTGGTGCTGGGGCCCGAGCCGTCGCACGCGTGAGGCCGTCCGGCGGTGGACACCGGGGAGGAGCGCGGACACCTGAAGTGTGATTCAACTCGGCGTCATGGCGACATCCCTCGAAGAGCTCTCCCAGCGGGTGTCCGCGGCGTTCGCGGACCGGGCGAAATTGAAGGACGCGGACACGGTGGCGGCGGTGCGCGAGACGCTCGCGCGGCTGGACACCGGGGAGTTGCGCGTCGCGGAGAAGGGCCCGGAAGGCTGGCGGGTCAACGCCTGGGTGAAGGAGGCCATCCTCCTGTTCTTCGCCGTGTCGGAGATGCGGGTGATGGAGGTGGGCCCCTTCGAGTTCTACGACAAGGTGCCCCTGAAGAAGGGCCTGGAGGCGGCGGGCGTGCGCGTGGTGCCGCCGGGCACCGTGCGCTACGGCGCCTTCGTGGAGCGGGGCGCGGTGGTGATGCCCGGGTACGTGAACATCGGCGCGCGGGTGGGCGCGGGCACCATGGTGGACACCTGGGCCACCGTGGGCTCCTGCGCGCAGGTGGGCCGCAACGTCCACCTGTCCGGCGGCGTGGGGCTGGGCGGCGTGCTCGAGCCGCCCACCGCGTCGCCGGTCATCATCGAGGACGGCGCCTTCCTGGGCAGCCGCTCCATCGTGGTGGAGGGCGTGGTGGTGGAGGAGGAGGCGGTGCTCGGCGCCAACGTGGTGCTGACCGCGTCCACGCAGATCATCGACGTCACCGGGCCCCAGGAGGTCATCCACAAGGGCCGCGTGCCGGCGCGCAGCGTGGTGATTCCGGGCATGCGGGAGAAGCAGTTCCCCGCCGGGAAGTTCATGGTCCCGTGCGCGCTCATCATCGGGCAGCGCAAGGCGTCCACCGATCAGAAGACCAGCCTCAACGCCGCCCTGCGGGACTTCGCCGTCGCGGTGTGAGCCTGCGACAAATCCGGCGCGGGCGGGGTCGCGTATAGGTGTTGTTACGCGACTTGTTACGGCCGCGTCGTTTTCAGGAGAGCATGGAACACCTCGACGACATCCTCCCCGAGTGGCTGCTCGGGACCCTGGAGCCGGCCCGGCACAACGCCGCGGCCCGGCACCTGGATGGCTGTGCGCGCTGCCGGGCGGAGGTGGCCCGGCTGACGCCCGCCGTGGATGCGCTGGGGGCGCTCGTGGAGCCGGTGGCGCCCCCCGCCTCGGTGATCACGCGCCTGATGGAGCAGATGGAGGGGCCCGGCCGCTTCGCCCGCCAGGCCGGGAAGGTCGCCGCGTTCCTGGACCTGGCGGAGGCGCGGGCCCGCGAGCTGCTGGAGTCCATGGCGGAGCCCGCCAACTGGATGCCCGGCCCGGTGGAGGGCGTGGAGCTGATGCCGGTGGAGACGGGCCCGGCGCGCGAGGGGATGATGGCCGCCGTCGTGCGCCTCCAGCCCGGCGCCCGCTACCCGCGTCACGCGCACCTGGGCCGCGAGTGGAACCTGGTGCTGGAGGGCGGCTTCCGCGAGGACTCCGGCCACGAGGTATGGCCGGGGGATGAGCTGGAGAAGACGGACGGCTCGCTGCACGACTTCACCGCGCTGCAGGGCCCCGCGTGCATCTGCGTCACGGTGTTGGATGGCGTGACGTCCTTCGAGGACCTGTCCGACGGCGCCTGACGGGACGATGTCCCGGGCCCGGGCGGGGAGTATGGTGCTTCGCGCATGGCCTCCACCGACCTCGCCACCCGACTCGCCCAGACGACGCTCGAGCTGTGCCGCATTGAAAGCCCCATTGGCCACGAGGGTCCCATCGCGGACCACGTGGAAGGCTGGGCGCTGAAGCACTTCCGTCGCGAGGAGGTCTTCCGCGTCGGGCACACGCTGCTTTTGGGCTCGCTGGAGGACCCCCGGCCCACGGTGGCGCTCATCGGCCACCTGGACACGGTGCCCATGCACCCCGGGGATGTGGGCCGCGCGCCGCGCATCGAAGGGGAGCGCGTGCACGGGCTGGGCGCGTCCGACATGAAGGGCGGCGTCGCGGTGATGATGGCGCTGGCGGAGGACCTCAAGCGAGACGCGCTGCCCGTCAACGTGGCCTTCCTCCTGTACGAGCGCGAGGAGGGCGCCTACGCGGAGAGCGGCCTCATCCCGCTGTATGAAAAGCGGCCGGACCTGTCCCGCGTGAAGTTCGGCATCGCCATGGAGCCCACGGACGGCGTGGTGCAGGTGGGCTGCGTCGGCAGCATGCAGGTGACCGTCCGCTTCACGGGGCGCAGCGCGCACTCCGCCCGGCCGTGGCAGGGGGAGAACGCCATCCACAAGGCGGGGCCGCTGCTCACGGAGCTGCTGGGCCGCGAGCGCGTGGAGGTGAACGTCGCGGGCTTCCCCTTCTACGAAGTCATCAGCGCCACGCTGGCCAAGGGCGGCCGGGCGCGCAACGTGGTGCCGGAGGCGTTCGAGCTGAACCTCAACTACCGCTTCGCGCCGGGCAAGAGCGTGGCGCAAGCGAAGGAGGACGTGCTGGCGCTGGTGGCGGGCCGCGCGGAGGTGGAGTTCACGGACGCGTCCCCCAGCGGGCCGGTGGCCGCGGGCAACCCGCTGTTCCAGCGGTTGATGTCGCTCACGGGGCTGCCCGCCGCGTCGAAGCAGGCGTGGACGGACGTGGCGCGCTTCGGTGAGTGGGGCGTGGACGCGGTGAACTTCGGACCGGGTGAGACGGCGCAGGCGCACCAGCTCCACGAGAGCGCGCCCATCCCTCCGCTGGCCGTGGCGTACGAGAAGCTGGCCGCGTTCCTGAAGGGCGCGGCGTAGCGGCCCGCGTGGCGTCGTGCGCGCCGGGGCCGGATTCTCGGCCTCGCACGTGAGCGTATTCGTCAGCTGGAGTGCATCTGCGCGGGAGGCATGCGTGCACTTCTGGCGGTTGCGTTTACCCTTGCAGGGTCGTCACCCTGGAGGTTGTTGATGCACGCCGAGTCGAACATGCAGGACCCGAACGAGACCCCGTCGTCCAACACGATGCTGCCGGTTGGTGAGGCCACGCCGTCGCGCCGCCGCTCCTCCGGCGCGCGCAAGGGCGCCCGCAAGGCGTCGTCCCGCCGCACGGGGGCCGCGAAGAAGGCGACCTCCAAGCGCACCACCGCGAAGAAGGCCGCGGGCAAGCGCACCGCGAAGAAGGCCACCAGCAAGCGCGGTACCGCGAAGAAGGCCACCGCCAAGCGCGGCGCCCGCAAGGCCCCGGCCCGTCGCGCCGCCGCTGGCCGCACCGCGCGCAAGACGTCCGGTCGTGGCTCGTCCACGCGCAAGACGTCCGCTCGCAAGAGCTCCGCGCGCCGTTCCACGCGCCGCTAGAAGGTCACGCGTGGGTCACGCGGGGAGGCGGAGGCCCCCGGGAAGGGCCGCGCTCCCCGCGGGAGACTCTCTCCTTCTCATTCGCTGATCCGAGTGGGTCATCCGCCATCCCCGTGAAACCTTATTCAACTGATTAAGCAATATTTCCTGTCAAAACTGTTGTCCGTGGTGCTGCCCACTGGACGACAGTACAAGCCCCTGGGGTCCAACGAGGGGTGGAGATGTCCAAGGGGAAGCAGAAGCAACCGTTCCAGCTGCCGGATTTCTACGTGCCGTGGCCGGCGCGCCTGAATCCGAACCTGGAAGCGGCCCGCGCGCACACCAAGGCATGGTCCTACCAGATGGGCATCCTGGGGCCGCCGCGGGATGGCACGGACCGCGAGGTCTGGTCCGAGCGCCGCTTCGACGGCATGGACTACGCGCTGCTCTGTGCGTACACGCACCCGGAGGCGCCGGGCCCGGAGCTGGACCTCATCACGGACTGGTACGTCTGGGTCTTCTACTTCGACGACCACTTCCTGGAGGTCTTCAAGTACTCGCGCGACGTGGCGGGTGGGCAGGCCTACCTGGACCGTCTGCCGCTGTTCATGCCGCTGGACATGTCCCCGCCGCCGGAGCCGGTCAACCCGGTGGAGCGCGCGCTCTGGGACCTGTGGCAGCGCACCGTGCCGTCCATGTCCATGGATTGGCGCAAGCGCTTCTTCGAGAACACCAAGCACCTGCTCGATGAATCGATGTGGGAGATCGAGAACATCAGCGAGGCGCGCATCTCCAACCCCATCGAGTACATCGAGATGCGCCGCAAGGTGGGCGGCGCGCCCTGGTCGTCCGACCTGGTGGAGCACGCCGTCTCCGCGGAGATTCCGGACCGCGTCGTCAGAAGCCGGCCGATGCGCGTCTTCAAGGACACGTTCTCGGACGCGGTGCACCTGCGCAACGACCTGTTCTCCTACGAGCGCGAACTGGAGGAGGGCGAGCTCTCCAACGGCGTGCTGGTGGTGGAGAAGTTCCTCGACTGCGACACCCAGCGCGCGGCGGACCTGGTCAACGACCTGCTGACGTCGCGGCTCCAGCAGTTCGAGACCACGTTCGCCACGGAGCTGCCGTGGCTGTTCGCGGAGTACGGGCTCAACCCGGTGGAGCAGGCGCAGGTGCTCACGTACCTGCGCGGCTTGCAGGACTGGCAGTCCGGCGGCCACGAGTGGCACATGCGCTCCAACCGCTACATGAACCAGCACTCGGAGGAGCGGCCGGCGCTGTCCATCCCCGTGCCCTCCGGTCTGGGTACCTCCGCGCTGCGGATTCCGCTGACGCCCGGCGGGCTGGGGCTGGGGCCCCGCTCCCGGTCGCTGAGCCACGTGCCCCGCCAGTACGTGGGCCCCACGAAGCTGCCGAAGTTCTACATGCCGTACAGCACGTACTTGAGCCCGCACCTGGACCGCGCGCGCAAGAACTCCAAGGAGTGGGCGCGGCGGGTGGGCATGCTGGAGGTGGTGCCCGTGGTGGGGTTCTACGTCTGGGACGACCACAAGTTCGACGCGGCGGACGTGGCCCTCTGCGGCGCGTACATCCACCCGGACGCGACCCCGGAGCAGCTGGACCTGACGGCGTGCTGGCTCGTCTGGGGCACCTACGCGGACGACTACTTCCCCATGCTCTACGCGAACACGCGGGACATGGCGGGCGCGAAGATGTTCACCGCGCGGCTGGGCCAGTTCATGCCGGATGACGTGGAGGCCGCCAACGCCGCGGTGCCCACCAACCCGGTGGAGCTGGGCCTGGTGGACCTGTGGAAGCGCACCGCCGGCCCGCTGTCGCCGCGCGGCCGCATGCTGTTCCGCAAGGCCATCCAGGACATGACGGACAGCTGGGTGTGGGAGCTGAACAACCAGCTCACCAACCGCGTGCCGGACCCCGTGGACTACGTGGAGATGCGCCGCAAGACGTTCGGCTCGGACCTCACCATGAGCCTGTCGCGCCTCTCCAAGGGCGACGCGGTGCCGGAGGCCGTCTTCAACACCCGCACGCTGCGCGGGCTGGAGAACTCCGCCGCGGACTACGCCTGCTTCGTCAACGACCTCTTCTCCTACCAGAAGGAGATCCAGTTCGAGGGCGAGCTCAACAACTGCGTGCTCGTGGTCCAGAAGTTCCTGGGCGTGGACAAGGACGCGGCCGTGCTCACGGTCAACGAATTGATGACCGCGCGCATGAAGCAGTTCGAGCACCTGGTGGCCAAGGAGCTGCCGGTGGTCATCCGCACCTTCGACCTGGATGCGAAGGCGCAGGAGAAGCTGAACAAGTACGTGGAGCAGCTCCAGCAGTGGATGGCGGGCATCCCCCGGTGGCACGCGGAGGTGACCCGTTACACCGAGAAGGAGCTCATCCACGACGCGGCGCCGAAGCTCAAGGCCGGGAACGTCTCCAGCCTGGGCACCTCCGCGATGCGCGTCGCCGAGCTGTTCCGCGCCGCCAAATCCTGAGTTCAACCGCAGTCCGAAGCCTTTTCGATTCTTCAACCTGCAGAAGGGTGACCCATGTCCAACGACACCAAGAAGTTCGACGACAACAACCAGAGCCTTGGCACGCAGGCGGCGCGTCAGCTGGCGACGACGACCAAGTCCGAGCCGCAGATGCAGGGCATCTCCTCGCGGACGCTGCTCAAGCTGCTGCCGTGGGTGCAGGTGTCCGGCGGTACGTTCCGCGTCAACCGCCGCATGACCTACGCGGTGGGCGACGGCCGCGTCACCTTCACCAGCACCGGCGCCAAGGTGCAGGTGATTCCGCAGGAGCTGGGCGAGCTGCCCCTGCTGCGCGGCTATGAAGACGTGGACGCGCTCACCGCGCTGGCCAACCGCTTCGAGCAGAAGGAGTACAAGGCCGGTGAGGTCATCACCGAGGCCGGCAAGGAAGCGGACTCCATCGTCCTCATCGCCCACGGCAAGGTGAACCGCATTGGCACCGGCAAGTACGGCGAGCCGCTGGTGCTGGAGACGCTGGCGGACGGCGACCACTACAGCTACCAGGCGCTGCTGGAGTCGCAGGACTACTGGCAGTTCACGGCGAAGGCCGTGACGCCCGTCATCGCGCTCGTCCTCCAGCAGTCCGCCTTCGAGGCGGTCGTGGCGCAGGTGCCGTCGCTGCAGAAGCACATCGACAACTTCAAGGCCCGCTCCAAGAAGAAGCAGGACACGTCCGGCCAGAAGGCCATCGAGCTGGCCGCCGGCCACCACGGCGAGCCCGTGCTGCCCGGCACCTTCGTGGACTACGAGACGCACCCGCGCGAGTACGAGCTGGCCATCGCGCAGACCGTGCTGCAGATCCACACGCGCGTCGCGGACCTCTTCAACGACCCCATGAACCAGACCCAGCAGCAGCTGCGTCTGACCGTGGAGGCGCTGAAGGAGCGCAAGGAGCACGAGCTCATCAACAACCGTGAGTTCGGCCTGCTGCACAACGCGGACCTGAAGCAGCGCATCCACACCCGCTCCGGCGCGCCGACGCCGGACGACATGGACGAGCTGCTGGCCACGGTGTGGAAGGAGCCGTCGTTCTTCCTGGCCCACCCGCGCGCCATCGCCGCGTTCGGGCAGGAGTGCAACAAGCGCGGCATCTACCCCACCAGCACCGACATGAACGGGACCATGGTGCCCGCGTGGCGCGGCATCCCCATCGTGTCCTGCAACAAGCTGCCCATCAGCGAGTCGCGCACCACGTCCATCATGCTGATGCGCGCGGGTGAGAAGAACCAGGGCGTCGTGGGTCTGCACCAGGCGGGCATCCCGGATGAGATCGAGCCCAGCCTCAACGTCCGGTTCATGGGCATCAACGAGAAGGCCATCATGAACTACCTGGTGACGGCGTACTTCTCCGCGGCGGTGCTGACGCCGGACGCGCTGGGCATCCTGGAGAGCGTGGAGCTGGGTCGCTCGTAGTTCTTCGTCCGCACGTAACGGGAAGGTTCTTCCATGACGACTTCACAGAAGGACGTAGCGGCGCACGAAGGCACCAGCCTCAGCACGGCGGGTGCGCGCCAGCTCGCGACGACGACGAAGACGCAGCCGGTGATGCAGGGCATCTCGCCCCGCTACCTGCTGAGCATCCTGCCCTGGGTGCAGGTATCCGGCGGCACGTACCGCGTGAACCGGCGGCTGACGTACACCGTGGGCGACGACCGGCTGAACTTCAGCAACATCGGCGCCAAGGTGGAGATCATTCCGCAGGAGCTGCTCAAGCTGCCGCTGATGCGGGGCTTCGAGGACGTGGATGACCTGCTCATCCGCACCCTGGCTGGCCGCTTCACCCAGAAGCAGTTCAAGGCGGGGGAGAACATCGTGGAGGCGGGCAAGTCCGCCGAGCACGTGTTCCTGCTGGCGCACGGCAAGGCGCAGAAGCTGAAGGCCGGCAAGTACGGCGACCCCGTCGTGCTGGACACGCTGGCGGACGGCGACCACTTCGGTGACCAGGCGGTGGTGGAGTCGAACGACGTGTGGCCCTTCACCGTCAAGGCCGTCACGGCCTGCACGGTGATGGCGCTGCCGCAGGACGTGTTCGAGTCCCTCATCAGCCAGTCCCCGGCGCTGAAGGCGCACGTGGAGCGCTACCGGGCGAACCTCAAGAAGCCCCAGGACAAGGCGGGACAGGCCGCCATCGCGCTGGCCGCCGGTCACCACGGCGAGCCCGTGCTGCCCGGCACCTTCGTGGACTACGAGCTGAAGCCGCGCGAGTACGAGCTGAGCGTGGCGCAGACCATCCTGCGCGTGCACACCCGCGTGTCGGACATCTTCAACGACCCGATGAACCAGACCGCGGAGCAGCTGCGGCTGACCATCGAGGCGCTGAAGGAGCGCAAGGAGTGGGAGCTCATCAACAACCCGGAGTTCGGCCTGCTGCACAACGCCGACCTCAAGCAGCGCATCAACACCCGCTCCGGTCCGCCGACGCCGGACGACATGGATGAGCTGGTGTCGCGCCGCCGCAAGACGCGCTACTTCCTGGCCCACCCGCGCGCCATCGCGGCGTTCGGCCGGGAGTGCAACAAGCGCGGCCTGTACCCGACGGTCGTGGACGTGGGCGGGGCGAAGTTCCAGGCGTGGCGCGGGGTGCCCATCCTCCCGTGCGACAAGCTGCCCATCAGCCGGGAGAACACCACCTCCATCATCGCCATGCGCATCGGTCAGGACGACCAGGGCGTGGTGGGCCTGCACAACGCGGGCATCCCCGACGAGGTGGAGCCGAGCCTCACCGTGAAGCGCATGGCCGTGAACGACCAGGCCATGACGAACTACCTGGTGAGCACCTACTACTCCGCCGCCGTGCTCGTCCCTGACGCGCTGGGCGTGCTGGAGAACGTGGCGCTCGGCGGCTGAGGCGTTCCTCGGCTGTGAGACATGGACGGGCCCGGTGCCTTCAGTGCGCCGGGCCCGTTGTCTTTAGCGGCACCGGGCGAAGTACCAGCGCAGCTGCACCTGGCCCCGGAGCACCGGGCCGTCATCCGTGTCCGCGCCGGGCGTGAGCAGTGCGGCCATTACCGCCACCCCGGCGAGCTTCCGCGCGCGAGTCCGAGGTCGCGACGAGGGTCGCTGAAGAAGGCTGCTCGCCGCTTCCGGGGAGAGCCGCGCCCCACCGCCCACGGGCTGGCGAGTCTCCTCACGCGAGTCCCAATTCACGGAGATAGTCATTGGCGAAGGCCGCGCGCAGCTCCGGCGTGGGGAGCAGTGCCCGGCGCGCTTCGAGCCAGGCGTCCACGCGTGCCTCTCCGTACAGGCTTCGCACCGCCGGGCCGTCCAGCTCGTGGAACTTGCCCCAGTGGTACGTGTGGGGGATGGAGGACCCGGCGAGCTGCTGCCAGACGCGGCGGTTGTAGGACTTCGTGCGGGTGGACGACGCTCCGTCGATGTCGAGGATGCACGTCATGGGCGCGTGCTGGGTGAACGCCAGCGGAGCTCGGGAGGGCAGGGCGTAGCGCACCCCGAACAGCCCGGGGAACGCATGGGTGCGATTGATGGCGAGGGCCAGCTCCACCGTCTCGCGCACCCGGCCGAGCGGCACGGCCACCGCGCTGCCCCAGGCCTTCCCCCGGGTGGTCGTGTCGGTGAACAGCTCGCCGTGCGTCCCGCAGACGTTTTCGTACTCCGGGTAGAAGCGATCCATCAGCCGCGCCAGCAGGGGGATGGTCAGCTCCGAGACCATGTCCGTCAGCACGCCGATGATTTCGAGCGCGCTGTCCCCCTGCGTCAGCTTGCTGCCGGGGCTGGGCGGGTTCGAGCCTTCCGGACACCGCGCGTGCTTGTACATCACCGTGACGAAGACACCCCGCTCCATGTCGTTGGGGTTGATGACCGCCGTGAAGTGATAGGGCTTGAGTCCCGGCGGCCCCGGCAGCGTGATGCCGGAGAAGTCCAGCTGGTCGAGCGCGCGCCAGAGCCCCTCATCGAGCGGCATCCTCCGGCGGTACGCCTGGAGGTAGTAGAGGTCCACCACCTCCATGAGGACGCCGTGCACGAGGCCGAAGCCGCCCAGGCCCACCAGGGCGGCGTTGAAGAGGGCGTCGTCCCGGATGAGCTCCGCGCCCAGCTTCTGGGGAATCTCGTCATGGATGACCGGCGCGCTGGCTCGCTCCAGCCAGACGTGGCGGTCCGGTGAGACGACGACGTGCAGGCCCACCACGAAGTCCTGCATGGCGCCGGTCTCCAGGCTGGAGCCATGCGTGCCCGTCCCGATGGCCCCGGCGATGGTCTGCCCGTTGCTGGCGCCCGAGGTGGTCAGCGACTTGCCAATGCTCTTCAGGAAGTGGTTCAGCTCCGCGACGGAGACACCACACTGCGCGAAGAGGAGGTCCTCCCTCCGGCCTGGATAGGCGGGATGGGTGCGGGGTGCGGGGAAGAGGTAGTTCAGGGGCCGGGTGTTGACGAGGATGCCGCTGGTGGCGGGCGCCTTGGTGAAGGACCAGCCTCCGCCCAGGCCGCGAATCTCCAGGCGCTCGGTGAGCGCGCGCTGGATGAGCCCCTGCAGGCCCACGGTGGTGTCGATGTAGCCCGGCACCGTGGACTGGGCGGCATCCGCGTTCCAGACATCCACCAGCAGCTCCAGCTTCTGGGTGTAGCTCTGGTGCCAGTTCTGCCAGCGCTTCTGGCTGCTCTCGTGGATGACGGGGGGCATGGCTACCGCACCCCGAGGTCGCCGGGCGCCGGCTGCGCCTTCGCGCAGCGCCACTCCACCCGCTGCGGCATCGCGAGGCCGAGCGTCAGCACGCTGATGAGCGCGAAGCCCACGTTGGTGCTCTGGGTGACCTCCGCGAGCGCCTGGCCCTGGCAGTTGTCCACCCGGGGCTGCTCCTGGACGAGCCCCCAGCCCAGGGACCAGAGGACCTCGCCTTGTGGTTCAGTGGCGCTGGCCCCGGCGGCGCCGGGCGCCTGGACCCGGTAGTGCGCGCAGGCCGAGCTCAACCCCAGACACAGCAACGCCGCCGCACGCTTGGACATGCTCGAGCATGGGCCCGCCAGAGGGGTGGGACCATGCGGTCAGCGGTCGTGGGCGTCTGTCTGACACTTCACGCGCACGCGCCACCGTCACGCTGTTGAAGTGTTTCCCCCACCGGTGGGCGATTTATGTAGGGTGCCCCACGTGCTCTTCGCATCCCGCACCGTGCTGGCCGTGACCCTCGGGATTGCCATCGGTGTGGCGGTCGGTCTCGGCGGCTTCACCTTCGCGTACGCGAAGGGCTCGTCGTACCTGCGGGACGACCCGGCCGCCTGTGCCAACTGCCACATCATGAACGAGCAGTACGACGGCTGGCGCAAGAGCAGCCACCACGCGGTGGCCACCTGCAACGACTGCCACACGCCCGCGGGCTTCCTGCCCAAGTACTACACGAAGGCGAGCAACGGCTTCTGGCACTCGTTCTACTTCACCACCGGCACCTTCCCGGACCCCATCCGCCTGCGTCCGGGCAACCGCGTGGTGACGGAGAACGCGTGCCGCAAGTGCCATGCCTCCATCGTGGAGGCCATCGAGACGCCGCCCACGGGCCATGGGCAGGTGGCGCCCGGCGAGCAGCTCCAGTGCCTCACCTGCCACAACTCCGTGGGTCATCCCGAAGGGTCGGGGAACCCCGAGCTCATCCGTAAGGAGATTGCACGATGACCGAGCCCGAGAAGGCTCCGGAGAAGCGCCGGCTGTTCAGCGGCATCAAGCTCGTGGTGGCGGTCGCGGTGGTGGCGGCGCTGGCCTCGGCGGGTGTCACCGCCCTCCTGGTCAACATCATGGAGCGCAAGCAGGAGGCGAAGAACCCCTTCTACCGGGTGGTGGAGCTCGACGACACCATCACGGACCCCGCCGTGTGGGGGAAGAACTTCCCGCTCCAGTACGACGGCTACAAGCGCACGGTGGACCAGAAGCGCACCCGCTACGGTGGCAGCGAGGCGGTGGCGCGCACGCCCACCCAGGCGGATCCACGCTCGGTGGTGGCGCAGAGCCGGCTGGAGGAGGACCCCCGCCTCGTCACCATGTGGAGCGGCTACGCCTTCGCCACCGACTTCCGCGAGGAGCGCGGCCACGCGCACATGCTGGAGGATCAGGTCTTCACCCAGCGGCAGCAGGTGACGCAGCAGCCGGGCACCTGCATCCACTGCCACGGCAGCGTGTACGTGCCCTACAAGAAGCTGGGGGACGGGGACCTCATCAAGGGCTTTGAAAAGATGAACCAGATGCCCTTCGCCGAGGCGCGCAAGCTCGTGGAGCACCCGGTGTCCTGCATCGACTGCCACGACCCCACCACCATGCAGCTGCGTGTCACGCGCCCCGGCTTCATCGAGGGCATCGCCGCGCTCAAGGCCAGCCAGGGCGTGCCCGACTTCAAGGTGAACCAGGACGCCACCCGCCAGGAGATGCGCACGTACGTGTGCGGGCAGTGCCACGTCGAGTACTACTTCAAGGGCAAGGAGAAGCGCCTCACGTACCCCTGGGCCAAGGGCATCAACATCGATCAGATCATGGCCTACTACGACGAGGACGGGCACGCCGACTGGACCCACGCGCTCACCGGCGCGAAGGTCCTCAAGGCCCAGCACCCTGAGTTCGAGATGTACAACCAGGGCATCCACGCGAAGAGCGGCGTGGCGTGCGCGGACTGCCACATGCCCTACCAGCGCGAGGGGGCGATGAAGATCAGCGACCACCACGTGCGCAGCCCGCTGCTCAACATCAACCGCGCCTGTCAGACGTGCCACAAGTGGAGCGAGGCGGAGCTGCTCAACCGGGCGGAGACCATCCAGACGCGCACCTTCCAGACGCGCAACATCGCCATGGACGCGCTGGTGGACCTCATCCACGACCTCGAGAGCGCACAGAAGGCGGGAGCGCCCGAGGACGCGCTGGCCAAGGCGCGCGACCTGCAGAAGCGCGCCCAGTTCTACCTGGACTTCGTGGAGGCGGAGAACTCCATGGGCTTCCACGCGGACCAGGAGGCGGTGCGCATCCTGAGCAACTCCATCAACTTCTCACGCCTGGGCCAGAACGCGCTGCGCCCCGTTCCATAGCGCCCGTCTAATGCTTCACGCGCAGCAGGAAGACGTCGCCGCGCGTGGGCTTGAACTTGTCCACGCCGAAGTCGGTGACGCGGTCGGTGTAGCCGAACAGCACCGCGTCGCCGTCCGGCATCAACGTCACCGCCGGCACCGCCTCCACGCCGTACAGCTCGCCGCGCGCTTCCGGCGCGGTGCCCAGGAAGAGGCGCGAGGCCAGGGGCTGTCCCGTGGGGTCGAAGCGCTGGGTGAAGAGCTGCGCGGACCCCAGGCCGTCCGTGCCCGAGGCTCCGTTCTCCAGCCACGAGTACGTGTAGCCCACCACCAGCACCTCGCCGGTGGAGTGGATGGCCACGCCTTGCACGGACGCGTCCACGCCCAGGTCGCGCGCCCAGCGCTCGGTGCCGTCCGCGCCCGTCACCACCACGAAGGGGCTGGGGCTGGAGGCGCCCTTCAGCGACGCGCCCGCCCAGGAGAAGCTGCCCTGGAAGTCGCCGCCCGCCACCACGTCACCGGCGGTGTCGCGGCTCACGTCCCGGACACTTCCCTTCACGCCGGGCCGCACCTTCGCCCAGCCGAGCGCGCCGTCCTGCCGGTACAGCGCCACGAACGGGCTGCCCGAACCGGAGCCCTGCGTGACGTTGGTGCCGAAGCGCACGGTGCCCGTGTAGTGCCCCGCCACCGCCACGCTGCCGTCCGCGCCGGGGGCCAGGGACAGGGGCTCGGCGCCCGCGCCTACGGACTCCGCGCTGCCCACGGCGAAGGCGCGCTCCGCGGTGCCGTCCGCCGTGAACACCGCCACGCCGGCCGAGGCCCCCTTCACCTCGTTGCCCAGGTCCACGGAGGCCGGCGCGGTATAGGCCACGTACAGCCTTCCTTCCGCGTCCGCCGCCACGTCCTTCACCGTCAGCTCGCCGGGCACCCGGTGCGCCCAGAGCGTCGCGCCGTCCGCGGACAGCCTGGCGATGATGGCACCGTCGCTGAGCTTGCCCGTGCCCAGGTCCACCGTGCCCTGGATGTTGCCGGCCAGGAGCATGCCGCCAGCACCGTCCGCCGCCACGCGCGCCCGAACGTCCGCGCGCAGTTCCGCGGGCGTGGGGTCCACGCGCACATCGTACGCGTGGGTCCACAGCGTCTGCCCCCCGCCGGAGCGCCGCGTGAGGATCAGCTCCACGGCGTCATCCGTGGGCGTGCGCGCGTCCAGGTCGTCGTAGCCGTGCACGGCGGCGGTGAAGAAGTCGCCCGTGGTGGCGTCCGCCGCCAGGTCCAGCGCCAGGTCGTCCTGCGCGGCGCCCTCCTTCGCGAACCACAGCGTGGCCCCCGAGGCAGGTGGCACGGTCTCCGGCTCCTTCACCGGAGGCGGCTGTGTCTGGGGGTTCTCATTGCCCGGCGGCGTCTGCGTGCCGCTCCCCGGGGGTGGAAGCTCGCCCGGGATCGAAGGCTGCTCTTCGGGCGGGCACCCCAACTTCGAATCCTGGCAGGTGTCCGGATCAGGCTTTTCAGCCCCGCCTCCGCACCCCCACCCTCCGCCAACCGCGAAACCCAGCACCGTCGCGCCCACGACGGTCCGGCGCCACCCCCGCCCCAGATACATGGAATCCCCTCCGTGTACGGCAGGGTTCGCATGCCATCCCACACCGGCAAATACGGCACGGAAGGTTGCTCGGCCGCCCGCTGCTGGACGGCGGATGTATCGCGCGGGTGGGGTTCGCGACGCCGCGGGTGGGCGACGCGAGCGCCCACGAAGGCCCTCGCGTTACCCAACACGGCGCAAAGCCAGACACTACCGCCAGAAGCCGATGGAGACGCCCCAGTTGGAGTAGCGGCTCGCCAGGTCGAACGACGCGGTGAGGGACCAGTCCTCCCAGTAGCGCAGCACGAACAGCTCGAAGCCGCCGGTGAGGTGCGGCCGGGGGTTCCGGTCCCGGAAGGGGGACGGCTCCAGCCACGTGCCCGCGCGCAGGCGCAAGAGGCCCGGGAAGGTGTCCCATTCAGCGCCCAGGCGCGGCTGGAAGGTGGGGGTGTCGCCCACGGGCTGGGGCTCCGTGGTGATGGCGAGCGAGCGCGACGCCACCGCGTTGCTCACGCTGGAGATGAGGTCCACCTGCGCGGTGATGAGCCACCGGCCGGCCAGCGCGTCGCGGGGCTCCTCCTCTGGCACCGGCAGCGCGTCCCCGTCCACCTGGAGCTGCCGCCGGGCGGCGGGGGACAGGCGGTTGTAGCGGTGCGCGCCCTCGCCCAGCCGCCAGCTGGCGCCCAGGGACAGCACCGCGGGCGACACCACGGCCGCGTAGACCTGGCGGCCCGCGATGAAGGGGCTCTGGCCGTCGTCGCGGCGCCAGCCCGCCACCACCTCCGGACGCACCGCCACGCCAATGCGGTAGGGCCGCCCGTGCGGACGGAAGAGCATGTCCACCGCCACGCCGGTGTCGCCGTAGCGCCAGGACTGGTCGCCCATCTCACTGAAGCTGGCCTGCGCGGAGAAGATGCCCAGGGACAGGATGAAGTCGTCCTGGCCAAAGGCGATGGAGCCCGCGAGCGTGGACTGGGTGAGGGAGACGCGCAGCTTCTCGCCCTCGCCCCGGCAGCCCGCGGTGAGGCAGTAGCCCGTGCGGCTGTTGCGCCACAGGAAGCCGATGCCGAAGCGCTTGTATTGCAACATCAGCGCGCCCAGCAGCTGGCGGCTGTCCACGGATTCGTCAGCCAGGCCGTCGTTGTCCACGTCCCGGCGCTTGGTGCCGGTGAAGGGCAGGTCCAGCCAGGACAGGGTGACGCCCAGGTCCCAGTCGCGCTCCAGCGACGGGCTGCGCTGGGCCAGGGCGGCCAGGTTGCTGGACACACCCGCGGCGCCCTCCGCGATGCCCACGTAGGCGCCGCCCAGGCCCACCACGCGCGCCGACCCCAGGAGCGCGCCGGAGTTGAAATACAGACGTTCCGGACGGGGCTCCGTGGGAGCGTCGTCCTGGGCCAGGGCCGGGAGCGCGGCGAGGGACACCGCGCACGCCAGGGCCGTCAGGGTGCTACGCACGCCGTGAATCACCGGACCGCGGCTCCTTCGCTGAAGAGGCGGTCCGCCTCCGCCGCCAGGGCGGTGTCGCGGGACGTGAGGCCCCCCGCGTCGTGCGTCACCAGCGCCAGCGTCACCTTGCGCCACCGGATGTCGATGTCCGGGTGGTGGTCCGCGGCCTCGGCCGCCTTGGCCACGCGCTCCACGAAGGCGATGCCCTCCAGGAACGAGGGTGCTTCATACGTGCGGCGGATCATCCCGCCCTCGTGCTTCCAGGTGGGGTGCTGGGTGAGGAAGGTCTGGAGCGCATCCGGGGAGAGCAACGTGCGGTCGTAGGCCATGGCGGCCGTTCTACCCGCTCCCCCGCCCGATGGAAGCCCCGGCGCGTTCAATGCGCCGGGCTCCTCTGTCTCATTTCACGCGCGCGAAACCGCCTGCTTCCACTTTTCCAGGTGGCGCGCGCGCACCTCCGGCTTCATCTTCGGCTTGAAGGTCCGGTCCGCCTTCCACGCGCGGCGGATGGCGTCCGGGCTGGTCCACACGCCCGCGCCCAGGCCGCCCAGGAAGGCCGCGCCCAGGGCCGTGGTCTCCAGATTCCGCGGGCGGACCACCGGCACACCCAACAGGTCCGCCTGGTACTGCATGAGCAGGTTGTTGGCCGCGGCGCCGCCGTCCGCCTTGAAGACGGGGATGTCCCGCCCGCTGTCGCGGCGCATGGCCTCCGCCAGGTCGTGGATTTGAAGGGCCACGCCCTCCAGCGTCGCGCGCGCCAGGTGCGCCACGGTGGTGGAGCGGTCGATGCCGGCGAACAGGCCGCGCGCCTCCGGGCGCCAGTGCGGCGCGCCCAGGCCCGCGAGCGCCGGGACGAAGACGACGTCGCCGGAGTCCTTCACGCTGGCGGCCAGCGCCTCCACGTCCGGGGCCTTCTTGATGACCTTGAGGCCGTCGCGCAGCCACTGCACGGCGGCGCCCGCGATGAAGGAGCTGCCCTCCAGCGCGTAGTGCGTGGTGTTGCCCAGCTTCCACGCCACGGTGGTGAGCAGCCCCGCGGTGGAGCGCACCGGCTGGGTGCCGGTGTTCATGAGCAGGAAGGCGCCGGTGCCGTAGGTGCACTTGGATTCGCCGGGCTCGAAGCACGCCTGCCCGAAGAGGGCCGCCTGCTGGTCTCCCGCCATGCCCGCGACGAGGATGCCATCCGGCAGGCTGCGCATGCCGCGCGTGGTGCCGTACACCTCCGCGTTGCCTCGGATCTCCGGCAGGCACGCGCGCGGCACACCCAGGAGCGAGCACAGCTCGTCATCCCAGTTGAGCGTGCGCAGGTCCATGAGCAGCGTGCGGCTGGCGTTGGACACGTCCGTGACGTGGGCGACGCCGCCGGTGAGCTTGTGCACGAGCCACGAGTCGATGGTGCCGAAGCACACGTCGCCCTTCTCGGCGCGCTTCTTCGCGCCCTTGAGGTGCTGGAAGAGCCAGGTGAGCTTGGTGCCGGAGAAGTAGGGGTCCAGCACCAGGCCCGTCACCTCCCGCACGCGGGGCTCGACACCCTGGGCCTTGAGCCGCTGACAGATGTCCGCGGTGCGGCGGTCCTGCCAGACGATGGCGCGGGCCAGGGGCTCGGAGGTCTCGCGGTCCCACAGGCCCGTGGTCTCCCGCTGGTTGGTAATGCCCACCACGGCGATGTCGCGGCCGGTGAGGCCGGCGCCCTTGAGGGCGCGGGCGATGCACCACTCGCTGGTGTTCCAGATGTCGATCAGGTCGTGCTCCACCCACGACGGCTTGGGGAAGTGCTGGGGCAGCTCCTTGTAGGAGCGGCCCACCACCTGCAACCGGGTATCGAGGATGGAGACGTGGGTCCCCGTGGTGCCCTGGTCCAGCGCCAGGACGTATTTCGCCTTCGCCATGCGTGCGGAGCCTCTTTCGTCGGCCAGTGGCCGGACACGGAAGGGGACCCTACTCCAAGAGAAGGCGCCGCACCGACGGAGCGTGCGGGATGTCAGGCACCGGGAGATGTCCGTGGAACGCTCCCGTGCCTGCGTGGGGGGGCCATGGCGGCGCGCCTTGCCGGGGGAAGTCCACGGTACTTCCCGGCGCTGCCGCGCACGGCGCCCCGCTTTCAGTAACCCGTGACCCGCGAGCGGTTGTTGAAGTAGCGGCGCAGGCCGTAGGCGCCCAGGCCCGCGAGAATCATCCGGCCCAGCGAGCCGCCCGCGCCGGAGGACCTGCGCCCCCGGTATCCATAGCCGATGGGACGGCGGCCGTAGGCGCTGCGTCCGCGGTTCCAGCCACTGCCCTTGAAGACAGTCCGTTGCGACGCGCCCAGCGCGCCCAGCAGGTTGGATAGCAATGCCATGGTGTCACTCCGTGGTGAGAGGTACGGGGCCCATGCGTCCTCGGCGGGGGTCGGACCCGTGAAGGATGCGCGTGCGTTGAAAGGTGGGCCTCACGCCGTGTGACGACACCCCGTGTCGAGCAGGGCCCGCGAAAGCCCGTGTCCCGGGCCGGAGGGCAGGCGGGCGGGCTGGATGCAAGGCCACTGTGGCTACGGGAACGGCGCGGACCCGGATGCATGGGGTTGGAGAATTCGAGTGATGGCCGCCTGCCCATCGACCGGAAGCCCTGGCCAGGTGAGGTACGGCCCACCCGGTTCCCTGCCCTGGGGGGAGTCTCCAGATTGCGGTCCAGGTGGGCGAACCTCCCGCGCCCCGGCCTCAATCACAGTCAACGCGTTGGATGCGCAGGACACACGAGATGCTCGGACCGAGGAAGACCCTCGGGATGTCGGAGCCGGTGAAGGAGTAGTCCGGCGGCAGGCAGGTGGCAAAACCGCGTGGGGGTCCGTCATCCCTGTGGGACGGACCCCCATGTTCTTTTCAGGCGCGCGGGATGAGTCCCTGTTCGCGAAGGAAGGCCACGGTGTGGGCCACGCCGTCCGCGAGCGGGGTGGGGCGGAAGGCCAGCTCGCGCTGGGCCTTGGCCGCGTTCACGCGTGCTTCCCAGCGCATGAAGGACAGCTGGCCGGGCGCGACGAGCGGCGTGAACGGGAACACGCGCGCGAGCGGCGCGGACACGCGGGCCAGGGCCTCCATCAGGAAGACGGGCGCGACGGCGGGAGGCTTGCCAGCCCCAGCGGCCTGGCTGATGGCGAGCGCGAGGTCCGCGGTGCTGACGTACTGGTCGGAGGCGAGATAGCGCTCGCCGTTGACGCCACGTTCGGCGGCGGCGAGGTGCACGTCGGTGCAGCCGTCCACGTGGACCACGGACATGCCGCCCGGCGGGAGCAGCGGAGCCTTCTTGTTGAGCAACTGGATGAAGAAGGAGTTGAGCCCCACGTGCACGGGGCTGGGGCCATAGACGGCGGCCGGGTTGACGAAGACGACGTCCAGGCCCTGCTGGCGGATGGCCTCCACGGCGCGCTCGGCGTCCTGCTTGGAGCGTTCGTAGACGGTGGGCTTGGGGTGCGGGTCGATGTTCGCTTCGGTCAGCTCGCCGCCCCGGGGCGCGGCGAAGACATCCATGGTGGACGTGTAGACCACGCGGCGCACCTTCGCGGCGTGCGCGGCGGACAGGACGTTCACGCTGCCCTGGCGGTTCACGCGGTCGAAGATGGAGTCGTCCCGATGCCACTGCTCCGGCATGCCCGCGGCGTGGAAGACGAGCTCCACGTCATGCAACGCGGCGGGCAGGGTGCCCGGCGACGTGACGTCCCCCTGGATGAGCTGCACGGTGGAGGGGAGCAGCTTCGAGGCGCGGGCCAGGTCCCGCACGAGCGCGCGGACGGAGGCGCCCTGCTTCACGAGCCGCTGCGCGATGGCATTGCCGATGAGGCCGGTGGCCCCGGTGACGAGGACGTTCATGGGGCCGGCAATCTAAGCCCCCTGGCCTCCAAGCTGTACACCGTGGGTCCGACACGGCTCCAACCGCTCTGCCTGTTGAACAGGTCCCCGCGGCTCGAATGGGGTGGCCGCTCCCCGGCCGCGGTCCTCCAAAACCTGTCGGACAGTCGGACAGTCGGACAGGTTTCCCAGGTGGCCCAGATGGAGCGAGTACTTCCGAGCGCAGTGGCCCCAACCTGTCGGACAGTCGGACAGGTTTCCGAGGCTCGGTGGCGCCACCGTCCCGAAGCGTGCGATCTGAACCTGTCGGACAGTCGGACAGGTTTCGCTGCGGCCCGGATGGGGCGGTGCCCCCCCGAGTGCAGTGGACCCAACCTGTCGGACAGTCGGACAGGTTTTCGCGGCTTGGATGGAGCGGGACCCCAAGCGGTGATCCCGAACCTGTCGGACAGTCGGACAGGTTTTCCTGCGGCCTGGGGGGAGTGGTCCCCTTGCTGTGAGCCCGAGCTGTCGGACAGTCGGACAGGTTTTCCTGCGGCCTGGGGGGGAGTGGTCCCCTTGCTGCGGTGGTCCCAGGCATCTGGAGCCTGGAACTCGTGGCCGTGATGGCCGCTCGCGTCAGCGGTGCCGTGCGCCGCGGGGCTCGGGGCGGGAGCGCAGCCCGTCGAAGAACATCCCGGTGAGGCGGTGGACGCGCTTGGGGCCCGAGGCGTCCTCCGCGGCGGCGAGGGAGATGGCCATCGCCATGCACACCACGTCATCCAAGAGGACGTCGCTTCGCACCTCGCCCTTGCGCTGGGCGGCCTCCAGCAGGCGCTCGCCCTCGGCCGTCGTCGCGTCACAGCCCTGGGTGTGGCTCTTGAGGACGATGCCCAGCGACGCCGCGAGCCCCTTGTACATGCCCGCCGAGTGCACGAGCTCCTCCAGGAAGACGCGCAGCGCTTCAAGCGCGGGCAGGGACTCCGCGCGTTCGCGGCTCTGCTTCGCGAGCAGCAGGAGCCGCTCGTCGCATGTCGCGGCGAGCAGTGCCTCCCGCGATTCGAAGTGACGGTAGAGCGTGCCGATGCCGACCTCCGCCCGCTTCGCCACGTCGTTGAGCGACGCGTCCGCGCCGCGCTCGGAGAACACGGCATGCGCCGCCGCGAGCAGCCGCTCCCGGTTGCGCCGCGCATCCGCGCGCAAGGCTCCGCCCGTCGCGTCCTCCTGAGGCTTCTTCGGCTGCTTCGTCATTGCCACTTGAAAAACGGAGGATAGCTCCGCATTCAACCGGAGCAATCCTCCGCTTAGCAAGGGAAAGGCAGGACCTGATGGTGACGAAGCGCGAAACCGTATTGGTGCTTGGAGCGACAGGGCAGCAGGGAGGCGCGACGGCGCGGGCCTTGCTCAAGGACGGATGGCGGGTCCGTGCGCTTGTGCGGGACCCGGCGAGCGCGAAGGCCCGGGAGCTTGAAGCGGCGGGCGTGGAGTTGGTGCGTGGAGACATGGGGGACCGTGCGTCGCTCGACCATGCGGTCGCGGGGGCGTACGGCGTCTTCAGCATCCAGCCCAGCTCGGCACAGGCGAGCTACGGCGTCACGGACGACGACGAGGTCCGCTTCGGCACATCCATCGCGGACGCGGCGAAGGCGGCGGGCGTAGAGCACTTCGTCTACACGTCGGTGCTGGGGCTGCGTCCCGGCACGGGTGTGGACCACTTCGAGACCAAGTGGCGCATCGAGGAGCACGTCCGGGCCAGTGGCCTTCGCGCGACCATCGTGCGGCCGGGGACCTTCATGGAGCTGCTGCTGGTGCCGGACTTCGGCCTGACACGGGGGGCGCTCCAGTTCTTCATCCAGCCGGAGCAGCCCATGCAGTTCATCGCGGGTGAGGACATCGGCGTACTGACCGCGCGCGTGTTCGCGGATCCGCGCACGTACGTGGGGAGCACGCTGGAGATGGCGGGAGACTCGCTCACCGGCAATGCACTCGCGGAGAAGATCGGCCGGGCCACCGGGACGTCCATCTCCTACTCACGGTTTCCGCCAGAGATGCTTGCGGCGAGCCCGATGCTGCGCAAGCTCGTGAAGCTGTTCGAGGATGGTTTTGTGTTCGAGAGCGCGGACATCCCGGCGCTGCGGCGGCTGGCGCCGGGACTGCTCACATTCGACGCGTGGCTGGAGCGCGGGGGCGCCGCGGCGATCCGGGAGCGCTTCGCGGCATAGCGGCCTGCATGCGCTGAAGCTTCATCCCCGCCTGGACGATGGTGTCGATGACCGGGAGGAGCTCCCGGCCCAGCGGGGTCAGCGCGTATTCGACCGACGGCGGTGAGCTGGCGACGGCGTGGCGCGTGAGCACGCCGTTCTCCTCCAGCGTGCGCAGCTTCGCGCTGAGCACCTTCGCGGAGATGCGAGGGATGTCGGAGCGCAGCTCACTGAAGCGGCGAGGGTCTCCGCTGAGACGCCAGACGATGTTCGCGGTCCACGCGCCGCCGAGCAGTCGCATGCACTCCGTGAGAGGGCAGAGCGGCGGCAACGGCGGCGTCTTGTTCTTGCGGCGGCGGAGTATGGGCATCACCCTGGAGTGGTAACCAGATGGAAACCACATCGTGGGGGTTACCCAAGGTTACCGCCTGCCCTGGCGCGGGCGCGTCCCTATCGCCCGTGCATGTTCATCAACCTGCTGCGTTTCCGTTTCCGGGACGGTGTGCCGGAGGAGGAGAAGGCCCGGGCCCTCGAAGCCATCTCCCGCACGGCGAAGTCGGAGGCGGTCGCGTTCTCTGTCGTGGGGAGGGACCTGGGAAACCCGGCCGACGGCTTCACCCATGCGTACTGCGTGGGCATCGCGGACATGTCCGCCCTGCGCCGTTACTTCGATGATCCCCTGCACCGTGCGGGGGACCTGCTCTTCCTGCCGCTCGTGGGGCGACTCTGGCGCATGGCCCTGTCCGACGACGCCGACCCCGCGCTGGGCGAGAAGATCCACGCGATGCACGCGGAGAAGATGGCGGGCGACCCCGAATGGGCCGCGCTGCTCGCCGCCATCCCCGACCTCCAGCTTCAGCGCTGACAGGCGGTTTCCAGACTCACCGGAGGAGCACCGCTGGATGAGCTGCCGCGAGAGGGTTTGTTCGAACCCGGGTCACTTGAGCTGACTGCGCTGTGAGAGGAATTTTAGTGCTTCCCTGGTAATGATTGTCATGGGGTGGTTGGAAGGAGAGGATGGCAGGGCTTCGTGTCTTGCAATGATTCCCTTTGAGAGGTCACGCCCCATGAAAAGACAAGCGCTCGCGGTCGTTCTTTCCCTCTTCGCCACCGCCTGTGGTGGGGCGATGGAGGAGTCCTCCGCGTTGTCCTCCCAGGAGTTCTCCGTCCTTCCTCCGGGCGACCCGCTGATTGGGACGTGGTGTCAGACGAGCTGGCCGGGATGCGCCACCTTCGGTGGCAGCACCGGCGTCCTGTCGAGCGGTGGCGACGGCTGCTGGCTGGTGGGCGACACGAAATTCACGGGGCTGACCCCGGGCTCTACTCCCGGGACCTACATTGGAACGCGCATCATGTACGGCTCAGGCACCTGCCCAGGACACCCTGCTCCCCGGGCCGTGACCATCACGATGACGGGGCCCAACTCCTTCACGGAGGTGGCGGGGAGCTTCTCGGCCAACTGGGTCCGCTAGCCCGGATGGCGGCAGGCGTCCGTCCCCCCACTGTCGCCGTGCGTGGTAAGTCACGCACGGTTCGACCTCGGGGGAGGACGTCATGACAGGAGCCATCAGCCTGGAAGCGCTGGCGGAGTACATCCAGGACGCTTTCAAGGACGTGCACGTGGACACCTCCACGCCAGACCTCTTCTTCTTCGCGGGGGACGAGCGGAAGTTCCCCTTCGCGACCATCGTCACGCGGGACACCGAGTTCGACCATCACTCGGAGCTGGACCGCGACGGCGTGTTCCGGCTGAACCTGGGCGTGAGCAAGGAGAGCTTCCAGAAGCTGTTCCCGGAGCTCGACCCGAACGTGGACTACGCGGACCTGGACGTGCTCCTGCCGCACCCGGCCTACGCGCGGATGTTCTGGCTGAGCGTGCTCAACCCCAGCCACGAAACGCTCCGGCTGCTGCGCCCGTACCTGAAGGAGGCCCACGCCATCCAGGTGAATCGGGCCGCCCGGGGCTGAGTCACGGCGTGCGGCCGCGGACCGTCTCCTCGCTCCGTGGCTCGTCCGCGTAGCCCGTCATCTCCAGGTAGCCGCGCCCCTGCACGGGCCGGCCCTCGCGCGTGCCGTCCACGGTCACCGCGCCCTCCCAGTAGCGCACCAGCACCGGCAGCTCCTGGTCCGGCAGCTTCGGCGTCACGGTCAGCTCCAGCGACACCTTGGGAACCTGGACGCGCCAGCCCGCCGGGTACTCGCCGCCACGCGGGCTCTTCCATGTGCCCCTCGGCTCCAGCTGCATGTCGTCGGCGGTCAGGTGCACGGCCTCACCTGTCGTGGGCACGTACACGCCCGCGCTGAAGGAGTCCTTCGAACCGTCCTTCTTGCGCAGCTGGTAGAGCATCAGCTCGCTGCCATCGGAGAGCTGGAGCGCGAACCAGTCCCAGCCCACCTGGTCGCCGCTCAGCGCGCTGGTGCTCCACTCGCGGTCCATCCAGCTCTCGCCCTTCACCTGCACCGTCTGCCCATCCACCGACACCGTGCCCCGCGAAGGCATGCGCGGCATCGAGTAGTAGTAGGACGCGTTGCCCCGCTCCGCGCCCTTCTGGCTCAAGCCCTTGTCGCCCTGGAGCACCGGCGGCTTGCCCTCGTCGAGCGTCAGCTCCAGTGTCACCCCGTCGCCCTGCGCGCGCAGGTGCATGGGCCACGTGCCGCCCGTGCCTTCGCTGCGCACGTCCCAGTCCTGAAGCCAGACATGGAAGGGTGCCCCGTTCGCGCCCGCCAGTCCCTGCGCCGCGCGGCTGAAGCGCTCGGTGACGTGGAACTTCCCGGCGCTCACGTCCGTCAGCGTGAAGTGCCCCATGAACACCTGCCGCGTGCCCCAGCCGGACTCGCGCAGGGGCTGCTCCGGCGACAGCGCGCTGCGGAACAGCGTGAACTGGTAGCCGAAGGCGCGCCCGTCCTGCGTCTCAAGATTTCCCGTCCAGTACCACCACTCGGTGCGGAAGTCGGGGTGGGGGCCGTGGTCCTCCGGGAAGTGGAAGGGCCGGGGCTCCATCGCGCGCGCGTAGCCCTCCGTGCCGCCGTCTCCGCCCATCGCGGACGCGACCGTCATGCCGCCTGTGTTCGCGGGCCCGGTGTCCTCCGTGTCCCGCAGCACCACGCCCACCGCCACGCCCAGCGCGGCGAGCACCAACACCACCCCGATGACGAGTCCCCGCCCCATGCCTCACTCCTCCCGCAGCGCCATGGCCGGGTTCGCGCGCGCCATGCGCCACGCCGGGTACAGCCCCGCGAGCGCTGCCGCCACCAGTGCCAGCACCACCGCCTGACCCACCACTCCCGGCGCCACCACCAGCTGCAACGTCCACCCGAACGAGCGCTGATTGATGACGTGCACCAGCACGTAGGCCAATGCCAGACCCAGCGGGATGGAGAACAACCCCGCGAGCAAGCCCAGCAGGCCCGTCTGCAACGACACCATGCCCCACAGTTGTCCCGGCGTGAGCCCCGTCGCGCGCAGCACCGCGAACTCGCGCGCCCGCTCCAACTGCAATGACATCAGCGCGCTCAGCACGCCCACGAACGCGACACCAATGGCCAGCAGTCGCAGCACCTGCGTGATGGTGAAGGTCCGGTCGAACACCTCCATCGACGCCTGCCGCAGCGCCCGGTTCGCGCGCACGTTCAATGCCTGCTCACCGCCCGCGCGGTCGCGCACGCGGGCCACCAGTTCGTCCACGTCCTGCCCGGGCGCGGCGAAGAGGGACAGGCCGGACACGCCCCGGTCCTCGTACCAGTGCTCATACGTGGCGCGCGGCATCAGCACCGTGCCCACGTCCGAGCCATAGTCGAAGTACACGCCCGCCACGCGGAAGTCGTGCGGCCCCTTGTCGGTGGCCACTCGCAGCGTGTCTCCCGCGTGCACGCCCCGGTGGAACGCGAAGGGCTCCGACACGATGAGCGCGTCCGTTGACGCGTCCAGCTGCCGCCACACGTCCTCCGCGCGCCCTTCCTTGAAGCGGTACGTCCGCTCGTGGCCCTTCGCGAAGTCCACCGCCAGCAGGTCCGTGTCCACGTCGTTGATGCGCACGTGGATGACCCGGATGGAGCCGCTCGCTTCGACCCCCGGCGTGGACCGCAGCTTCTCCGCGAGCCCCGGCACCAGCGACGAATCCCCGCGCCGCGCCACCAGGGACGGCGGAGACACGAACACGTCCGCCTGCAACGCGGACTCCAGCCACGCAGCCACCGTGCCCCGGAAGCTGGACACCATCAGGCCCACGCCCACCGTCGTCGCCACTGCGACCATCAGCGCCGCCAGCGCCACCGCCGTGCGCGACAGGCTCGCCGTCACGCCGCGCGCCGCCATGCGCCCCAGTGGACCGAACATCGCGCCCAGCGGCCGCGCCGCCGCCACCGTCAGCTTCTCCGTCACCCAGGGCACCAGCAGCGCGCTGCCCAGCAGCACGCCAAAGAGCCCTGCATACGCCGGCATCAGCGCCTGCGTGGGCCACGCGAGCACCGCCGCCGAGAGGGCCAGGATGATCAGCCCCAGCACCGCCAGCTTCGGCGCCCGGTTGCGTGACACGTCCTCCACCGTCGAGCGCCGCAGCGCCGTCACCGGTGCCGCCCGCGCCGCCTCCCACGCGGGCACCAGCGCCGCCAGCACCGTCGCGCCCAGGCCCAGGCTCAGGCCCTTGAACAACGTGAACGGCTCCAGGGACAGACGCCGCACGTTCACCACGAAGTACAGGTCGTTGATGGTGCGGGTGATGAGGCCCACCAGGCCGCTGGCCATCAGGATGCCCAGCAGCAGCCCCGCCGCGGTGCCCACCATGCCCAGGAGCAGGGCTTCGCCCAGCACCAGCGCGAACAGCTCTCCTCGCGTCACGCCCACCGCGCGCAGCCGGCCCAGCATCCCGCGCCGCTGCACCACGGAGAACGTCATCGTGTTGTAGATGAGGAACATCCCCACCACGAGCGCCAGCAGCGACAGCGCGGTGAGGTTGGTGCGGAACGCCCGCGTCATCTGCTCCACCGTGCCCGCGCGCCCCGACGTCTGGACCAGCTCCGCGCCCGGCGGCAGCGTGGCCTTGAGCGCCGCGGCCTGCGCCTCTCCGCCTTTCAAGCGCAGGTCCACGCGCGTCAGCCGGCCCTCCAGGCCCAGCACCTCCTGCGCGGTGGAGATGTCCGCGATGAGCAGCGACTCCAGCGCGCGCTCCGTCGTCTCCTGCGAAGGCGTCAGCAGGGCCGACACGCGCAGCTCCCGCCGAAGCCCCGTCACCGTCACCGGCAGCGTGTCCCCGGCCTTCACGCCCAGGCTCCGCGCCGTCTTCGCGCCCATCACCACCGTGCCGGGCCGCGTGAGCAGCGCGCCGATGTCTCCCACCGCGCCTCCGGTGGAGAAGTCCCGGAAGGGGGCCTCCGCGAACGGATCCAATCCCAGCAGCGTGAGCGTGCGGTGGTTGCCTCCCTCCACCTGCACGAAGCCCTGCACCACGGGCGCCGCGTCAGGCGAGTCCGGCCGAAGCTTCAGCGCCGTGTAGACACCCTCCGGCAGGCCAGACGTGCCTCCGGTGAGCTGATGCGTGGCGCGGCCCGCGACGACGTCCGTGGATTGCTCGAAGGCGCGCAGCGCGCTGCCGCTCGCCAGGTCGATGGACACCACCACCGCCACGCCCATCGCGATGCCCAGCAGCGACAGCGCAGTGAGCCACGGGTGCCCGCCCAGGTGCCGCAGGCTGGAGCGTGCGAGCAGCGCCTTCATGGCGTCCCCCGCCCGCGCGCGCCGCCGGGGCGCTCCACCAGGCGTCCGTTCTCCATCGTCAGCACCCGGTCCGCGCGCTCCGCCATCGCGGGCTCGTGCGTGACGATGAGCGCGCACGCATGGCCCTGCCGCGTGAGCCCTTCCAGCAGGTCCAACACCTGGCCGCCCGTCTCCTCGTCCAGGTTGCCCGTGGGCTCGTCCGCCAGCAGCAGCGGCGGGGCGTGGGCCAGGGCCCGAGCCACCGCCACGCGCTGCTGTTCTCCGCCGGAGAGCCGGTCCGGGAAGCTGTTCGCGCGCGTCCCCAATCCCACCCGTTCCAGCAGCTCCCGAGCCCGCGCGCTGGCCTCGGCGCTCGAGCGTCCGAGCAGCTCCAGCGGCAGCCGCACGTTCTCCTCCACCGTCAGCGTGGGCAGCAGGTTGAACGCCTGGAAGATGAAGCCGATGCGCTCGCGGCGCAGCAGCGTGCGGTCCCGCTCCGGCATGCGCCCCAGGTCGCGGCCCTCCACCAGGATTTCACCGTGCGTCGCCTGGTCGATGCCGCTGATGAGGTTGAGCAGCGTGGACTTGCCGGAGCCGCTGCGGCCCAGCAGCACCACGAACTCGCCCCGGTGCAGGGAGAGCGACGTGCCGGAGAGCACCTCGCGCACGGAATCGCCTTCCGCGTAGGACTTGGTGACGGCGCGCAGTTCGACGAGGGGCCGCGAATCGGGAGGAGTGGAAGGCATGCCGGGCATCCGACATAGCCGATGCCCGGCGTCCGGGAGTGTTTCCCCGCCCAACCAGGAGGGATGCCCGCTACTGGACGCCAGCAGCACCAGGGAGCGCTCAGCCCATGACACCTGGCAGGTTGTCCGGGTTGCTTTTCGTGCGTGCCGACACGTCCCGGTGTTTGATGGCCGCCTCTTCTCGCCGGAAGCCTTGCCTTCCGCGGGGTAGGGGGGGCCACACATGAATGAAGCCCAGGCCGGATGGGTCGCGGCGTCCGGCAGTGTGCCCCCGCCGCTGCATGAGCTGCTTCAGCAGCTCCCTGCCTTCTTCGGCCTCTACCGCGGCCCCGTCCACCACATCGAGTTCAGCACCTCCACGCGACTGACGCTGCTCGACACGCATGGCCAGGTGGGCATTCCGCTGCGCGAGGCCTGCCCCCAACTGGGAGGTCCCGGCTGGCACGAGGCCTGGGACCGCGTCTTCGCCACCGGAGAAGCCCTGCACCTGCGCGAGGCGTCCGCCCACGCGCGCACCGCCGACGAGGAGCTCTTCTTCAACCTGTCCCTGCTGCCGCGACGCGACGCCCAGGGGAAGGTGGAGGGCGTGCTCGCCTTCGCGGTGGATGTGACGGAGCTCGTACGCACCCGCCGTGCTGCGTGGACCACCGCGGCCTGGCGCACCGAACGCCTCCAGGCGATGACCGCCGCGCTCTCCGAAGCGCTCACCCCCGCGCAGGTGGTGGAGGTGGCCGCGCGCGAAGGCGCCCTCGCCATGGGGGCCATCACCGGCCTGGTGGTGGTGCCCGCGGGAGCGGCCCTGGACGTCTTCGAGCGCGCCGCCGCGCACGGCTTCTCTCCCGGTGAGCTGGAGGGCTGGCAGCGCTTCGAGGTCTCCGCGACCTGTCCCCTCACGGATGTGACGCGCACCCGCGAGCCCTGCGCGCTGGGCTCGTGGACGGAGTGCATGGCGCGCTACCCGAGGCTCGCGCAGTTGGCCCGCGAGCGTCCCCTATTGGCATGGGCCTCGGTGCCGCTGGTGAGCGGTGGGCGCGTGTTCGGCGCGCTGGGCCTGGGCTTTGGTGACGCGCGCGACTTCGACGCGCCAGAACGTGCCTTCCTGCTGACGGTGGGCCGCCTGTGCGCGCAGGCGTTGGACCGCGCACGCCTGTATGACGAAGAGCGCGCGGCCCGGAGCGTCGCGGAGGCGGCCAGCCGCGCCAAGGACGCGTTCCTCGCCACGGTGTCCCATGAGCTGCGCACGCCGCTCACGTCCATCCTCGGCTGGTCGCAGATGCTGCGGCAGGGCCTGCTGGGCGAGGACAAGCGCCAGCGCGCGGTGGAGGCCATCGAGCGCAACGCCCGCGCGCAAAGACAGCTCATCGAGGACCTGCTCGACATCAGCCGCATCGCCAACGGCCGCTTGCGCCTGGAGCCGGTGCCGCTGGAGCTGGGCCACGTGGTGGAGGCGGCGCTGGATGCCGTCAGGCCCACGGCGCTCGCGCGCGAGCTGACGCTCGATGTCTCCGTGGACGAGGATGGCGTGCCGCTGTTCGGCGACCCGGACCGCTTGCAGCAGGTGGTGTGGAACCTGCTCTCCAACGCCATCAAGTTCACGCCGCCCGGCGGCCACGTGACGGTGTCCGCGCGCACGCGCGGCGAGGGCGCGGAGCTGGTGGTGCGCGACGACGGCGAGGGCATCCCCGCGGACTTCCTGCCCTTCCTCTTCCAGCGCTTCCAGCAGGCGGACACCGGCGTGAGCCGCCAGCACGGCGGTCTGGGCCTGGGCCTGTCCATCGTGCGGCACCTGGTGGAGCTGCACGGCGGCACCGTGACGGCCGTCAGCGACGGGCCGGGGAGGGGCGCCACGTTCACCGTCGTGCTGCCCCGCTCGCGCGTGGGCGCGGCCCCGGGCGCCTCGCGCGTGCCGCGTCCCGTGGAGGGCCTGACGCTGCCGCGCTTCCCGGAGCTGGAGGGCCAGCGCGTGCTGGTGGTGGATGGCCAGCCGGACGCGCGCGAGTGGATGTCCGTGCTGCTCACCCGCGTGGGCGCGCACGTGCTCACCGCCACCAACGTCACCGACGCCATGGATGAAGTGCGCCGCTCTCCGCCCACGGTGGTGGTGACGGACGTGGCGCTGGCCGGCGAGGACGGCTACTCGCTCCTGTACCGGCTGCGCGCGCTGCCCTGGGAGTCCGGAGGCGGCGTGCCCGCGCTCGCCGTCACCGCCGCCGCGCGCCGCGAGGACCGCGACCGCGCCCTGCGCGCGGGCTTCAGCGCCTTTGTCACCAAGCCGCTCGACGCGGTGGAGCTGCTCACGGCGGTGGCGCGCCTTGCCCCTCCACCCAATCCGGCAAGCTCCTGAAGGCCTCCTCCGCGCGCCACGGCTGGAGGAAGTCCCCCACCTCCCGGGCGAGCCGCGCCCCGCACACGTCGCGCGGGATGATGTGGAAGCCCTCCGGATAGGCCACGTGCCGCACCGAGGGACACGCCTTCATCCGCCGCGCGAGCCAGCGTCCGCCCTCCGGATCCACCACGTGGTCCTGCTCCGCGGTGGCCACCATCACCGGGCAGCGCACCCGGGGCGCGTCCGCCAACGCCAGGTCCTGCAGCCTGCACAGGTCGCGCAGCCGGGCCACCGGGAACGCGGACAGCACCGGCGCCTGCGCCAGCGCGGCAGGGTCGGAGATGTCCGTGCCGCCCTTGTCCACCCACGGCGTGGTCCATTCGAGCAGCGGCGTGCGGCACAGCTGGCGCACCAGCGCCATGCGCGCGCCCCGGAAGCGCACCGCGGGCGCCACCAGCACGAGCGCGTGCACCGCTTCCGGTTGATGCGCCGCCAGCCTCAGCGCCAGGAGCGCGCCCATGGACAGTCCGGCGACGAACACGCGGCGGTGTCCGGAGAGCGACGCCAGCGCCTCGTCCGCGCAGGCCTGCCAGTCGCGGAAGTCCACGTCCAGCATCGCCTCCGGCGTGGTGCCGTGGCCCGGAAGCCTTGGCGCCACCACGCGCATCCCCCTCGCCGCCAGGGCCTCGCCCAGGGGACGCACCTCCCAGGGACTGCCGGTGAAGCCGTGCAGGAGCAGACAGGCGTCAGGCCCCCGCCCCAGCACGAAGGGCGCGGTGGACTCCCCGTCGATGTCCCGCCAGCGCGTGCTCACAGGGAGGACACTGGCCACGGCGGGCCCCAGGCGCTATGCCGCCTGACTCATGGCCGACACTCCAACGAAGCCCCCTGAAGTGCAGCTCCAGGTGCAGATGACCGAAGAGGTGTCCAATGGCCAGTACAGCAACCTGGTCCTGGTGAATCACACGGACTCGGAGTTCGTGTTGGACTTCCTCTACGTTCAACCGCAGCAGCCCCTGGCCCGCGTGCGCTCGCGCATCATCACCAGCCCGCGCCACGCCAAGCGGCTCCTGAAGGCGCTCCAGGAAAACGTGCAGCGCTACGAGGCGCGCTTCGGCACCATCCCCCTGGAGGAGGACGAAGGCCCCAAGCACTGAAGGGCCGGGTCCGCCGGGACTTTCCCTCCCGGCCATTCCCGGCGCACACTGCGCGGCATCGTGTTCCGAGCCCTCGTGTTCGCCGCTGCCCTGCTGTCCGCCGCCAACGCCTCCGCCCAGTGCACCGGGGATGGAGTGCAGCTGTATCCCGCGCCCGGCGGCATCGTCCCCACCAACATGCGCATCCTGCTGGAGGGCGTGGGCACCGCGAAGTCACCGGTGCTGGGACTGGTGGGCAAGCCGCTGAAGCTGGTCTCCACCGACCACGAGGTGAAGCTCAAGGTCACCAAGGGCTGGGAGAGCTCCCTGGGCCGCGCCACCATCATCCTCAAGCTGGCGGAGCCGATGCAGCCGGACAAGCGCTACTTCCTGAACCTGCAGGAGGTGCTCCCCAACATCGCCCTCCTCAATGGTCAGGTGGGCGCGCAGCCGTCGTGGCTGAGCGGCAAGGGGCCGGACGCCAAGGCCCCCAAGTGGGTGAAGCGTCCCGCCGTGTCGGAGGGCTTCGTGCGCCGCTCGCCCCAGGGCATCGCGCGCTTCGTGAAGCTCAACCTGGCGCTGCGCGAGGAGAGCCCTGCTTTCCTGGTGGTGAAGCTGTCGCCGCGCCGGCTGGGCATCTCTCCCCAGCAGTACCTGCTGCCCGTGCAAGGCAATACGGCTTATCTGGGCCATGAGGCCTGCGGTGGGGCGTTCTCTCTAGAGGACGGGCGCAGCTACCGCGCGCGCATCGAGGCCTTCGATGCAGCGGGCAACCTGGCGCCGTCGACGCCCCCCGTGGACTTCGAGGCCCCGTCCGCCCAGGGCCCTTAGTAGTGTGTCCTCCCGTTCAACCCGCGACAGGGAGACAACGGGCATGACGGCGACGGTGGATGTGGAGGGTTTGAAGGGGCGCATGACCGCCTTCATCCAGAAGCTCCAGGACGACATCTGCGGAGCGCTGGAGGACCTGGACGGCCAGGGCCGCTTCCGCGAGGACGCGTGGAGCAGGCCCGGAGGCGGTGGAGGCCGCAGCCGCGTGCTGGAGGAGGGCGCCGTCCTGGAGAAGGCGGGCGTCAACATCTCCATCGTCCACGGCGAGCTGGAAGAGGTCTTCGCGAAGAAGCTCCAGGGCGAGGGACGCACCTTCTGGGCCGGGGGCCTGTCGCTGGTGCTGCACCCGCGCAGCCCGCACGTGCCCACCGTGCACGCCAACTACCGCTTCATCCACCAGGGCGGGAGGGCGTGGTTCGGCGGCGGCGCGGACCTGACGCCGTACTACCTGGACGACGAGGACGCGGCCCACTTCCACCGCGTGCACAAGGCCGCGTGCGACGCGCACGACCCCGCGTACTACCCGCGCTTCAAGGCCGCGTGCGATTCGTACTTCCACCTGCGCCACCGGGGAGAGGCGCGCGGCGTGGGCGGCGTCTTCTTCGAGAACATGGGCGGTGACCTGGAGCGCGAGTTCGCCTTCGTGCAGGCCTGCGGCAACAGCTTCATCCCCGCGTACCTGCCCATCGCGAAGAAGCACAAGGACACGCCGGTGACGGAGGCGCAGCGCTTCTGGCAGGAGGTGCGCCGGGGCCGCTACGTGGAGTTCAACCTCGTCTACGACCGGGGCACCATCTTCGGCCTGGAGACGCAGGGGCGCACGGAGTCCATCCTCATGTCGCTGCCGCCGCGCGTGCGCTGGCGCTACGACTACCACCCGGAGCCCGGCACGCCCGAAGCCCGGCTGGTGGAGGTGCTGCGCAATCCCCGGGAGTGGGCCTGATGTCTTCGCCTCCGGAGCCCGGCCCCGCGCGCCCGCGCAACACGGCGGTGCGCATGGGCATCGCCGTCACCGTCTTCGCGGCGGTGGCCGCCACCGGCCTGTTCATCGCCAGATTGCCGGCGATGAAGGGCTCCGGAGCCGTGTCACCGGAGCAGGTGGCCACCGAGGCCCGCGTCCAGGTGCTGGCCCTGTGCGACGCCGTGCAGGGCTTCCGCGACGAGCACGGCGACTACGTGCCCATCGCGCCCTATCCCGTCCCCGTGCCCCAGCGGGGCGAGGCCGTGCCCTTCCCCAAGGACCACGAGGACTTCCGCCGCATCGGCTTCGACCCCGGCCCCGCCGTTCACCTCCAGTACGAGGTGCGGGTGGAGGAGAGCCCCGTGGGTGAACCGGAGGTGTCCTGCCTCGCCCGCGCGGACACGGACGGGGACGGCCTCAACGCCGTGTACCGCGTCCGTCTGGATGCCAACGGGATGACGACCCCCGTGGAGGCGGAGCGCGAGGGAGAGTAGCCCCCCATGCAACTCGGGGTTCTCGTTGTGAGAGAATCCTTCGTGATGGGAAACGTCGGCGACATCCGCGGCCCCCGCGCAGGAGGTCCTCCCGGCTCTGGTGGCCCCCGCTCCGGCGGTGGGCGCTCGGGGCCCGCGAGCCCGTCGCCGGCGTCTCCGTTCCGCGATGACGGGATGGAGACCTCCACCCCCACCACGTCACCCGGCGACCGCACCCGCATCGGGTCCCCACCCGTGGGACTTCCGCCGGAAGCCGACGGCGGCGCGCGTCTGGAGCCTGGAGGGGAACCCGGAGCAGAAGGGCTCCCCGGCGGCGAGGGGATGGAGACCGGCGGCGAGCCCGGCCTCCCCGGCGGCGAAGGCCTGGAGACCGACGCCTCCCCGGAAGGCGGCGACGCGGACGGCACGCCGCGGGATGCGGGCGCGCGCTCGGCCCGCGTGGGCGTTCCCAACCGGGGCCCGCTGCCCCCTCGCACCGACAAGGGCGGCGGGACGACACGCGCGCCCCGCGCGGACGCCGGCACGGGCTTCGAGTCCTCCGGCACGGCCACCCAGGGGCCCCGGCGCAAGGGCGCCGACGGCTTCCGGACGCCCGGCTCCGTCCCCACCACCGCCAGCCCCTACCTGGGCGCGGGCGAGGCGCGCGGGCCGGTGCTGGACGTGGAGTCGCTCATCCCCTCGGACCTGAACGACCTGGAGAGCCACCTCGCGGTGGGCAAGCGCTTCGCGTCGGACGGGGCGCTCCTGGCCGCGCAGGTGCGGCCCTCGTCGCTGCCCTCGTCGGACCGGGTGGCCCGCCTGTGGGCCTTCTTCGCCGCCTACGCGGAGGCCGCCGCGCAGCACCCGCCCGCCGAGGAGGGCAAGGCCGCCTTCGAGCAGGCCCTCAAGGACCAGGGCTTCGCCGGCCTCCAGGACGCCCACACCGGGCAGAACGGCATGGAGGCCGGGAAGTGGGTGATGGACGCGCCCACGCCGCAAGAGGCCCGCGAGCGCGCGGACGCCGTCCGGCTGGAGCCCCCTCCCGACGTGCGCCACTCCGAGCAGGCCGCCCCGCTCACCCCCGGCCTCTACCAGCCCCTGCCCGGCCCCTTCGTGCGCCGGGACGCCCAGGGGCGCCCCCTCCAGAACGACGACCCCCGGGACCGCCACGGCTCCGACCGCCGGCTGGGCGGCCGCATGTTCTGGAACGTGCTCCACGCCTTCCGGGCCGGAGAGGACACGGAGGACTCCTCCGTCACCCAGGCCCAGTGGGACCGCATGGTTTTTGGAGCGGTGCTGGCCATGGTGGGCCTGGCCCTGGCGGCCGTCGCGCTCGTCAGCTCCCTCTAGGAGCGACGGGGCGCGTCGAAAGCCTTGGGGTTGGCGCGGCTTGTGCTACGGTGCCGCGCACTTGGCCACCGACGACCTCACACTCGTCAAGCGCGTCCGCAGCGGGGACCAGCGCGCCTTCAAGCTCCTCGTCGAGCGTTACCAGCGCAAGGTGTATGCCGTCGCGCTCGGAATGCTGAAGGACAAGGAGGAGGCGATGGACGTCTCCCAGGAGGCGTTCGTCAAGGTCTACAAGTACCTGGACCACTTCAAGGGCGACGCGTCCTTCTACACGTGGCTCTACCGCATCACGTCCAACATCTGCATCGACGTGCTGCGCAAGCGCCGCGGCGGCGGCGAGCCCGTGGAGTTCGACGAGACGCAGGAAGTGGACCTCTCCGAGGCCCGCATCGGCGCGCTCGGCAGCCGCCTGGGGACCAATCCCCAGAAGAGCGCCCTGCGCAAGGAGCTGGCGGAGAAGATTCAAGAGGCCCTGGCCACGGTGCCGGAGAAGCACCGCGCCATCCTCCTGCTGCGCGAAATCGAGGGAATGTCCTACGAGGACCTGGCCCGCACGCTGGACATCCCCAAGGGCACGGTGATGAGCCGGCTCTTCCACGCGCGCGCCAAGGTGCAGAAAATCCTGGGGGATTATCTGGAGCTGGACGAAGCCAAGAGCGGAGTGGGCAACGAATGAGGATGCCAGAAAGGCCTCCTCGAATATCCGTGGGGCCCGTCGCGTCCCACCGACGAATTCCCACCAGCCCGCAGGGTGAAGAGTATGGCCGGAAATCCCGCGTGTGAGCGTTTCGTACCGCTCCTGTCTCCCTACATCGACGGTGAAGTCGCTCCCGGGGAGCGCGTCAACGTGGAGCGGCACCTGGCCGCCTGCCGGGATTGCACGGGCCGCGCGGCGGACCTGCGCGCTGAGTCCGGGTTGCTCCGGGTCGGCCTGGACATGGCGGTGGACGACGTCGACTTCAAGGACTTCGCCCAGAAGGTCATGGCCCGGGTGACGCCGGAGAAGCCGCCCCTCATCGAACGGATGCGGCTGGCCCTGTCGGAGATGTTCCTCTACCAGCGCACGGCGATGATTTCGTCGCTGGCCACCGCCGCGGTGGTGATGCTGGTGGCGCTGCCGCTGGTGCTGCGCGACAACGCGCCGGAGGGCTACGCCGCCGAGCGCATGACGGTGAAGTCCATCCAGTCCTACCAGGGCGCCCGCGTGGCCCCGGTGGTGATGGAGACGGAGGGCGGCGGCTCCATCATCTGGATGGTGGACGAGCAGGAGCAGGCCCCGGAGCCCGTGAAGGAGAAGAAGCCGGGCGCGGTGGAGTCCCAGGATTCGAGCGTGGAGCAGGATGGCCAGGGAGGACAGCCGGCTCCGGCTCCGTCCGTCCCGCCCCGGCCCACCGGAGGAGCGCTATGACGAAGCCGACGTGGGCGGTGCTGGCCCTGCTGTTCGCCGTGGGCCTGGTGATGGGGCCGGCGGTCGCCTCCGCCCAGGAGCAGAAGGTGAAGGTGCAGGTGGAGGTGGTGCTGGCCTCCAACAAGGGCACCGCGGTGGAGCCTCCGGAGCTCTCCAAGATGAAGGAGGCGTTCCAGAAGCAGAACTTCAGCTTCACCTCCTTCAAGCGCATGTCGCTGGACGCCGTGGAGGTGGGCGCCCAGAAGCCCACGGAAGTGAAGCTCCCCAACGGGACGAACGCGTCGCTCCAGCTCTTGGGCATGAAGGACGGCAGCGCCACGCTGCGCGTCATCATCCCGAACCAGTCCTCCGTGGAGGTGGAGCTGGGCCGCCAGGGCGCCGTGTACCAGAAGGCCGGCAAGCACGTGGGTGGCGAGCTCATCCTCGTCCTGGTGCCGCCGTCGAAGTAGCCGTGTGAGTCGTGACGGATGCGCGCCGCCCCTGAGGCAGGCGCCGTCCGCGGAATCCCCACCCTGACGCCTGGATGGCCCCCTTCTCCCCGGGCGGCCCCGCGTCAGGGCCCACCTTTCCTGAATCTTCCCAGGTCCTCGCACATCCACCCCTGCGTGGACGGTGTGCTGTCCCAGCGTCGGACAGCTCCGTCCCACGCCTGACGTGCGCCGGGGTGCGCATGGCACCGGGGGGCAGGAAAGAGGGCGGAACTACCTGGAGCCGGGCTGAAAGAAAGACAGTCCTGCCCGGCAAGGCAGGGGTGGTTCGGGCTTTCTTCCCTCGGAAAACACCGGGTTGAGCGACGGCACGGCAGTTGCTCTTGGGTCTGAGGGCAGGACGGGCGGGACGGTGGGCGGGCAGGGCGGCGGGGCGGGACGGGGCAGTACGGGGCAGGGCGGGTCGGGGCGGTACGGGCGGGACGGGGCAGGGGCAGCACGGCAGGACGGGCGGTACGGGGCGGTACGGCACATCACGCAGACGGGCAGACACTTCATCCTCGGAGAACGAAGACCATGGCGACCAAGACCCAGAAGCAGACCATCCAGCGCAAGGCCCGTCAGATGAAGGCGAAGACGGTGAAGGCCGTGTCCAGCGCCGGCAAGCAGGCGAAGCGCGTGCAGGTGACGCTCGGTGACCTGATCGCCGCGGCCTTCGACACCGTGGGTGGCGAGGCTCGCAAGGTGGCCAGGGTGGTCTCCTCCACCGACATGACGCTGGCGACCGGAAAGCACATTGTCTTCGTGGGGTGATGCTTTCCGCCGGCCGGGCGCGGACGACATCGGGGATTCCACTCCAGGGCCAGGTGACCGACGTGAAACGCATTCTCAGCCCCGGACGCAACTGCTGGACGCGTTCGGAAACGCATGACGCGGGCGTGCTGGTGGACGCCCGGGACTACTACCGGGAGCTGTACAGGGCCATCCGGAAGGCCCGCCGCTCCATCGTCATCACCGGTTGGCAGTTCGACAGCGACGTGACGTTGCTGCGCGGTGAGGACCTGGAGGAGGCCAAGGGAGGCGAAGTCCGGCTGCTGCCGCTGTTGGATCAGATGTGCCGGGAGAACCCGGAGCTGCACGTCTACATCCTCGCGTGGGACTTCAGCATGCTGCTCGCCATGGAGCGCGAGTGGATGCAGAACCTGCTCTTCAACTGGACGACGAACGAGCGGCTGCGCTTCCGCTTCGATTCCTCCAGTCCGCTCTACGGCGCCCATCACCAGAAGCTCGTCGTCGTCGACGGCGTGATGGCGTTCACCGGCGGCATGGACGTGTGTGACTGCCGCTGGGACGACCGGGACCACCCCGCACGCTCGAAGCTGCGCTGCGACTCCGGCCGCGACCCACACGGGCCCTACCACGACGTGCAGACGGTGCTGACCGGCCCCGCGGTGAAGCCACTCGCGGAGCTGTTCGAGGCGCGCTGGGCGCACTCGGGCGGAGGCGAGCTCCACCTGGAGCCCGTGAACCGCGACGACCTGACTTTCGAAGCGACGATGCCCGCGCCTCCAGGCCCGGTGGCCATCAGCCGCACCTTCGGCAAGACGCTGCTGCCTCCGCAAGCGGAGGTGCAGGAGATCCGCGCGCTGTACGTGGACGCCATCGACGCGGCCGAGCGCTTCATCTACATCGAGAACCAGTACTTCTCCTCACGCGCCATCTACGACGCGCTCGTCAAGCGCATGCGCGCGGCCGGACGGCCCCGGCTCCAGGTGATGCTGGTGCTGCCCCGTCAGCCGGAAGCGCTGCGCGAGCAGATCGCCATGGGCCTGGCCCAGGTGCGCCTGCTGCGCGCGCTGCGCGAGGTGGCCTCCGAGACGGGCCACGGCTTCGCGGTGTACGGCTCGGCGGCGAAGGACGAGGACGGCTCGGACGTCTTCACGTACATCCACTCGAAGGTGCTCATCGTGGATGACACCTTCATGACCATCGGCTCCGCGAACACGACCAACCGCAGCCTGGGATTGGATTCGGAGCTCAACCTGAGCTGGGAGGCGGAAGCGCCCGGGGACGCCGTGTCGCGCGCCATCCGCCGTGTGCGTGTGTCGCTGATGGCGGAGCACGTGGGCCTGGCCGGCGTGGCCGCGCTGCGACCGCTGGTGGACGCGAACCAGTTGGTGGAGACGTTGGACGGGCTGGCCCATGCGGGACAGCACCGGCTGCGTCCGCACCCGCTGGAGACGGTGTTCGACCAGAACCCCCTCTTCAAGCCGCTGGAGCCGGAGGAGTTCCTCATCGACCCGGAGGAGTCGGTGCTGGACGAGTCCCTCTTCGAGGCCCTGCACAAGGGCGACGATGGCCTCTTCGCCTCCGGCGTGCGCCTCTTGTCGCGCTGGCTCGTGGGCAAGTCGTGCGAGACGGCCCGGCGGCACAGCGCCATCCTGCCCTGCGCTCCCGCCCAGGAAGAGGGCGGGACAGCGGGGCACTAGCGGCGGGCGAAGTCCACGCCCACGCCCGCGCCCGCGCTCACGCCTTGCACCAGCGTGCCGTCCGGCTGCGGGAAGGTCACCGTGGCGCCGGCGCCCCAGATGTACATGGCGGGCAGCACTCGCTGGCGGAACTCCGCCGCCACCGAGTAGCGGGGCTTGTCGCCCAGGCCCACCACGATCACGCGCGCGATGCCTCGCGACTCGCCGCCCGGGGTGCTGAAGCTCAGGGACAGGTCTCCGTCCGCGCGGCCGAAGGCGGAGTACTCCACGGCGCCGCTGGCCACCACCTCCGGGGAGTCCGGTCCGTCGCCTCGCGCCACGGACAGCTCCAGGTAGCCGGAGAAGTCCTTGGGCACGCGCTGGTCGGACTGGGGCTCCTCGGAGAGGCCCACGGCGGAGAAGCGCGACAGCTCGTAGCCCGCGCCGAAGTAGCCGAAGCGGAAGCCGCCGCCCTGGCGGCGCCCCTGCACGGTGACGCTGAGCTGCGTGCCCTTGAAGTTGCCCTCGAACGCGACGCCCAGCATGCCGCCCACGTCCTGCGCGCCATCGTTGAGCCGCGCGCCGCCGGCGAGCAGGGCCCACGAGCGCAGCCGCTCACCCTTGTACATGGCGAACTCGCCGCCCACCGACGCCACCGTGGCCTCCGGCGTCACCCCGCCGGCCTCGCCGAAGTCGTGCGCCGCCGAGGCGCGCACCAGGTAGCGGTCGAAGTTGCCCTCGCTGTCGCTGGCGATGCGGCCGATGTCCAGCAGCAGCTCGCCGGAGAACACGCGCGCGGCGAGCACGTCGCTGGCCAGCAGCTGCACGCGCGCGGGCCCCGCGGTGAACGACAGCGTGCCGCCCGCCGGGTGGTAGTTCGGGTTGAGCTGGTTGTCGTAGCGGTTCACCAGGTAGCCGCGCCCCAGCGACTCCTCCAGGAACGGCTGCACACGCAGGCCGAAGCGGCCGGACTCGTCGCCGATGCGCAGCAGGCGCACCACCTGGCCGTAGTCGCTGCGCTCGTCCCAGTCCTCGCGCCGCAGCCACGCGCCGTAGTCGTCGTCCTTCTGCTTCGGCTCGCTGTCCCAGAGCCGGAAGCGCAGCGGCGCGCCCAGCATGAAGGCGAAGTCCTCGCCGCCATCCACGCCCAGGGACGGGTACGCGTAGCCGAACAGGTCCTGCTTCCCACCCCGCGTCCCGGACGGGAAGCTCAGCGGCCCCACCTCCAGGAGCGCCCGGAACCCGATGCCCTCCGAGGAATCCCCCGAGCTCCCCGACGACTCCGGCGCGGAGTACGTCTCCTGCTGCGGATCATTGGGGACCTCCTCGATGCTGGAGGACTGGGAGTGAAGCAGCGCGATGAGGGCCACGAAGGGAGCACCAGTCATTGGTGCTCACTCTAGTTGGCGCGGCGCGGGCTGGACAGACGAATACCCGGGACGGCCCGTGAGCGGGCTTTCCCGGGTATCCGCCCTCGCGTGGGGTGCGATGACTAGTTCGTGGGATCCGGCGTGGCGTCCGGCTCCACCTTGGAGGTGTCCGTGCTGGGCGCGTCCACGTCGCTGTTGAGGGCGCCGGACCCGGTCTCGTCGCTCACTTCGCTCTTGCCCTCGGTGCTGGTGGCGCCGGAGCCGCCAGTGCCGCCGAGGTTGCCCTCGGTGCCCAGGTTGCCCTTCTCCTGGGGGTCGCGGTTCTGGTTCACCGCGCCGGAGGGGGACTGGGTGTCGCCCAACTCGGTGGGCGTGTTCTGCTGGACGTCCCACTTCTCGCCGTCGCCGGTCTTCACGGCCTCGTCGGGAGCGCCGGAGCCGCCGGTCGCCTCGCCCTCGTAGACGGTGGGCGCGTTCATGCGGTCGCGCTTCTCCAGGTCGCTGACGTTGCCGGTCTCACCGGGCAGCTCCTGGTTGGAGGAGTCCGAGGACGAGGAGTCGATGCTCCCGCTGGTGTCCAGGGACTCGCCCGCGCTGCCCGAGCCTCCGATGGCACCGGCTTCCGGTGACGAGGCCTCGCGGGTGTTGGCGTTGTGGCTGGCGCAACCGTACAGCGACAGGGCGGCGATCGCCGCGAACAGAGGGAGCTTCATGGGAAATCTCCGTGTGTGTCGGGTTTGAAGTCGGCTGCCAGAAATCTGGTTGCCCTTCCGACAGAGACAAGGACACACACGGTCCGCTGCTCCCCGACCCTTACCTGAGCGGCCGGGCGAGCGGGCGCTCAGGTGCCGGGCTGTAGGCGCTAGAGCTTCTTGCGCCGCTTCGACGAGGACGGCGCGGCATCGGTGTCCGCGGCGTCCGCCTTGCGCTTGTCGCCCACCTTCGCCGTCTCCTTGCTGCTGGACATGGCCTCCCCCTTGTCATCCAGGGTGAAGAGGCGCTCCTTGGTGAGCAGCCGGTCCGGGCCGAAGGTCTGGTGCGCGTGGAAGAGGCGCTCGGCGCGCTCCGTGGGCTTGCCCTTCGCGTCCAGCGGCGTGTCGAAGCCGGTGCTGATCTTCGTGTTCTGCGTCCGGTTGCCCAGGCGCAGGTTGCCCGGCGAGTCGAAGGTGTCCTTCAGCACGTCCTTGTAGGCGCCGAAGCGCGTGCCCTGATCAGGGCCCTGCATCGCGGTGAGGGTGTTCTGGAGCGCGCCGTTGCGCTTCGCCTGCACCTGCGCCGGAGTCAGCTCGCCCTGACGTTCGGCGAGCGTGGCGCGTGAGTAGCCCTGCATGCGGCCCACGCCCGCGGCCTGCTGCGCCAGGCCCTGCTGCACCTGCTTCTGGGCCGCGGCCTTCTCCTTGGGCGTGGCGGCCGTGCCCAGCTTCTGGTTGCCGGTGTTCGTGTTCTTCACGCCCTCCTTGAACTGGAGCGTCTCGTGGTTGAGGACGTTCTGGCCGGTGCCGGAGGCGATGACGTGGTTGATGCTGGAGGCGGGCGCCTTGTTCTTCGCGCTCCCCGCGACCAGCGCCTCCTGCTCCGTCAGCGGACGCCCGGAGGCCGTCGCCGCCTTCGTGTACGTGGTGTGTGAATCGCTGTACTGGGTCAGGCGGTTCAGGGAGTTCTGCGGAGTCTTCGCCGTGCCGTGCTCGCCGTAGTGGTCGGTGAGCTTCTGCTGCTGCTTAGCGTTCAGGTCCGCGGTGGGGCCGTACTTCACCTGCTCGCCCACCTTCGTGGTGTTGTTGCCGACCTTGAATTTCGTCTGGTTCAGCTTGGGGCCACCAATGCCTCGCATCTTCGCCTGCCTTTCGTCGACGTGCCCGGTCCGGAGGGTGCGGAGGGCACGTCATGGGGGTGGCCAGATTATGGACGCAGGGCGCGGCTGTCGTTGAGGGAGACCCCTGATGCCTATCGGTGCCTTCTCTCGAAGCCTGAGCAGGAAAAGCGTCCGCCCCCCTGGAGACACCCGCTTGACTACGCCTGTAGTCAGGCGTACCTTGCTTTCTGACTACAGCTGTCGTCACGGAGGGCAGGGCGCATGAAGAAGCCGGTGGGAGAGCAGGAGCTGGCGGTGCTGCGGTACGTGGCCGAGCACGGGCCGGCGACGGTGGGCGAGGTGGCCGAGCGCTTCGGTGAGGCGCAGGGCCTGGCGCGCTCCACCATCCTGACGGTGATGGAGCGGCTGCGGCTGAAGGGGCACCTGACCCGGAGCAAGGTGAACGGGGTGTTCCAGTACGCCTCGCCGGTGGCGACGCAAGAGCTGCTGCGCGACGTCGTAGGGAACTTCGTGCAGCGCACGCTGAGCGGGTCACTGTCTCCGTTCGTGACCTACCTGTCGGAGACGGAGGACGTGTCCGACGAAGAGCTGAAGCAGCTCCAGGACGTCGTGGCGCGCCTGCGCCAGAAGCGGAAGGAGTGAGCCCCGTGATGACTCTCATGACCTCGCCGTGGTGGTCGTCGTGGTCGGAGTCGGTGTGGCGCGCCTCGTGGCAGGGGGCGCTGTGCGCGCTGGCCGTCTGGTTGCTGGCCCGGACGGTGCCGCGCCTGCCCGCGGCCCTGCGCGCCGGCCTCTGGTGGCTGGTGGCGCTCAAGTTCGTGCTCACGCTGGGCTGGCCCAAGCCCATGCCGCTGGCGCTGCTGCCCGTGGAGGACACCGCCGCGCAATCCCAGACGGTCCGCGTGGAAGGCGCTCAATCCCAGACGCCGGGACGGACGGTCATGGTGCTCACTGCGCCCGATGCGACCGTGAGCATGCGGGTGTCGCCGCAAGGGCAGACACCGGCTCACGCGGAGGAGCTCTCGACCGGGGTGCGGGTCACTTCGTTCTTCAAGAGCGCGGTGGTGTCGCTCCGCGCGCATCCGTGGACGGTGGGCGGGGTGTGGGCGCTGCTCGTCCTGTGGGGCGCGGGCGTGGCGTGGAAGGTGCGGGGGCACGTGCTGGCGTGGCGCCAGGTGCGGGGCATGCGGGAGCGCGCGCGGCCCTTGTGTCACCCGGTGCTGGAGGAGGAGGCGGAGTTCCTCGCGAATGAAGCGGGCCTGCGCCGTCCGCCCACGCTGCTCGTGTCGGACGAGGTGGTGAGCCCGCTGGCCGCGGGGCTGGTGTCGCCGGTCATCGTGCTGCCCGCGAAGGCGCTGCGCGATTTGCCGGAGGACTCGCTGCGCATGGCGCTGGCGCATGAAGTGGCGCACCTGCGGCGCGGGGACCTGTGGCTGGGCTGGGTGCCGGCGCTGGCGGAGACAGTCCTCTTCTTCCACCCGCTCGCGCGCCAGGCGGCCCGTGAGTACGCGCTCGCCCGGGAAGAGGCATGCGACGCGGAGGCGCTGCGCCTCACCGGCGCGGAGCCCGCGGACTACGGCGAGTTGCTCATCGCCTTTGGCATCACCCGGCCCCCGGGCAGCGCAGCGGCGCTCGGGGCGTCGGCCCACCTTCACGCGCTGCACAGGAGGCTCCGCATGCTGGAACATGTCGACGTCGTCCCCACGCAACCCCGCCGGTGGCTGAAGGGTGCGCTGTTCGCCCTCGGCGCAGTGGTCCTGATGCCCTTCCAGGTCGTCGCCAAGGCGCCCGCGGAGAGCACCGCTCCCGCCGCGAAGGACGCGGCCCTCGCCCCCGTCCGGGTGGGCACCGTCCGGTACCTGCCCGAGGACGCCGCGCCGGCCCCCAACGCGAAGCCGGCCCCCGCGTCGAAGCCCACCGTGACGGAGCACACCGCGAAGGCGCCCGGCACACCCGCGGACGCGCCGCCGCTGCCCGCGCTGCCCCCGCTGCCTCCTCCCACGCCGGGAGCGACGCGGGCCACGCAGCTCACCACGCACGTCCCGCCGTCCGCGCCCGCGCCCATCCCGGACAATGACAAGCGGGCTCCGGTGCCGCCCGCGCCGCCCGCGCCGCCGGTCAGTGGCAGGCTCACCCCGCCGGTGCCGCCCGTGCCTCCGGTCCGGAGCGCGGTGTCCCCGGTGGCGCCCAGGGCCCCCATGCTCGCGGCCGCGCCGCGTCCTCCCGCGCCGCCCGCGCCTCCGGACATGGGCGTCGAGGACGGCGACACCTTCGCGTACCTCTCCGACGGCCGCACGATGATGGCCGGCAGCACGGACGACCTGTACCTGGCGCGCACCTTCAAGCAGCAGGGCAAGGACCTGCTCTTCGTGCGCCGCGACAACAAGCCCATGCTGATCCGCGACGCGAAGACGCTGGAGCAGGTGCGCAACCTGATGGAGGACGACCGCAAGCTGGGCGACGCGCAGGGCGCGCTCGGTGAGAAGCAGGCGGCCCTGGGCGCGCAGCAGGCCGCGCTGGGCCAGAAGCAGGCGGAGCTTGGCTACCCGATGTCGCAGATCGCCGCGAAGCACGCCGCCATCGCCGCGAAGCGCGCGGAGATCGCCATGGAGCGCGCCCGCCTCCACTCGCTCGCGGACGGCCCCGACCGCGACCGCAAGGAGGCGGAGCTCGACAAGCGCGACGACTCCTTCGACCAGGAACTGGAGGGCCTGGACAAGCAGCAGGAGGAGCTCAGCAAGAAGATGGAGGCGCTCGGTGAGGAGCAGGCGAAGCTGGGTGAGCAGCAGGCGAAGCTGGGCGAGCAGCAGGGGAAGCTGGGCGAGCAGCAGGCGGCGCGCAGCCGCGAGAACATGAAGAAGGTGATGGCCGTCATCGACGAGGCCATCCGCAAGGGCCTGGCCGAGCCTCTGCCCTCCTGAGGACGGAGGGCGCGGCCCCTCGGTGATGGCGCACGCGGGGGTTCCCTATACCGGGACCCGGTGTGAAGCCTGTCTCGGAGGTCGCCATGTCCGCCGCCGTCCCGCAGCACACGTCACGCACCACCATCGACATCCTGGTGCGCCGGGTCCGTGAGGGCTCGAGCGCGTGGGCGAAGCTCGCCCTGACGGAGCGCATCCGGCTCCTGGAGGACCTGTGCCACGCGTACGCCGCCATCGCGGAGCCCAGCGTGCGCGCGGCCTGCGAGGCGAAGGGCATCAACCCCGGCGGTCCACTCGCGGGTGAGGAGTGGCTCGCCGGGCCCATGGTGGTGGTGCGCAACCTGCGGCTGCTCTCGGACGCGCTGAAGGACATCCAGAAGCACGGCGCGCCCGTCATCCCCGCGAAGCACCTGCGCACGCTGGAGGACGGGCGGCTCGCCGCGCGGCTGTTCCCCCGGCACAGGCTGGAGGGGCTGCTGCTCCTCGGCACCACGGGCGAGGTCTACTTCCAGCCCGGAGTCACCGCGGCCAACCTGCGCGAACACCAGGCGTCCTTCTACCGCAAGCCCCACAAGGGCCGGGTCTGCGCGGTGCTGGGCGGCGGCAACGTCAACTCCATCCCGCCCATGGACTGCCTCTACAAGCTCTTCGTCGAGGGCACCGCCTGCGTGCTCAAGATGAACCCCGTCAACGCGTACCTGGGCACGTTCCTGGAACAGGCCTTCGCGCCGCTCATCGCGCGCGACGCGCTGGCCATCGTGTACGGCGGTGCGGAGGAGGGCGCGCAGTTGGTCCACCACGACTCCGTGGACGAGGTGCACATCACCGGCAGCGACAAGACCCACGACGCGCTCGTGTGGGGCCCGCCCGGCCCGGAGTCCGACGAGCGCCGCCGGAAGAATGAACCGCTGCTCGCGAAGCACGTCTCCAGCGAGCTGGGCAACATCTCCCCCGTGGTGGTGGTGCCGGGGCCGTACTCGGACGGCGAGCTGCGCTTCCAGGCGAACGACATCGCCGGCATGGTCGCCAACAACGCGTCCTTCAACTGCAACGCGGCGAAGCTGCTGGTGCAGCCGAAGAATTGGATCCAACGCGGCGCGCTGATGGACCGCATCCAGGCGAGCCTGGGCCACGCGCCCGTGCGCCGCGCGTACTACCCGGGCGCCCAGGAGCGCTGGCACCAGTTCACGGACGCGCGCCCGAACCTGCGGCTGGTGGGCAACCCCGGCGAGGGCGACCTGGCCTACGCGCTGATTCCGGACGTGGATCCATCGAAGACGGACGACCGCGTCTTCCACAACGAACCCTGGTGCACGGTGCTGTCGGAGACGGGGCTGCCGGGCTCCGACGAACCGGTGGCCTTCCTGGAGGCCGCGGTGGCGTTCCTCAACGAGAAGGTGTGGGGCACGCTGAACGCGACGCTCATCGTCCATCCGAAGACGATGCGGGACCCGAGGGTGCGCGCGGCGGTGGAGAAGGCGGTGCGGGATTTGCGCTACGGCACGGTGGCCCTCAACACCTGGCCCGCGGCGGCGTACGCGCTGGGCAGCATGCCCTGGGGTGGCCATCCGTCCGCGTCGCCCCGGGACATCCAGAGCGGGCAGGGCTGGGTGCACAACACGTTCATGCTGGAGTCCATCGAGAAGGCGGTGTTGCGCGCTCCGCTCACGTCCCTGCTCTCGCCGCCGTGGGTGCCGGGCCACAAGGGCGTGGCGGCGCTGGGCCGCCGGTTGGTGGAATTCGAGCAGTCCCCGTCCTGGTGGAAGGTCCCGGGTGTCGCCCTGGCCGCGCTGCGCCGGTAGGGGCAGGCGGGGAGGCGGGGAATCTGGAGGCTCGTGGTAGTTAGGGGGGACCATGGCATCCAGGTACGCGCAAGAGGGTGGGCAGTCGCTCCAGCAGGGTCAGCCCGCGGAGGCGGTGAAGAGCTTCCAGAAGGGCCTCTCCATCGACCCGAAGGACGTGGACTGTCTGATGGGCCTGGTGCGCGCCCACCTGAGCACCGGCGCCGCGAAGGAGGCGGAAGGGGCCGTGACGCGCCTGTTGCAGGTGCAGCCGGACAACACGGAGGCGCAGGCGCACCTGGCCATGCTCAAGGCGCAGGCCGGAGACCCCGTGGCGCTGGTGACGCTCAAGGCGCTGGCCGCCGCGCCCACCGCCGGTTACTTCGAGCGCTTCAACCTGGGCACGCTCCTGGCGGATCGCGGCGACCTGGAGGGTGCGAAGGCCGCCTTCGAGGCCGCGCAGGTGGTGGCGCCCCACAGCGTCTATCCGCACTTCGAGCTGGGGCGCATCGCGGTGCAGCGCAAGGACACGGCGGCGGCGGTGACCCACTTCCAGCAGGCCGCCTCGCTGGCGCCCCAGGAGGCCCTGCCGCACCTGATGTTGTCGCGCGCGCACGCGGAGAGCGGCGCCATCGGGGCCGCCATCGCGGCGGCCACGCGGGCCCTGGAGCACGCGCAGGGCCGCATGCGCGTGGCGGTGTTGCAGGACCTCTTCCGCCTCTACCTCCAGGCCAACGGCCAGGACGCGGCCCGCCGCACCATCCTGGAGCTGCGCGAACTGGACCCCGCGCAGGTCCGCTACGTCCACCTGCACGGCATGGCCTGCATGCTGGCCGGGGAGCTGGCGGATGCGAAGGCCCTCTTCGAGGAGGCCCTCCAGCGCGCTCCGAATCAGTGGGACATCCGCCACTCGCTGGCGCAGGCGCACGAGGCGCTGGGCGAGCGCGCCGAGGCCCGCAAGCTCCTGGAGGAGACCGTGGCGGCGGCGCCCCACGAGCCCGGCCCCACCAACGACCTGGTGCGCCTGCTGATGGGCGACCAGGACCACGCGCGGGCCCGCGTGCTGCTGGAGCGGGTGCTGGAGGCGAACCCCCAGGACGCGCTCACGCACCTGAACCTGGCGCGCGCCACCCAGCCGTTCGATCGGGCGGAAGCCACCCGGCACGCGAAGCAGGCGCAGTCGCTGGGCGCCGCGGACGACATCGTGAAGGACCAGGCGGCGCAGCTCCTCACGGAGCTGAGCGGCTGACGCACCCCGTCTTCCCCTGTCCCAGGCCCGTGCCTACCTTCAGGCGCGGTCCAAGAGCGGGCAGGGGGGACGTATGCGCAAGGCGGAGCAGGCACTGATTGAGCAGCTGGAAGCGCGCTTCCGGGAGGTGACGCGGCTGCTCTACACGACGTCCATCCCCGCGTCGGTGCTGGACGCGGAGCTGATGCCGATGATCGCGGAGGACGTCACCTTCACCGACCCCTGGCAGAAGGGGGGCGGCAAGGAGACGTACCGCAAGGGCGCGGCGGGCTTCCACTGCATGTTCCGCTTCGACTTCGACATCTTCCAGCTCAACGTCCAACTGGAGCCGGACGGGAAGAGCGGGCGGGCCATCGTGGACGGGGTGATGAACCTCAAGCAGTTCGCGTGGCTCTACACGTACCCGCTGCGCACGCTGCTCGTGTACGACTTCACGCTCCAGCGCGGCGAGGGCGGCGGTGAGGTGCTGCCGCTCATCCACGCGCACGAGGAGATGTGGAGCTTCGGCGACATGATCGCCAACGTGCCCGGCGTGGGCGCGCTCTACGACCGCTTCCGCAGCGCCTTCAGCGTGGGCTTCCTGGCGGCGTCCGCGGTGTGCGGGCGCCTCAAGCAGTCCTCCTGAGCCCGGGCGGCAGGGCACGGGCGTCATGCCCTGACATGTCTGTCAGGGATTGCGAGGGGCTACTCGGAGTGCGGCCGTCTGTCGGCCAGTGGGCACGGGTGTTGCTCTGGGGCGCGGGGTCCCCTGCTCCCGGAGGTCCCGCGTGCGTCGCTGGCTGGTGCTGCTGCTCCCCATCCTTGCTGGCTGTGAGTCTGGGCTGGAGGCGGCCGGCGTGTGGGATGCCACGGCGGCACGGCTCGAGGACGACCGTGTCTCCGTCGAAGTCACGCTGACCTGCGGCCTCGTCTACGGCTTCGCGCGGTCGCAAGGCTGTGACGCGGATGGCGAGCGCGTCTGCGTCTCCGCGACGTGGTACGCGGCCGACGACACGGCCTTCGCCCATCCGCTGCACCGGGCGGAGTCGTGCCAGACGGTCCCCGACATCATCGGCACCCAGGTGACGGTCACCACGCCGGAGGCCGTGGACCGTGACCCCGGGCTGCGCATCCTGGTCAGCGCGGATCCCCGCGTGACGAACGTCATCATCCCCAACCCCTGAGCCCCCCATGCATCCGACCTTCATCATCGTGGCCCTCGCGGGCCTGCTGGCGGCCTGCGGGCCTCGTTGGGACGCCGTGGGCGTTCGCGCCGCCTCCGCCACCCGTGACGCGGACGACCACGTCACCGTGACCGCCGTCTTGACCTGCGTGCCCGCGAACGGCTCGGAGCCCGACGGCTGTGACAAGGATGGGGAGTCCCTGTGCATCGGGCTCATTGGGTACCCGACCCCGGACGTCCTGGGGGAGGAGCGCTCCTCCTTGGGAGTCTGGCGCGTCTCCGAGTGTTTGAAACCCCAGCGCTGGGAGGGGGCGACCGTGGTGTTGCGCTCACCGGAGCCCGTGCCGCGCGACGTGCCCTGGACCCTGGAGCTGGGAAGGACCCTCATCGGTGGAGAGGGCCCGCGCGTCTTCTTGGAGAGCCCCTGACATGCGCATGTCTTGCTATGAAGGGCGGGTCTTCTTGTCTGGGGGAGCCGTGATGCGGCGTACCGTGAGTGGGATGTTGTTGGCGTTGGCCGCCATGGGCTGCGGCGAGGACCTGCAAGCACCCGACGTGTCCAGTGTCCGGGCCACGCGGCTGGAGGATGGCCGGGTGTCTCTGGATGTCTACGTCACGTGCTTCGCGCTCAAGGGGCAGCAGCCGGCGGAAGAAGACTGCGGATTGCCGGAAGACGAGCCCCTCTGCGTCGAGGCGGGCTGGTACCTGGTGACGGACGCCTCCTTCAGCACGCCCCTGTTCATGCAGCGGACGTGCGAGCCGGTCGGCACCACCGTCATCCGCAGGAAGCTGACCGTCGTCTCGCCGGGCGTCGTCCCTGCCGAACACGACTGGCGCATCCTGGTCCAGGTGGACCCGCGCAGCACCCGCATCATCATCGCCAGCCCCTGAGCCTCCCCATGTCCCTGCGAATCCCCTGGATGTTGACGTGCTGTAGCCTGCTGGCCGCGTGTGGCTTCGGCCCGGACCTGGTGGGCGTCCGGACCGCCACCGCTGTCCGCGACGCGGACGACCGCGTCACGGTGACGGCCGTCCTCACGTGCGTGCCGTGGGACGGTTCCCCGGCGGGAGTGGACTGCGACGCGGACGGCAAGGAGCACTGCGTGGTGGCCACCTGGACCGACTCGTACGGTCGCAATTCCCCCCGGATCATCACGTCGGGCGTCCAGTGCGTCATCCCGCAGCGGGTCGAGGGCGCGACGGTGGTCATCCGTTCGTCAGCCCCCGTGCCGCGCGAGTCTGGCCTCACCATCAGGCTCGGCGACACGCCGAGGGTGGTCATCGACAGCCCGTGACGGGCCTCTTCAGGCGGGGATGAGCTTCTCCGCCTGAAGGGTGTCTGTCTTTTCAGCGCCCAAACAGCCCGCGCCGCTTCGTCTGCTGCGCCTGTCCGCCCAGGCGTGACAGCCGCTGGCCCAGGATGCGGCTCATCTCCAGCGCGACGGCGGGGTTGGCCATCATCACGCCGCGGAAGTCCTCGCGGCCCACGGCGGCCAGCTCGCACGGCGTGGCGGTGACGGCGGTGGCGTTGCGTGGCTCGCCCGTGAGCAGAGCCAGCTCTCCGAAGAAGCCACCTTGCTTCACCGTGGCCACCGTCTGCCGTGAGCCGTCCTTCATCGCCACCTCGCCGGAGATGACGACGTAGAACGTCTCGCCCGCGTCGCCCTGGCGGAACAGCTCCGTGCCCGCGGGCGTCTGGAGCAGCTCCGCGCCGCGCGCCACCGTCTCCAGCTCGCCGTCACTCAGGGGCGCCAGGAAGTCCAGCTTGCGCAACGTCGTCGCCAGCGACGACGCCAGGCCCGCGCCCAGCGGCGGCTCCGACGTGAGGAACTCCACCGCCTTCGCCACCTGCGTGCGCCGCGCCACGAGGATGACGTTGTGCCCGGCCTTCAGCTGCGTGTTGCCCTCTGGCAGCGCGGTGTGGCCCTGCGGATCCACCAGCGCGATGAAGATGCACTCGCGAGGAAATCCCTCCATGCCGCGCACCTGCGCCACCGTCTGCCCCGCCACCCGGGCGCGGGCGGGAATGGCCAGCTCGAAGAGGAGCGCGTCACCGCTGCTGAGCGGCAGCGACCCGGACACCTGCGGGAAGTCGATGGCGGTGGTCATCTTCGCCACCACCACGTCCGCTTCCGCCACCAGCTCCTTCACGCCCGCCAGCCGGTACGCGTCGCGGTAGTTCGTGTCCAGCATCCGCACCATCAGGCGCGCGCTGGATGTGGCGCGCACCAGCATGGCGAACGCCAGGTTCGCCGGGTCGTGCGCCAGCACCGCCGCCGCCACGTCCGCCGTCCCGATGCCCGCCGCCTCCAGCACGCGCGGGTTGGTGGCGTCCCCGCACACCGTCACCACGCCCACCTCTTCAAAGAGGCGCGCGCAGATGCTCGCGTCGCGTTCGATGACCGTCACCGTGTGCTGCTCCGACACGAGCCGCGCCGCCAGCGCGCCGCCCACCCGTCCTCCCCCCGCGATGACGATCCTCATGACGCCTTGTGCTCCTTGCCTTCCGAGTTCGCGTGCCCGCCGTGCAGCACCTTCTCCAGGTCCAACATCCGCCCGTCCAGGTGCGCCAGCATCTCCTCCGCTGTCGCCTCCGGAATCAGCCCGTTGCGCCGGGCCCCCTGCAACGCCGTGCGCTCCGCGTCGATGAGCCGCCGCCGCGTGCTCAAGAGGTCCTTCGCCCCTTCCGCCAGGTGCTGCTCGCTGATGCGCCGCAGCTCCCGCTCCGCCCGGGCGATGTTCACCTGGTACTCGCTGCGCAGGTGCTCATAGGCCGCGCGCGGCAACAGGCCCTGCGAATGCAACGCGTCCAGCTCCACGTGCGCCGCGCGGCTGGCGATGAGCTTCCCGCGCTGCTCCGCCATCTCCACCGCCACCGCGTCCTGCTGGAACAATCCCAGCGCCTTGAGCGCGCCCGTGAGCATCAACCCCTGGCCCACCATGGACACCAGCGTGACGCCGAACGCGATGGAGACAATCTGCTCTCTCGCGGGCGTGGTCTCCGGAAGACCCAACGCCAGACCGATGGACAGCGCGCCCTTGATGTTGCCCACCAGGAACACGTGCTGCCAGCGCAGCGGGATGGTCTCCGCGGGCTTGAACAGCCGCAGCAGCAGGAAGGGCAGGTAGATGGCCACCGCGCGCCCCAGCACCACCGCCACCACCGCGATGCCCACGCCCGGCAGGTGCCCCTGGAGCGCCTCTGGCCGCGTGTCCAGACCCACGGAGAGGAAGAGGAACGTGTTGACGCCGAAGGTGGCGTACTCCCAGAAGGAGTGGATGGCCACCTGGCTCTGCGGCGGCACCTCCCGCCGCAGCGTCACGCCCACCGCCAACCCCGCCACCACCGCGGAGATGGCGCCCGACAGGTGCACCTCTTCCGCCATCACGTAGGACGCCAGCGCCACCGCCGTCGTCACCATGATCTCCGCGAGCGGATCCTCCGCGCGCCGGATGATGAAGCCGCCCAGCAGGCCCAGCGCCAGGCCCACCACCGCGCCACCCACCGACGCGAGCAGCACGTGGCCGCTCAAGGACCCCAGCGAGGGCGCCACGCCGCCCGCCACCACCGCCGCGATGGCCGTGTACGCCACCAGCGCGGTGCCGTCATTGAAGAGGCTCTCGCCCTGGATGATGCCCGCCAGCCGCCCGGGCACCGGCGCACGGCGGAAGGCGTAGAGAATGGACACCGTGTCCGTCACCGCGAGGATGGAGCCCAAGAGCAGCGCGGGCCCCCACGCCAGGTGCAGCATCCAGTGCAGCGCGGCGCCGGTGGCGCCAATGGCGAGGACCATCCCCAGCGTGGACAGCAGGCCAATGGAGACCGCGTTCGCGCGGATGCCATTGAGGTCCGCCATGATGCCGCCCTCGAAGAGCAGCAGCGGTAGGCATATGAGGAAGACCACCTGCGGGTTGAGCGGGGGCACGCCCGGCAGCAGGTGTGCGACGGAGATGAGAAGGCCACCAAGCACCAGCGCGACGTTGTACGGCACGCTGGCCCGCTTGGCGGCGATGGCAAGCGCGATAGCCGCCACCATCAGGCCGATCAGAATAGGTACTTCCAGCAGCACGGCGACCCCACTGGGACCAGGGAAGGGCGCGAAGCTTTCCAGATTCGCGCGGACCGTGCACGGGCACCGCCCGCTTTTCGTCGCCACGCCCGAGGCCCCGCCCGCCTGCCTTCCTCCCTCCGGAAGTGCGCCCTGGCGGCGGGATGTCCGCGTGGTACAGCAACACCCAGATGAAATCCGGCTCGCTGGACACCTGGGTCCTCTCCGTCACGGCCCTGCGCAAGACCTACGGCGCCCACACGGCCGTGGACGGCATCTCCTTCCACGTGCGCCGCCGCGAAATCGTGGGACTTTTGGGCCCCAACGGCGCGGGCAAGAGCACCACCATCAACATGCTCCTGGGCGTGCTCCAGCCCACCTCCGGCACCATCACCATCGAAGGCACCGACCTGGAGACCCAGCGGGTGAAGGCGCTGTCCCGCACCAACTTCGCCGCCGTCTACGCGCCCCTTCCCGGCAACCTCACCGTGGCCCAGAACCTGCGCGTCTTCGGCCTCATCTACGGCGTGAAGGGGCTGTCCGCCCGCATCGAGACGCTGCTGGAGGAGTACGACCTGAAGCGCTTCCGCGACACCAAGTGCGGCGTGCTGTCCTCCGGCGAGCAGACGCGCGTGTCATTGGCCAAGGCCATGCTCAACGAGCCCCGCCTGCTGCTGTTGGACGAACCCACCGCGTCGCTGGATCCGGCCACGGCGCTGGACATCCGCACCCGCATCCGCGACTTCGCCGCGAAGGGCAACAGCAGCGTGCTGTGGACGTCCCACAACATGTACGAGGTGGAGTCCGTCTGTGACCGCGTCCTCTTCCTGGCGCGCGGCCGGGTGCTGCTGGAGGGCGACCCGAAGACGCTGCCGCGCGAGCACGGAAAGGCCACGCTGGAGGAGCTGTTCATCGCCGTGGCCAACGAGCCGCTGGCGCTGGAGAGGAGCGAAGCGCCATGAACCTGAATCACGTCGCGGGCATCGCGCTGCGCCAGTTCTATCTCTACAAGGGCAACTTCGCGCGCGTGGTGCCGCTGTTCGCCTGGGTGGCCGTGGACATGGTGCTGTGGGGCTTCATGACCCGGTACCTCAACGAAGTGACGTCCTCGGGCTACGACTTCGTGCCGGCGCTCCTGGGCGCGGTGCTGCTCTGGGACTTCTTCGCGCGCGTGATGCAGGGTTTGACGACGGGCTTCTTCGAGGACGTCTGGTCGCGCAACTTCCTCAACGTCTTCGCCACGCCGCTCACGCTGCCGGAGTACGTGGGCGGCCTGGTGGTGACGAGCATCGTGACCAGCGCCATTGGCCTCGTTGTCATGCTGCTGTTGTCCACCGCGGTGTTCGGCCTGTCCTTCGCCGCCTACGGGGCGATGTTCATCCCCTTCGTGATGGTGCTGTTCCTCTTCGGCATCGCGCTGGGCATCCTCAGCAGCGCGATGGTGCTGAGGCTGGGCCCCGCGTCCGAGTGGTTCGTCTGGCCCATCCCCAGCCTGCTGTCCCCGTTCGTGGGCGTCTTCTACCCGCTGTCCACGCTGCCGGAGTGGATGCAGTGGGTGGCGAAGCTGCTGCCCCCGTCCTACGTCTTCGAGGGTGTGCGCACGCTGGTGGCCGGCGGCGAGTTCTCCGGCGCCACGCTCGGCTGGGGCTTCGCGCTGGCGCTATTGGACATCGTGCTGGCGGGCTGGGTGTTCCAGCGCGTCTACCGCTACGCGGTGCGCACGGGCCTCCTGGCCCGCTACAGCGCGGAGAGCGTGAGCTAACGCCGGACGCGCAGGAGCAGGTCCTTCTTCGGGCCGCACTCGCCCCGGCCGTCGCAGTTGCTGGTGGTGACGTACAGGTGGCCGTCGGGGCCCATCAGCACGTCGCGCAGGCGGCCCCAGGTGTTGCGCAGGTACACCTCGTGCCTGGCCACGCGCCGGGGCTCCTGTGAATCGAACTCCACCCGGTGCAGGTGCTTGGACTTGAGCGTGCCCACGAGCAGCGACCCCTTCCACTCCGGAATCGCGCTGCCCGTGTAGACGGCGGCGCCTCCCGGGGGCGCGGCGTCATCGAAGGTGAGCGACGGGGTGATGCGCCCGCTCTGCGTCTCGCATGAATAGATGCCGGGCCAGCCCAGGTTGTCGCCCGCCTTCACCACGTTCACCTCGTCGTGGCCGAAGCGCATCGTCTCTCCGCTGGGGCCGTGGTCGGTGAGGTACAGCGTGGTGGCGTCCTTCCAGTCAAAGCCTTGCGTGTTGCGCACACCCAGGAGGAACGCGGGCGAATTCGGAAAGGGATTGTCCTGGGGCACCGCCCCGTCCGGCGTCAGGCGCAGCAGCTTGCCCGCGGGGCTGGCCACGTCCTGGGACAGGTCCGGGTCGCGCGAGTCGCCCGTGCCCACGTACAGCATGCCGTCCGGCCCGAAGCGCAGCCGCCCGCCGTCGTGATACTTCGCGGACGGGATGCCGCCGAAGATGACGCGCTCGAAGGTCGCGCTCGTGTTGTCCGGTGACAGCGTCCAGCGCTCCACCCGGTTCTGCGCCTTCCCGCCCGCCTGGGTGGTGACGTACAGGTAGAACCGCCGGTTCGTCGCGAAGTCAGGGTGCGCGGCGATGCCCAGCAGGCCGCCCTCGCCGTTCGCCGTCAGGGGCAGCGTGGCCACGGCTCCGGGCTGCAGCTGGCCTCCGCGCAAGAGCCGCACGCGGCCCGGCCGCTCCGTGATGAGCGCGTCGCCGTCCTGGCCCGGCAGGAAGGCCACTCCCCAGGGGACCTCCAGCCCTTCCGCCACCACGTCCACGGTGACGGGCACGCTGCCGTCCTGGCCCCAGCCGTCCTCCATCAGGATGCAGTCCGCGGCGGAGGCCGTCCCCTGCGCCTGGCTCTTGCGGCAGGCGGAGGCGGAGGCGGTGAGCACCACGAGGGCGGACAGGAGCAGGCGTCGGGAGCGCATGGCGACAATCTAGCGTTGGTGAACGCGGCCTACCGACCTGGAAGGGGGGCAGCCGAGCGCATTCGGGACTGGAAGACGGTGCCGGGTGGCGTTGTCGCGGTCCCTGTCGTGGGCACCTTGCTCGGGCGGGTTCAACGGCAACCTTTGCCCAGCGGGAGGCAGTTCCATGGCGCGCATCGCATTCATCGTGGCGAACGACTTCGAGGACTCCGAGTTCCAGGTCCCCTACGACAAGCTCAAGCAGGCGGGCCACGAGCCCGTCGTCATCGGCGTGGAGGCCGGCAAGACGCTCAAGGGGAAGAAGGGCGCGGAGATCCGCACGGAGAAGGCGGTGAAGGAGGTGAAGGCCGCGGACTTCGCCGCGCTGGTGATTCCCGGCGGCTACTCGCCGGACCACCTGCGCATGGACATTGGCATGGTCGGCTTCGTGCGCGACTTCTTCAAGGCGGACAAGCCCATCGCCGCCGTGTGCCACGCGCCGTGGATGCTGGTGGAGGCGGACATCGCGGACGAGCGCACCGTCACCTCGTTCCCCTCCATCAAGACGGACCTCATCAACGCTGGAGCGCGCTGGGTGGACCGCCAGGTCGTGGAGGACGGCAACCTCATCACCTCCCGCAAGCCGGATGACCTGGAGGCCTTCTGCGCCGCCGTGCTGCGCCAGCTGAAGGACGGCATCGCCCCACGTCTGGAGTCGCCCCTGGCCCCGGAAGCCACCGCGGACCGCGCACCCCCAGTGCACTGAGCCGCCAACAGGGTGAAACATGGTCCAACAGGACCCAGGCCCCCAGGGTGCTTCATGCGCTCTGGGGGTTTTACGTGCCGCGCGAAGGAACGGATTTCCCCTGCGGATCCGCCTGCCTGCCCCGTTTCCAGAGGGAAATGTTGGGGGGACAACCCCTCGACCTCTCGACGCATTGCGCTGTCGGACGCATGCGTCGGGTTTTTGCTGCTCTGGAATTGTTCCGTTGTCTTTGGTTCTTCGGTACAAGACACTCAGACGTTTGTACGGGGTTCCGACAACCCCAGGGGAGTCATCGAATCCCCGAATTTTACAGCTGGGTTGCCATTATGCAGCGTCGTTGCTTAGTATTTCGCCGACCCCGCCCCCTTGACGGACCGCGACATCACTGACGGTCACTGTGGACTTCCGCATGAACCCGGCCCCCCGAAACGAGGTGTCCCAGCCCCGTCAGGTCGTCCGGGCGGTGTTGAACGAAGCGCTGGAGAGCAAGCTGGGCGGTGAGGTGGTGGTGAAGTCCACCACGGTCTCCGGCCGCATCTTCGTGGTGGAGCGCAAGGTAGCGTGGACGGTGCTCACGGGCCCGGGCGCGCGCAGCTTCTCCACGGCGCTCATCGACGCGAAGCTGGTGAGCCGCGAGGACGTCGAGCAGGTGATGGCGGAGTGCCGCAAGAGCGGCGGCAACTTCTGCGAGACGCTGGTGGCGTGGGGCCTGGTGCCGCGCGACACGCTGCGCGACCTGCTGTGCCACCACGTGGCCGCGCAGCTGGAGACGCTCTTCGGGCTGACGGAGGCGCAGGCGCTCTTCGTGCCGCAGCCGCGCTCCTACTCCAGCCAGCTGACGTTCGAGCTGACGGAGCTCACGGCCGACACCACACAGACGCAGCCTGCCGTTCCGCAGTCGCAGTCCGCATCCGGGTCCCCCGTCCTACTGGAAAGTGAAGTCATGGCGAACGTGAAGCAGGCGCTGGAAGAGGCGATGAAGATTGAAGGGGCGTTCGCGGTCTGTCTCGCGGATGCCAACAGCGGGATGACATTGGGAAGTGTCGGATCCGCGGGCTTCAACGTCGAGGCGGCGGCGGCGGGCAACACGGAGGTGATGCGCGCCAAGCTGAAGACGATGAAGGCCCTGGGCATCAAGGACCGCATCGAGGACATGCTCATCACCCTGGGCGAGCAGTACCACATCATCCGTCCGCTCGCGGCCCGCGAGGGGTTGTTCCTCTACATCGCGCTGCACCGCGCGAACGCGAACCTGGCGATGGCGCGCTTCCGCATGGCGGAAGTGGAGAAGACCATCCAGCTCTGAGGCTTTTCCTGGTGACGCCCCCACGCCGCCCGTTTCCCTCCTGGAGGGAAGCGGGCGGAGGCGTTTTGAGGGGTCAGTGTTCTCCCGCGCGCTTCTCACCGGCTTCCACGCGCAGGTGCAGGCGGTTGCTACGCGGAGGCAGCGGGCAGGTGGCGAAGCGCGAGAAGGCGCACGGCGGATTGTAGGCGCGGTTGAAGTCCAGCAAGACGCGCCCGTCCTTGTCCGGCAGCGGCGCTTCGAGGAAGCGGCCGGCGCCGTAGGTCGTGTCGCGGTTCGTCTCGTCGCCGAAGACGATGAACAGCTCTCCGTCTCCCTCCTCCCCCACGGGCGTCAGGCGGTGCTCCTTGCCCGCCACCGTGAAGACGAGCGTGCCGGCGGACTGCATCTCCTCCGAGTACCCCAGCACCGTGGGCACGCTGATCATGCGCGGCTTTTCGTCCGGCACCAGCCGCGCCTCCACCTTCCAGTCCGCGCTGGCCGGATACAGCGGGATGCCGTGGAACTGCTTGCGCGCCGCCGCCTCCGAATCCTTCACCCGCACGCCCAGCCTGTCCTTCCGGAGGATGATTTGAAAGCTCACGGTGCCCAGCCGCACCACGTCCGGCGCGCCCTTCTCGTCTGTCTTCAGCGCGCCGCCCGTGAAGGGTTTGCCCTCCAGCGTGAAGGCCACACCCGGCGCGGGCTGGAAGCTCACGCTGTTGCCCTTGCGCACGAAGGTCCCCGCCCTGGCCGGCACCGGTGAGGGCAGCGGCACGGCGCTGTCGGGCGCGGAGCCGGCCGTCTGCTCGCCCTCCTTCAACCAGGTGAGCCCCACCAGCGTCAGCCAGCCGTCCGGCGATTGCAGCTGTCGCAGCCGTTCGGCCTGCCACGCCTGGGTGGCGGCGGCGACATCCTCCGCGGGGGCCTTCTTCTCCGCCTGCGCGGCGGGCTTCGGAAGCGGCTTCGCGGGCGGCGAGGCCTGTAACGCCAGGGACAGGACCAGGGCGAGGGTGCTCATGCGGATGGGCCTCGGAGCGCGGGAGGGAAGGGCAGGGGCGCTGGGGCCAATGTCTAACAGGTGCCCGTCCCGGTTGCGCGCGGTCCTCCCGCCGTGCAAAGGCTTGAGAAACCTTCCATGAACCTGGACCTCAATCCCTCGCCCCCGGCCAGTGCCCTGCGCAAGCTCGCGCTGGGGACGTGGCGCGCGCCCCGAGACCCCACGGCCTACGCGGCGCTGGAGGTCCGCATGGAGCCGGCGCTCGAGTTCATGGCCACGCACCGCACGCGCACCGGCCGCCGGCTGACGGTGACGCACCTGGTGGCGAAGGCCGCGGCGGACGCGCTGCGCCGCTACCCGGAGGCCAACGTCGTGCTCCGGGGCCAGCGCCCGTGGCTGCGCGAAGACGTGGGTGTCTGCGTGCTGGTGGTGCAGCCCGCGAGCGGCGCGTCGCGCGTGGACCTGACCACCGCCACCGTGCACCGCGCGGACCAGAAGTCGCTGGAGGCGCTGGCGGACGCCATGGAGGCGCGGGTGTCGCGGGTCCGCGCGCGCGAGGACGTGGAGATTGAGCGGGGCAAGCGCCGCTCGTCGCTGTTGCCCGGCTGGCTGATGGCCCCCGCGCTGCGGCTGTTGTCCTTTGTCTGGTACGGCCTGAACGTGAACCTGCGCCGCGTGGGAATGCCGTTCGACCCGTTCGGCTCCGTGGCGGTGACGAACCTGGGCTCGCTGGGGCTGGAGCGGGGCTTCGTCGCGATGGTGCCCTACACCCGCGTGCCGCTCCTGCTGGCGCCCGGGCTCGTGCGGGACGTGCCCGTGGTGGAGGACGGAGCCCTGGTGCCCGGCAAGGCGATGACGCTCACCTGCACCTGGGATGCGCGCCTCATCGACGTGGACCTGGTCGCGCGGGTGCTCCGGCACATCGGAGGCGCGCTGGAGGATCCCCGGGGGTGGGATGCACCGGGGACCGAAGCGCGGTAGAACAGGGGTGTCATCCGGAGGTCGGCACCATGTCCGTGGATCCCTTTCGTCGCGTCGGTTCGTCCCGTCCCGTGGGACGGGTGCTGGGCGGCCAGGACCGCTTCGAGAAGGAAGCCCTGGAAGGCCCTCCCGAAGGACCCCTCGCCATGGACCGCCGCCAGCGCATGGCCGGCGGCCCGCTGCCGGTGAACGGCGAGAGCCCCTTCGCCGCCCGGCTGCGCAAGCTGGGCGCGTCGAACCCGGACGGCAAGGAGGACTGACGCTGTCCTTCTGGGCCAGGCTTCAGACCTGCCCGGCGCCGCCGTCCACGAAGAGCTCCGCGCCGTTGACGAAGCTGCTGTCGTCCGACGCGAGGAACAGCGCCGCCTTCGCCACCTCGTCTGGCTGCCCCATGCGGCCCAGCGGGATGAGGCTGGTGAGGTACTCCTTGATCTGCTTCGCCCCCGCCGCGTCGGGCACCAGCCCGTTGAGTCCCGGCGTGTCGATGGGGCCCGGGCTGAGCGTGTTCACCCGGATGCGCCGCCCCTTCAGGTCCGTCGCCCAGGTGCGCGCGAACGAGCGGACCGCCGCCTTCGTCGCCGCGTAGACGCTGAACGCCGCCGAGCCGTCCGAGCCCGCGGTGGAGCCCGTCAGGATGACGGAGCCGGCGTCCTTCAGGAGCGGCAGCGCCTTCTGCACCGTGAACAGCGTGCCCTTCACGTTGACGTTGAACGTCTGGTCGAAGTGCGCCTCCGTGATGGAGCCCAGCGCCGCGAACTCGCCGCCGCCCGCGTTGGCGAACACGACGTCGATATGGCCCGCCTCCTCCTTCACCCGCGCGTAGAGCCGGTCCAGGTCCGCCATCACGGACACGTCTCCGCGCACGCCCACCGCGCCGTGGCCAATCTCCTGCACCGCCCGGTCCACCTCCGCCTGCCGGCGGCCGGTGAGGAACACCTTCGCCCCCTCCTGCGCGAAGCGCTTCGCGGACGCGAAGCCGATGCCCGTGGTTCCACCCGTGACGACTGCCACCTTCCCGTCGAGCCTGCCCATCGTCCCGCTCCTTGGTTATGGACTTTGTGGTCCATATCTAAGAATGGTGGACCGAGCGGTCAATAACTTTTATTTTCCGGGCATGGCTCGGCCTCGGACATTCGATGAAGCGCAGGTGCTGCGGGCGGTGCGCGACCAGTTCTGGAACAAGGGCTACGCGGCGACGTCCATGGACGACCTGATGCAGGCCACGGGGCTGGGCAAGGGCAGCCTCTACGGGGCCTTCGGCGACAAGCATCAGCTCTTCCTGAAGGTGTTCGACACGTACTGCGTGAGCTCCCTGGAGTCGGTGAAGAAGACGCTGGAGGGGCCGGACGCCGGGGCGCTGGAGCGGCTGCGCCAGTACATGCTGGGGGTGGCCACCGCGTCGGCTGCGCCCGCGAACCGGCGCGGGTGCCTGCTGGCACGCGGCACGTCGGAGCTGGCGGCGCAGGACGCGCAGGTAGCGGACCGGGCGCTGGAGACCTTCCGGGGGCTGGAGGCCGCGTTCGTGCGCTGCCTGGAACAGGCCCGGGAGCACGGGGACCTCGCGGCCCACGCGGACCCCCGGAAGCTGGGCGCCATGCTGCTCGCGGTCTTCCGGGGACTGGAGGCCGTGGGCAAGGCGGGCATGGACGAGGCCAGCCTGCGCGGCATGGTGGAGACGGCGTTCGAAGGACTGCCCGTCGCGGCGAAGCGCCGCCGTTAGCGCCGCCCTCTTCCGGTGACCCCCGCGTTCAGGCTAGGCACAGGGCCTGAACGCGGGTGCGAGCGGTCACTCACCGGGATTGGGGCATTGATGCGGAAGGCACATGCGGTGGCGGCGTCGATGGTGGCGCTGATGTTGGGGCAGACGGGCTGCTATCGGACGAGCATCGTCACGAACCTGCGGCCGGAGCCCAAGGTCCACCAGGACCGGCAGTGGTTCACGGCGGTGGGCCTGCTGCCCGTGTCCAGTCCCCCTGGCAGCGAGTGCAAGAACGGCATCGCGTGGGCGCAGAGCCGCGCGACCCCCAGCGATTTCCTCATCCAGGCGGGCCTGGCGGTGGCGGGCGCGTTCATCGGGTCGGCGGTGTGCGCTGGCGGCGACCGGACCGAAGAGCAACAGGCCAACTGCGCCGCCATTGGCCTGCTGGTGCCCACGCTCCTGGTCGGCTCGCGCACCGTGGCCTACGCCTGCGCGTCGGAGGACCAGAACGCCAATCCGCGGCACGACCTGGGCACGGGCCTTGAGACGCCGGTCCGTGCCCCGGACGCCGCGAACGCGCCGGAGGAAGGCGAGGTCCCGGTGCTCGAGGCCCCGACTCCGCCGCCGCTGCCGCCGCCCGGCTCCGTGCCGGATTCGAGCCCCGGGCTCTGAGACACGTCCGGACGCGGCGCGCGAAGGTGTCCGCGCCGCGCCCGAAGGTGTCTGTCTATTCGCCGCGCCGCTTCGAGCGCGTCCGGGCCCAGCCCTCGTTGGACTGGTTGCGCTGCACCCGCTTGTGCTCGCGCTGCGCGGTGGCGTCCGTCTGACGGTGCTGGAAGGCCTGCTCGCGCTGGAGCTTCTCGAAGCTCGCGCGCCGCTCCTCGGGGAGCGTGCCGTTCTCCACCGCCGCCCTCACCGCGCAGCCTGGTTCGCCCTGGTGGCCGCAGTCGCTGAAGCGGCAGCCGGTGGCCAGCGCGAGCACGTCCGCGAAGGCGTTGGCCAGACCCTCCTCGTCGTCGCCCCACAGGCCCAGCTCGCGCATGCCGGGCCCGTCGATGATGAGGCCGCCGTGCTCCAGCACGAACAGCTCGCGGTGCGTGGTGGTGTGCCGGCCCTTGTCGTCCTCCGGCCGCACGGGCTGGGTGACGAGGCGCGCGGCGTCCAGCAGCCGGTTGGCGAGCGTGGACTTGCCCACGCCGGACGAGCCCAGCAGCACGCCCGTCCTGCCGGGAGGAAGCCGGGCGCGCACGTCCTCCACGCCCAGGCCCGTTCGCGCGCTCACCGCGAGCACGTCCACGCCGGGGGACAGGGCCTCCACCTCCAGGACGCGCTCCGCCGCGTCGTCCGCGAGGTCCGCCTTGCTGAGGAGCACGACGGGCGTGGCGCCGCTGTTCCAGGCGACCGTGAGGGAGCGTTCGATGCGGCGGGCGTTGAAGTTGCCGTCCAACCCCACGACGAGGAACACCACGTCCACGTTGGCGGCGATGAGCTGGCCGTCGTGTTCGCTGCCCGCCTCGCGCCGCTTCAGGAGGCTGCGGCGGGACAGCACGGCGTGCATCAGCGCCTCGCCGTCACCGGACGCGGGTGGTTGCAGGAGGACCCAGTCGCCCACGGTGGGCAGGGCCTCCACGCCCTGGGCCTGATGGAGGAGGCGTCCGGCGGCGCGCGCGAGGAAGGCCGCGCCGGCGGTCTGCACGGTGAGCAGTCCCCGCTGCTGGCGCACGACGCGCCCGGGAACGAGGGAGGTGGAGGAAGACGACTGCGAGACGGTGTTGGACAGCGCGAGGTCGAGGTCGGGACCCCAGCCGAGGGTTTCGAGTGACACTTGAGGAACTCCGGACAGAGCGATGCCACGGACGCGAGGAGAGGACTCCGGGGCGCCGGGCGTGAAGGAAGCGGGGGGCTCGCGCTGCGACGGAAGACGGTGCTGCGACCGGCTCAGCGGATGAGCGCCCGCGTGGCGGACAGGGCCGCGACGACGACAAGGGGCGGAGTCATCAGGACAGGTCACCTCAAGGGTTCGTGGAACCACCGGCGGTCATCGCCGTTCCGAGCGGGGACCCTAGCAATTCCTGTCGTCCGCTGGCCACCCCCTGCGTTTTCCCTCTTGAACCTCACGCGACGTGAGGTTGTACCCATGACATCCAGTCACGCGAAGGCCGTGGCTGGAAAGGGGTGAGGCATGCAGCACACGGAGCTGAAGGTAGGGGAGCTGGCCCGGCGCACGGGGCTGTCCATCCGCGCGCTGCACCACTACGACGAGATTGGTTTGCTCAAGCCCTCGGCGCACACGGCGTCGGGGCATCGTCTCTATACGGCGGCGGACATCGCCCGCCTGAGTCACATCCTGTCGCTCAAGCAGCTCGGGTTCTCGCTGGAGGAGATTGCCGAGACGCTGGGCCGGGCGGACTTCTCCGCCCTGCGCGTGGTGGAGCTGCGGCTCCAGCGGGCCCGGGAGCAGCTGGCGGAACAGCGTCAGCTCTGCGACCGCCTGGATTCCCTCGCACGGCAGCTGCGCGCGGCGGAGCCCGTCTCCGCCGACGACTTCCTACAGACCATCGAGGCCATGACCATGTTCGAGAAGTACTACACCCCGGAGCAGTTGAAGGAGCTGGAGGCCCGTCGCCAGGCGATGGGCGACGACGCCATCAAGCAGGTGGAGGCCGAGTGGCCCCGCCTCATCGCGAGCATGCGCGAGCAGATGGAGCAGGGCGCCGACCCCGCGTCCGAGCCGGTGCGAGCCCTGGCCACGCGCTGGCGCGAGCTCGTCCGCGCCTTCACGGGCGGCAACCCCGGCATCGAGAAGTCGCTCCAGACGATGCACCAGCAGGAGCCGCAGATGGCCCAGCGTCAGGGCCGCGACCCGAAGCTCATGGAGTACGTGGGCCGGGCCATGGCCTGTCTGGACGCGACGAAGTAAAGCCAGACACGGCGACGGCCGCCAGCGAAGGGCTGGCGGCCGTGCCGTCATCGCAAGGCCTCAAGACTTACTGGCCGCCGATGGTGCCATTGGAGCCGCTGGTGCCGGTGCCGCCCACGCCACCCATGGTGCCGCCGGAGCCGCTGGTGCCGGTGCCGCCGACTCCGCCCGTGCCATTCGTGCCGCTGGTGCCGCCCGTACCGGTGCCGCCCGGGTTGATGACGGTCGAGCCGTTGGACTCGGTGCCGGGTTCGGTGGCGCCGGTGGTGCCGGTGCCCGTGCCGCCAATGGTGCCGGTGCTACCGGAGCCGCCAACGGTGCCGGTGTTGCCGGTGCTGCCGACGCCGGTGGTGCTGGTGCCCGCGCCGCCGTAGGTACCGGTGCTCGTGGAGGGCGGCCTGTACGAGCCCGTGCCCGTGGAGGGCGCGGTGCTCCCGGTGCCGTAGGTGTCCGTGCTGGAGCCGGTGGTGCCGGTGCCCGTGCCGATGCCGCTGGTCCCGGTGCCGCCGGTGCCAGAAGTGCTGCCGCCCGTGGTGCCGGTGCCGGTGGTGCCCGGGGTCGGGTTCACGCGGGTGCCAGAGCCGCCCGTGCCGGTGGCGGTGTTGCCCGTCTCCACGCCCGTGGAGTTGGTGGTGCCGGGCGTGACCGTGCCCGAGGAGCCGGCGGTGCCCGTCTGCCCGCTGTTGATCATCTCCGGCGAAGCGCCGGAGGAGCCAGGAGTCGTCCCGGGGCTCGAACCGTCGCCTACCTGCTGGGCGAGCGCACTGGTGGAGAGCAAGAAACTGAAAGCCAGTGCCGCGGTGCCAATGGAGCGTCGCATGTCAGGAATCCTTTCCCCTCGCTTGAGGCGTAAAGGTGTGTGCTTCACCGGACAGGGCAACCCTTCAGGATCAGCCGGCACATGGCAGGCCGCCAGCTCGCAGGTCACTCATGGGACGAAGCACGCGGGACAGGGCTTGCACGCACGCGCGCCCGACACGGTGAAACAGGCGGGGACGGAGCACTCCGGGTGTCCAACACCCGCGATTCCGTATCGCTGCGAGCAGTCTTCGCCTCGTTTCTGTGCTGTCCTCCGGTCCAGGAAGGAGCGTGCGTGAGCGGACGGGAAGGGCATCTGGCGGCGGGTCGCAAGAGCGCGCGCCTCGCGCGAAGCGTGAGCGCCCGTGCATGGCCGCTCACGCTCGTCATCGCCGCGGGCCTGGGCCTGCTGCTCTACGTCTCCACCACCAGCCTGCCGTACCTCATCGCCTCACCCGCCGGGGACGCGCACCTGGGCGCGCTCAATGACTGTCTGGCGCGGCAGCTCGACGGTGCCACGCGGCTGGGCTGGGCCGTGGCGCCGGACGCGTCGCGCGCGGCGGTGTTCGGGCCCCGTGTCGTCGCGGTCTGCGGCGAGGATGGCTCGCACTCGCGCTTGGAGATCCCTGGCGCCACCGCGCTCGCCTTCGATGGCGAGCGCCGCCTGTGGGCCGCCGCCGGAGGCCACCTGCTTCGGGAGCGGGACGGCGCGCTCCTGCCGGTGGGCGACATCACTCCACCGGAATGGCTGAGCGGTCACGCGGATGGAGTCGTCGCGCTGGATGCCACCGGGCAGCTCGTCTCCGTGGCGCCGGACGGCAAGGTGCTGGGGCAGGCGCAGGTGCCGGGTCCGGGAGGCCGTCTGTCCATTGGCCCTGGCGGCGTGCTGGCGGCGGTGGAGTGGGGCGGCGGCGTCATCGTCTACGACGCCCGCACCCTGGAGTTGGTGCGGGCGGAAGCCCCATGCCCCGTGGAGTTCTTGTGGTGGCTCGACACCGCGGATCAGGTCCTGCTGGCCTGTGGCGCCCCCGCCTCCCCGGATGCACCAGGGCCGGGCTCACTCCGCTTCGACGTCCGCACCGGAGCACGTGAATCGGTGCCCGCACGCACGCGCGCGCCTGCCCGAAGGCTCTCGGGGCGAGCGCTGTATGTGCAGGGGTGCGATGGCTTCCCGTGCACCGCCTCGCCTCCCTGAAGCTGTTATTGGGAGGTTCCGTTCCGGGCCAGTGACACCACGCTGACCCGGGGCTTTCGGGGTTCGTGGGACCCGTGTCCAGGCACGGCGTTCAGTGCCTGACACACAGGTCCTTTCGACCCCGGCTTTACATTCGACAAACCCGCGAACTCATTGGACGTTCCTGGGATCGCGGGCCGGTTTCGCAGTACCGGTCGCAACGCTTCCGCCGATCAGGGGTTTCACTCGTGGACGACACCAAGGCTTCCAGCTCCTCCGCTCCCCGCAAGCGCGCCAACGGCCGAAAGACAGCCGCCACCGCCGCGAGCCAGGACGCTGGCCCTCCAGGCGCCCGCTCGCAGGGCAACGTCGCGGCCAACCGGCTGAGCAACGTGGAGGCGACGCGCGCTGAGTCCGCGCCTGCTCGCCGCGCTCCCGCGCGAAGCCGCAACGGCAACAGCCGCCCGGCCGCTGATGACGGCCTGCGCCCCGGCGGCCCTCCTCCGCTCCAGCAGCTGTTGGCGGCGCTCCGGGCCGTGCAGGGCGGTGACTTCTCCGTGCGGCTGCCGTCCGGCGCGCAGGACGTGGTGATGGATGAGATCGCCCGCGCGTTCAACGCGGTGGTGACGCTCAACTCCACGCTCACCCACGAGATCGTCCGCGTGGAGCGCGTCGTCGGCCGCGAGGGCCGCATGGGCGAGCGCGTGGGCCTGGGCGACGTGCGCGGCGACTGGGCCACCAGCGTCCAGTCCATCAACGCCCTCATCGGCGACCTGGTGCAGCCCACCACGGAAGTCGCCCGCGTGCTGGTGGCGGTGGCCGAAGGCGACCTCACCCAGAAGATGGCGCTGGAGATCGACGGCCAGCCCGTGAAGGGCGAGTTCCTCCGCATCGGCACCACCGTGAACGCGATGGTGGATCAGCTCAACAGCTTCGCCGCCGAAGTGACGCGCGTCGCGAAGGAGGTGGGCACCGAAGGCAAGCTGGGTGGCCAGGCCGACGTGAAGGGTGTGTCCGGCGTGTGGAAGGACCTCACGGACAACGTGAACGTCCTCGCCGGCAACCTCACCGCGCAGGTGCGAAACATCGCGGAAGTGACGACGGCGGTGGCCCGCGGCGACCTGTCCCGCAAGATCACCGTGGACGTGAAGGGCGAAGTTCTGGAGCTCAAGAGCACCATCAACACGATGGTGGATCAGCTCAACAGCTTCGCCTCCGAAGTGACGCGCGTCGCGCGCGAAGTGGGTACGGAAGGAAAGCTGGGCGGTCAGGCCGCGGTGTCCGGCGTGTCCGGCACGTGGAAGGACCTCACGGACAACGTGAACTTCATGGCGTCCAACCTCACGACGCAGGTGCGCGGCATCGTGAAGGTGGTGACGGCGGTCGCCAACGGCGACCTCACCCAGAAGCTGATGGTGCCGTCGCAGGGTGAGATCGCCGCGCTGGGCGCCACGCTGAACAACATGACGGACACGCTCAACGTGTTCGCGCAGCAGGTGACCAGCGTCGCGCGCACGGTGGGCGTGGAGGGCAAGCTGGGCGCCCAGGCGCAGGTGCCCGGCGCCGCGGGGACGTGGAAGGACCTCACGGACAACGTGAACCTGATGGCGTCCAACCTCACCAGCCAGGTGCGCAACATCGCGGAGGTCTCCACCGCCGTCGCCAATGGCGACCTGTCGCGCAAGATCACGGTGGACGTGAAGGGCGAGGTGCTGGAGCTCAAGAGCACCATCAACACGATGGTGGACCAGCTCCGCGCGTTCGCCGCCGAAGTGACGCGCGTCGCGAAGGAAGTGGGTACGGACGGCAAGCTGGGCGGTCAGGCCGCGGTGCCGGGTGTCGGCGGCACGTGGAAGGACCTCACGGACAACGTGAACAGCATGGCCTCCAACCTCACCACGCAGGTGCGCAACATCGCCCTGGTGACGACGGCGGTGGCCACCGGTGACCTGTCCAAGAAGATCACCGTCGACGCGCGCGGCGAAATCCTGGAGCTGAAGAACACCATCAACACGATGGTGGACCAGCTGAACAGCTTCGCCTCGGAAGTGACCCGCGTGGCCCGCGAGGTGGGCACGCACGGCAAGCTGGGCGGTCAGGCGGAAGTGAAGGGCGTGTCCGGCACGTGGAAGGACCTCACGGACAACGTGAACTTCATGGCGTCCAACCTCACCACGCAGGTGCGAGGCATCGCCAAGGTGGTGACCGCGGTCGCGAACGGCGACCTCACCCAGCGCCTGAAGATGGAGGCCAAGGGCGAGGTGGCGGAGCTCGCGGACACCATCAACGCGATGACCCAGACGCTCTCCATCTTCGCGCAGCAGGTGACGGACGTCGCGCGCACGGTGGGCGTGGAAGGCAAGCTGGGCGCCCAGGCCGTGGTGCCGGGCGTCGCGGGCACGTGGAAGGACCTCACCAACAACGTGAACCTGTTGGCGAACAACCTCACCGATCAAGTCCGTAACATCGCCGAGGTGACGACGGCGGTCGCGAAGGGTGACCTCTCCCGCAAGATCACCGTGGACGCGAAGGGCGAAGTTCTGGAGCTCAAGAGCACCATCAACACGATGGTGGACCAGCTCCGCGCGTTCGCCGCGGAAGTGACGCGCGTCGCGAAGGAAGTGGGCACGGACGGCAAGCTGGGCGGTCAGGCCGACGTGAAGGGCGTGTCCGGCGTGTGGAAGGACCTCACGGACAACGTGAACAGCATGGCCTTCAACCTCACCACCCAGGTGCGCGGCATCGTCAAGGTGGTGACGGCGGTGGCCGACGGCGACCTGTCCCAGAAGCTGGTGATGGAAGCCAAGGGCGAAATCGCCGCGCTCGCGGACACCATCAACGCGATGACCCAGACGCTCTCCGTCTTCGCGCAGCAGGTGACGGACGTCGCGCGCACGGTGGGCGTGGAAGGCAAGCTGGGCGCCCAGGCCGAAGTGCCGGGCGTCGCCGGTACGTGGAAGGATCTCACGAACAACGTGAACCTGCTGGCCAACAACCTCACGGCCCAGGTGCGAAACATCGCGGAGGTCACGACGGCGGTCGCGAACGGCGACCTGTCCAAGAAGATCACCGTGGACGCGAAGGGCGAGGTGCTGGAACTCAAGAGCACCATCAACACGATGGTGGACCAGCTCCGCGCGTTCGCCGCGGAAGTGACGCGCGTCGCGAAGGAAGTGGGTACGGAAGGCAAGCTGGGCGGTCAGGCCGACGTGAAGGGCGTGTCCGGCGTGTGGAAGGACCTCACGGACAACGTGAACGTCCTCGCCGGAAACCTCACGGACCAGGTGCGAAACATCGCCAAGGTGACCACGGCGGTGGCCAACGGCGACCTGTCCCAGAAGATCACCGTGAGCGTGAAGGGCGAGGTGCTGGAGCTGAAGAACACCATCAACACGATGGTGGACCAGCTCCGCGCGTTCGCTTCGGAGGTCACGCGCGTCGGCAAGGAAGTGGGTACGGAGGGCAAGCTGGGTGGTCAGGCCGCGGTGCCCGGCGTCGCGGGCGTGTGGAAGGACCTCACGGACAACGTGAACGTCCTCGCCGCGAACCTCACGGACCAGGTGCGCAACATCGCCAAGGTGACCACGGCGGTGGCCTACGGTGACCTGTCACAGAAGATCTCCGTGGAGGCGAAGGGCGAAATCCTGGAGCTCAAGAGCACCATCAACACGATGGTGGACCAGCTCCGCGCCTTCGCTTCGGAAGTGACCCGCGTCGCGAAGGAAGTGGGTACGGACGGCAAGCTGGGTGGTCAGGCCGCGGTGCCCGGCGTCGCCGGCACGTGGAAGGACCTCACGGACAACGTGAACAGCATGGCGTCCAACCTCACCAGCCAGGTGCGAAACATCGCGCTGGTGACGACGGCCGTCGCGAACGGCGACCTGTCCAAGAAGATCACCGTCGATGCGAAGGGCGAAATCCTGGAGCTGAAGAACACCATCAACACGATGGTGGACCAGCTCAACAGCTTCGCCTCCGAAGTGACCCGCGTGGCGCGTGAAGTGGGCGCGGAAGGCAAGCTGGGCGGTCAGGCGGAAGTGAAGGGCGTGTCCGGCACGTGGAAGGACCTCACGGACAACGTGAACTTCATGGCCCGCAACCTCACCACCCAGGTGCGCGGCATCGTGAAGGTGGTGACCGCGGTCGCGAATGGTGACCTCAAGCAGAAGCTGGTGGTGGACGCGAAGGGCGAAGTGGCCGCGCTCGCGGAGACCATCAACAACATGACCGACACGCTGGGCATCTTCGCGGAGCAGGTGTCCTCCGTGGCCCGCGAGGTGGGCGTGGAAGGGAAGCTGGGCGGTCAGGCCCGCGTGCCCGGTGTGGCCGGCACGTGGAAGGACCTCACGGACAACGTGAACTTCATGGCGTCCAACCTCACCACCCAGGTGCGCGGCATCGTGCGCGTGGTGACGGCGGTGGCCAACGGCGACCTGACCCAGAAGCTCATCGTGGACGCGAAGGGTGAAGTCGCGGCGCTCGCGGACACCATCAACAACATGACCGACACGCTGGGCACCTTCGCGGAGCAGGTCTCCACGGTGGCCCGCGAGGTGGGTATCGAAGGAAAGCTGGGCGGCCAGGCCCGCGTGCCCGGCGCGCGCGGCACGTGGCGGCAGCTGACGGACAACGTGAACCAGCTGGCCGGAACGCTCACCAGCCAGCTGCGCGCCATCTCCGACGTGGCCACCGCCGTGACCAAGGGCGACCTGACCCGCAGCATCACGGTCGTCGCCGAAGGCGAGGTCGCGGCGCTGAAGGACAACATCAACCAGATGATCGTCAACCTGCGTGAGACGACGCAGAAGAACCAGGAGCAGGACTGGCTCAAGACGAACCTGGCGAAGTTCAGCGGCATGATGCAGGGCCAGAAGTCCCTGGACGCCGTCAGCCGCCTCATCATGAGCGAGCTGACCCCGCTGGTGTCCGCGCACCACGGCGCCTTCTTCCTCTCCGACCCCGAGGGCGGCGTGCCGTCCCTCAAGCTCACCAGCACCTACGCGTACCGGGAGCGCAAGTACCTGGCGAACCGCTTCCGCCTGGGCGAGGGCCTGGTCGGCCAGTGCGCGCTGGAGAAGAAGACCATCCTGCTGACGCGCGTGCCGTCGGACTACATCACCATCTCCTCCGGGCTGGGTGAGGCCGCGCCGCTCAACATCATCGTCCTGCCCGTCCTCTTCGAGGGCGAGGTGAAGGCCGTCATCGAGCTGGCCTCGTTCCACCCGTTCAGCGCCATCCATCAAATCTTCCTGGATCAGCTGACGGAGAGCATTGGCGTGGTGCTCAACATGATCATGGCGAACATGCGCACGGAGACGCTGCTCTCCGAGTCGCAGCGCCTGACCCAGGAGCTCCAGAGCCAGTCGCGCGAGCTCACCCAGCAGCAGGACGAGCTCAAGCGCACCAACATCGAGCTGGAGGACAAGGCGAAGGAGCTGGCGGACCAGAACACTCGCGTGGAGGAGAAGAACCGCGAGGTGGAGCTGGCGCGCGTCAGCCTGGAGGAGAAGGCGGAGCAGCTCACCATCATCTCCAAGTACAAGAGCGAGTTCCTGGCCAACATGAGCCACGAGCTGCGCACGCCGCTCAACTCGCTGCTCATCCTCGCGAAGCTCCTGTCGGACAACAAGGACGGGAACCTGTCCAACAAGCAGGTGGAGTACGCGAACACCATCTACGCGTCCGGCGGGGACCTGCTCAGCCTCATCAACGAGATCCTCGACCTGTCCAAGGTGGAGGCGGGCAAGATGCAGGTGGAGCCCCGGGACATCGTCCTCACGGAGCTCAACCAGTTCATCGACCGCAGCTTCCGCCCGGTGGCGGACCAGAAGGGCCTCACCTTCCAGGTGGAGGTGCTCCCGGGCACGCCGCGCTACGTGCGCACCGACCCGCAGCGGCTGCAGCAGGTGCTCAAGAACCTGCTCTCCAACGCCTTCAAGTTCACCGACGAGGGCGGCGTGAAGCTCTCCGTCCGCCTGGCGGACAAGGGCATCCGCTTCGATCACGAGGCGCTGCGCCGCTCGCGCCATGTGCTGGCCTTCGCGGTGAAGGACACCGGCATCGGCATCGCCAAGGACAAGCAGCGCATCATCTTCGAGGCGTTCCAGCAGGCGGACGGCTCCACCGCGCGCAAGTACGGCGGCACCGGCCTGGGCCTGTCCATCAGCCGTGAAATCGCCAAGCTGCTGGGCGGCGAAATCCGCCTGGAGAGCGAGCCGGGCAAGGGCAGCACCTTCACCCTCTACCTGCCGCCGGAGTATCAGGGCGCGGACGAGGAAAACGGACAGGGCAACGAGGAGGCCGCTCGCGCGGTGGGAGCCCTGCCGGAGACGCTTGCCACCCCGTCCACGTCCGGCGCCGTCACGACGACGCCGCCGCTCGTGCCTCCGTCCCCGGTGGCCGAGCCCCAGGCCCACGTGCTGGACGCCGCGCTGCCCCCGCAGGTGGAGGGCTCGCACACGCCCGTCGTGGTGGAGGACGACCGCGAGCTCATCCGCGAGGGTGACCGCACCTTGCTCATCATCGAGGACGACCTGAAGTTCGCCCGCATCATGGTGCAGATGGCGCGCGAGAAGGGCTTCAAGGCCCTGGTCGCCACGCGCGGTGACAGCGGCCTGTCCATGGCGCACGAGTACCAGCCGGACGCCATCACCCTGGACATCCAGCTGCCCGTGGTGGACGGCTGGAGCGTGCTGGACCGCCTCAAGCGCAACCCGCGCACGCGCCACATCCCCGTCCACATCATCAGCGTGATGGACAAGCACCTGGGCAACACCCAGGGCGCGTTCGGCTATCTCACCAAGCCCGTGAGCAAGGAGGGACTGGAGCGCGTCTTCGGACAGCTGTCGCGCTTCCTGGAGCGCCGCGAGCGCCGCCTGCTCGTCATTGAAGACGACGACGTGCAGCGCAGCAGCCTCACCCAACTGCTCAGCGACGGCGGTGACGTCGTCGTCACCGCGGTGGCGTCCGGCCAGGAGGCCCTCCAGAAGCTGGAGGAGAATGAGTACGACTGCCTCGTCATCGACCTCCTGTTGCCCGACATGGACGGCATCAAGCTGGTGGAGGAGGTGAAGACGCAGCAGCGCTTCCGCGACCTGCCCATCGTCGTCTACACCGGCCGTGAATTGACGCCCAAGGACGAGTCCCGTCTGCGGCGTTACACCGGCAGTGTCATCCTGAAGAGCGGCGCGAAGAGCCCCGACCAGCTGCTCAGCGACACGGCGCTCTTCCTGCACCGCCTGGATGAGAACCTCCCGGCGCGCGCGCGCGCGGCCCTGGCGCAGCGCAACGACCAGGACGCACCGCTGGCCGGCAAGAAGGTGCTGCTGGTGGATGACGACATGCGAAACATCTTCGCGCTCACCAGCGTGCTGGAAAATCACAGCATGCAGGTGGTCTTCGCGGAGAACGGGCGGGCTGCCATCGAGATGCTCGGCCAGCACCCCGACGTGGACGTCGTGTTGATGGACGTGATGATGCCGGAGATGGATGGCTATGAAACCATGCGTGCCATCCGCAAGGACCCCAAGTACGCCAGCCTCCCCATCATCGCCGTCACCGCGAAGGCGCTGAAGGACGACCGTGAAAAGTGCATGGCTGCCGGTGCGAGTGACTACCTGCCCAAGCCGGTCGACACCGACAAGCTGTTGGAACTGGTCCGCCTGTGGGTGAGTGCTTGATACTCAACGAGGACGATCCATCCTCATGCCCCCTTTGCACTTCCGTCTGGAAGGGGGCGGCCCTAGCCTTGTTCGCCGTGTATCGGGTCCCCTGACCCACGCGCTCCCCCACCGCGCACATGAACTCCACTGAGCACACTCCGGAACGTCCCCAGGAAGCCGCCGCCACCCCGCGAGCGGCCATCCTGATGGTGGACGACCATCCGGCCAACCTGTTGGCGCTGGAAGCCATCCTCGAGCCGTTGGGCCAGGACCTGGTGAAGGCGACCAGCGGCGAGGAGGCGCTCAAGCAGCTGTTGCAGCGCGACTTCGCGGTCATCCTGATGGACGTGCAGATGCCGGGGCTGGACGGGTTCCAGACGGCGGCGCTCATCAAGCAGCGCGAGCGCACGCGCACCATCCCCATCATCTTCCTCACCGCGCTCAGCCGTGACGCAGCGCATGTCTTCAAGGGCTACGCGCACGGAGCGGTGGACTACCTGCTCAAGCCCTTCGACCCGGAAATCCTCCGCTCGAAGGTCAGCGTCTTCGTGGACCTGTTCCTCAAGGAGCAGCAGCTCCAGCGCCAGGCGGCCCTCCTGCGCCAGCGCGACCGCGAGGCCCTGGAGCGCCAGAGCGCGCTGCGTTACCGGCGGCTCACGGAGGCCCTGCCGGAGCCCATGTGGGCGGCTCGCGCGGATGGGTCGCTGACGTACGCAAACCGGGCCTGGCGGGACTACACCGGCCATCACGAGGGGTATGAGCTGTCCCTCTCCTCGTTCCTCCTGGACGTGCACCCGGCGGACCGCGAGCGGATGCGCGTCGTGTGGAGCGACGGGGTGGTGCAGGTGCAGAGCAGCTCGCAGGAGTTCCGGCTGCGGCGCAAGGACGGCGTCTACCGCTGGCACCTGGCGCGCGCGGTGCCGGAGCACGACGAGCACGGGCAGCTGGTGGGCTGGCTGGCCATCGCCACGGACATCGACGACAAGCGGCGCGCGGAGGAGGCGCTGGGGCGCTTCAAGACGACGCTGGACGCCACGCTGGACTGCGTCCTGATGTTCACCCCGGACACGCTCACGCTCGCGTACGCGAACGCGGGCGCGGCCAAGCAGCTGTCCTCCTCCGTGGAGGAGCTGGTGGGCCTGTCGGTGCTGGAGGTGGAGAGCGCCTTCGACGAGTCGGGCTTCCGCAAGCTGCTGGCGCCGCTGATGTCCGGCACGCTGCCGTCGCAGACGTACTCCACCAACCACCGCCGCCGCGACGGTTCGGAGGTGCCGGTGGAGGTGGTGCTCCAGTACGTGTCGGAAGGGGAGGGCCCCGGCCGCTTCATCTCCGTGGCGCGCGACATCACCGAGCGCCAGCGCGCGGAGACGGCGCTGCGGCTGGCGAGCGAGGCGAAGGACGCGTTCCTCGCCGCCGCGAGCCACGAATTGCGCACGCCGCTGGCCGCGGCGAAGGGCCACGCGCACCTGGCGCTGCTCAAGCTGGGCGGGCAGACGGAGGCCGGCCCCGGCAAGTCGCTGCAGATCATCAACCGGCAGATCGACCGCATGGCGAAGCTGGTGGAGGACCTGCTGGACATCAGCCGGCTGCAGGCGGGGCGGCTGTCATTGGAGCTGGAGCCGTTTGATTTGTCGCAGCTGGTGCTGGAGACGCGGGACCGCATGGCGGTGCTGTCGCAGACGCACGAGCTGAAGGTGGAGGTCCCCGAGCACCTGGAGGGCACGTGGGACCGCGGGCGGCTGGACCAGGTGCTGACGAACCTGCTGTCCAATGCCATCCGCTACTCGCCGGAGGGAGGCCAGGTGCTGGTGCGCCTGGTGGTGGAGGGTGACAGCGGCGTGCACCTGTCCGTGACGGACCAGGGCGTGGGCATCCCCAGCGAGAAGCAGCGCCTCATCTTCGAGCGCTTCGGCCGCGCGCACGGCAGCAAGTACGGCGGGCTGGGGCTGGGGCTCACCATCAGCCAGGGCATCGTGGAGCAGCACGGCGGCCGCATCTGGGCGGAGTCCACGGGCACGGTGGGCCAGGGCTCCACCTTCAACGTCTGGCTGCCCCGGCGCACGGAGGCCCAGGCGGCGACGCCGACGGAGTCCTCGCGCACGCCGAGCTGAGCTGTCCGCGTTGATTGGGGACGCGGCTTGCGTCCCGTGGGGACGCGGTTCGTGGGGCCGGTGTCTCTGGGAGGGCCGCTGGTATGGGGCGTGCTCAGGGACGGGGCATGTCCACGTCCTCGCGGCCCAACATCCTCATCCTGACGGTCGATCAGCTCCAGTTCCCCCGCTTCGCCTATGGGCCGGATGGCGGCTTCCTGCCGGCCATCAAGGACATCCTGGGCTTCGTGGACGAGGGAGGAGAGGACAACCCGTTCCGGAAGTTCTTCCCCGGCTTCGCGGCGCTGCGGAAGAACGCGGCGGTGTTCCGCAATCACACCATCGCGGCGTCGGCGTGCACTCCCAGCCGGGCGGTCATCTACACGGGGCAGTACGGCACACGCACGGGCGTCACGCAGACGGACGGCCTGTTCAAGAGCGGTGACGCGGCGGCCTTCCCGTGGCTGTCGGCGGAGGGGATTCCGACGCTGGGGCACTGGTTCCAGAAGGCGGGCTACCACACGCACTACTTCGGCAAGTGGCACGTGAGCAATCCGCCGGACCACTCGTTGAAACAGTATGGCTTTGACGACTGGGAGCTGTCGTATCCGGAGCCGCACGGGGCCTCCATCAACAACCTGGGCGCGTTCCGTGACGAGGGCTTCGCGGACCTGGCGTGCGGCTTCCTGCGGCGGATGGCGCTGGGGGAGCCGTACAACCGGGAGCTGGCGGAGCAGTCGTACGAGGCGCCCCAGGCCGCCGCGCCGAGTGGTGAGGCCCAGCCGTGGCTGGCGGTGGCGTCGTTCACCAATCCGCACGACATCGCGACGTATCCCATCCTGCCGCGGCAGTTGGACCCGGGGGCGCCCAAGCTGGGGCCGTTGAAGGTGCCGGCGGAGGGGGCGCGGTCGGTGAAGCCCACGGCGGGGACGTTCACGGTGCCGCTGAACCCGCTGGGATTCCCGCAGGACAACGCGGGCGTGCCGTCGAACCTGCGCGACACGCTGAAGAACAAGCCGGACTGCCAGCGGGACTACGCGTACAAGGTGGGGCTCGCGCTGTCGTCGAAGACGGGGCTGACGCTGCACCAGGCGAACGAGAACATCGACCCGGTGACGGTGACGTTGAACGCGGGCATCCCGTTCCAGCTGACGGTGGACCCGGAGAAGGCGGCGGAGCGCTTCCAGCAGTACTACGCGTGGCTCATCCACCTGGTGGACGGGCACATCGCGAGGGTGCTGCGGACGCTGGACGAGACGGGGCTGCGGGAGAACACGGTGGTGGTGTTCCTCTCCGACCACGGCGAGTACGGCGCGGCGCACGGCTACCTGATGGAGAAGTGGCACGCGTCCTACCAGGAGGCGCTGCACGTGCCGCTGGTGGTGCAGTTCTCCGAGGAGCAGGAGACGCGATACATCGACGCGCTGACGAGCCACGCGGACATCGTGCCCACGGTGCTGGGGCTGGCGGGGATTACCCGCGAGGAGCAGGTGGCGATCCGCACGGACCTGCGGCTCCACCGTCCGGTGCCCCCGTTCGTGGGCGCGGACCTGAGCCCGCTCGCGAGGGGCGAGGCGACCACGGTGCTGGAGCCCAACGGCACGCCGCGAGAAGGCGTGCTCTTCATCACCGACGACGAAATCACGGAGCCGCTGCCGCGCACGGGAGACCCGCACCAGCTGCACGACGACGCGCTGTTCACCGTGTACACGCGAGCGGTGGAGCGGTTGCGGGAGCAGGGCAAGGTGCCCGGCTTGAGGCCTGGAGCGGTGTGCCAGCCGAACCACGTCCGCTGCGTGCGCACGCCCCGCTGGAAGCTGGCGAGGACGTGGGACCCGTCCGGAGAGCACGCGGACCAGTGGGAGCTGTATGACCTGGAGACGGACCCGCTGGAGCTGGAGAACCTGCTCGTCTTCGACCAGCCGTTCCCGACGCTGATTCCGTCACTGCCGCGAGGGCTGTCCCGCGTGGAGGTGGAAGAGGCGGCACGCGCGACACATGCGCTGCTGGAGCGGTACGAGGTGGAGAAGCTGTCGCCCTGGCCGCAGGGCTAGAGAAACCGGCGGAGCCACTGGTTCGTGTCGTGCTTGTAGAGAGGGAGCCCTTCGCCTTCGTACTGGAAGAGGAAGGGCTCCATCATGCGGGCCAGCGCGCGGTACTGGGGGGGGATGGCCTTCGCTTGCGTGTCGATGGGGTCTGGCCAGTCGTCCAGGGTGACGAGTACGCGGTCGCCGTCCATGGGGAGCAGGGAGACCTCCGGGAAGGGGAGCGCGTTCCGGAGTGTGTCGATGCCGCCCAGTTGTCCCAGCAGGGGCTGGCCGAGGAAGGTGAGCCAGGCGGGGGCGAGGGCGTGAGTGCCAATGACTGCGCTGAACTCACTGTTGTTGTAGGCGTACAGTCCCGGATACCGGGCGAGGAGTGCCTCGGTGATGTTCCAGTCGCCGGAGCTGAACAAACCTTGTGGTGAGACGATGGCGAAGCTGGCGTAGCCAAAGTTGAAAGGCAGCTCACGACCCAGATCGAGCGCAAGGGCACGCAGGTGTGATGCTCCGTGCTCCAGGAGGTATTCGGTCGGGAACGTGAACGACACCGAGCTGATGGGGTCCTTGAAAATGGGGTCCCCGAGGCGGCGCGCGTAATACTCGAAGTGGTAGCTGCCGGCCTCGCTCGGGCTCTCCATCAGGTCGATGGACCAGACGCCCTTCCATGGTGGGTCCAGCAGATACTTCCGGATGTGTTCCCAGCCCTGCTCGTCGAGCGGGTCCAGTTCTCCTTCCTCAGATGGATACCAGCCCAGCGACCCGGAAGGGATGGCCTGAAGATAGGTCTGAAGGGCGCGCCAGACGGCGTGGGCAAAGGCCTCAGGATGTTCGTGGAAGAAGAAGGAGATGACGATTCCGTCACGTCCCGCGACCCAGCCGCCTCTGCCTTGAAGCCGGATGGTGGGAAAGGCGTCTCTCATGGCGTCCTTACTCCAAATCCTGGCGAGATGAGCAAGGCCGGTCCACCCAGGGCTGCCTCGTAGATACTACCCTGGTGCCTGCCAAAGTATGGGCTGCTGGGCCCATAGGGCGCCCACTGCGGTAGATTGCTATCAGGACATGGGAACTTGAAGTCCAGGGTGAGCGCGGACTTGAGCAGGTTCCGGTCTCCGTGGAGGACGATGTCCGGCTTGATGGTGCCGCGGAGTTCCTCGGTGCAGCCTTCGGCGATGAGTCGCGCTTCCTTCTCCCGGCTGATGGTCTCCAGGAAGCGGGCGTTCGGGTAGTAGCGGTAGCGCTGCTCGATGCTGAAGGGCGCGGGCCACAGCTCCTTCAACACCTTCTCGGCGCACTGAAGTGCGAGCACGTGCTTCTGCCTTCCCAACTGCATGGCCCGGGTGACGGGCTTGCCGCAGCGGTCCTGCTCCACCACCTCGGCGCACTCCTGGCGTGTCGGAGGTCGGTTTTCGAAGTAGCGCGCGTTCCCCAACTGCTCGGCCTGGACGGCACACGCGGCGAGCTGCTGCTCCAGCTCATCCGCGTCATGGTCCTGCTGCATCAGCGCGAGCACGGCCGGAGGGATGGCCCGGACTAATGGGGATGCGATGGCCTGGGTCGCGGCCCGCGCGGACGCCTGCTCCGCCACATACGCCGCGTGCCGTGCCTTCGCGGCGGTCTCCGTGTCCACGAACCCCAGCTCCCCATGCCGGGAATGTCGTGAGCCGCCGGCACATGCCGTCAGCAGGGCGCAGGCCACCCACAGGCTCGTCGCGGGACGTCGTCCTGGCTTCAGGGTTGGAGGAACCGGCGGAGCCACTGGTTCGTGTCCTGTTGGAAGGGGAGGAACTCTTCGCCTTCGTACTGGAAGAGGACGGGCTCCATCAGGCGGGCCAGCGCGCGGTACTGGGGGGGGATGGCCTTCGCCTGCGTGTCGATGGGGTCTGGCCACTCGTCGAGGGTGACGAGTACGCGGTCGCCGTCCATGGGGAGCAGGGAGACCTCCGGGAAGGGGAGCGCGTTCCGGAGCGCGTCGATGCCGCCCAACTGTCCCAGCAGAGGTTGTCCCAGGAACGTGAGCCAGGAGGGACAAAGAGCGCGGGTGCCAATGATTGGGCCGAAGCCTTCGAGCCCGTGAAGGTCCAAGCCTGGGTATCGCACGAGGAGCGCTTCGATAAGATCTACTCTTGCCGAACTCCAGAGGCCTGCCGGAGAGATGATGGCGAAGCTGGCGTAACCGAAGCTGAAGGGCAGCTCTTGAGCCAGCTCCAGGGCCAGGATGCGAAGAAAGGTCGCACCATTTCCCTGAAGGTATTCGGTTGGAAATGCGAATGACACAGCGCTGAAGGGAGCATGGCCGAAGGGGTTGTTGGCGGACCGGCCTTCGTACTCGAAGAAGTAGCCGTTGGAGAGCTCACCTCCCCCTGGACTTTCCATCAGCAGAGCATGTCCGCTATTGCCCGAGGGGCGCTCGATCATCTGTTGGCGAGCGACCTCCCAGCCCCTGTCATCGAGTTCCAGGATGTCGCCATCGTCCGCTCCGTACCAACCCAGTGACCCAGGAGGAACGGCCTGACGGTAGCGCTGCAACGCACGCCATGCTGCCAGCGCGACCTCCTTGTGCTCGTGCTGCATGAAGAAGCTGAAAATGACGCCATCGCGGGCTGTGGGAACGGGAGGCTTGCCTTTCGACCACAGGCGGATGACTGGGTACTCCTTCGTCATGGCTTCACCTCTCGAACTCCATACCGGGGCGAAATGAGCAATGCCGGTCCCCCCAAGGCCTCCTGGTAGAGGATTTTCTGAGACATGTCTTCGTAGGGGCTGCCCCGGCCGTACTGTGTCCACTGTGGCAGGTTGGTGTCCGGGCACGGGAACTTGAAGTCCAGGGTGAGCGCGGACTTGAGCAGGTTGCGGTCTCCGTGCAGGACGATGTCCGGCTTGATGGTGCCGCGGAGTTCCTCGGTGCAGCCATCGGCGATGAGCCGCGCTTCCTTTTCCCGGCTGATGGTCTCCAGGAAACGGGCGTTCGGATAGTAGCGGTAGCGTTGCTCGATGCTGAAGGGCGCGGGCCACAGCTCCTTCAACACCTCTTCCGCGCATTGAAGCGCGAGCACGTGCTTCTGCCTTCCCAACTGCATGGCCCGGGTGACGGGCTTGCCGCAGCGGTCCTGCTCCACCACCTCGGCGCACTCCTGGCGCGTCGGAGGTCGGTTTTCGAAGTAGCGCGCATTCCCCAGTTGCTCCGCCTGGACGGCACACGCGACGAGCTGCTTCTCCAGTTCATCCGCGTCATGGTCCTGCTGCATCAGCGCGAGCACTGCGGGAGGAATGGCCCTAACCAACGGGGACGCGATGGCCTGGGTCGCCGCCCGTGCCGACGCCTGCTCCGCCACATACGCCGCGTGCCGTGCCTTCGCGGCGGTCTCCGTGTCCACGAACCCCAGCTCTCCATGCCGGGAATGCCGTGAACCGCCAGCACACGCCGTGAGCAGGACGCAGGCCACCCACAGGCTCGTCGCGGGACGCATGTGCTGCTGGAGCGGTTGCCGTCCTGGCTTCAGGGGAAGAGGAACCGGCGGAGCCATTGGTTCGTGTCCTGCTGGTAAAGGGGGAGTCCTTCGCCTTTGTACTGGAAGAGGAAGGGCTCCATCAGCCGGGCCAGCGCGCGGTACTGGGGGGGGATGGCCTTCGCCTGCGTGTCGATGGGGTCAGGCCATTCGTCCAGGGTGACGAGTACGCGGTCGCCGTCCATGGGGAGCAGGGAGACCTCCGGGAGGGGAAGCGCGTTCCGGAGTGTGTCGATGCCGCCCAGTTGTCCCAGCAGGGGCTGGCCGAGGAAGGTGAGCCAGGCGGGGGCGAGGGCCCGGGTTCCCAATATGGACCTGAAGCCAGTGCCTTGATGGAGGTCCAAGCCTGGATAGCGAGCAAGGAGTGCCTCGATGATGGGCCACTTCGCCGCGCCCCACATTCCATGGGATGAGATGATGGCGAAGCTGGCGTATCCGAAGTTGAAGGGCAGCTCCCGAGCGAGCTCCAGCGCCAATGTGCGCAGGTGAGCCGCACCGTTTCCCTGGAGGAAGTCCGTGGGAAAGGTGAATGACACCGCGTTGACGGGAGCCTTACCGAACGGCGTGTCGAGTGGATGGCCTTCGTACTCAAAAACGTACCCGCTGGAGATCTCACCTCCGCCCGGGCTTTCGGAGAGTTCCGCATTCCCACTGGTGCCCCAGGGACGCTCGAGTATTTGCTGGCGAGCGATCTCCCAGCCCTTGTCATCCAGCTCCAGGATGTCGCCGTCATCCGTGCCGTACCAACCCAGCGAGCCCGGAGGAATGGCGCGGAGATAGGTTTGCAGGGCACGCCACACCGCAGTCGCTATCTCCTTGTGGTCGCGGTGGATGAAGAAGCTGAGGCCAATGCCGTCGCGGGCAGCGGGAATCGGAGGCGAACCTTTCGACCACAGGCGGATGACAGGGTACTCCCTTGTCATGGCTTCACCTCTTTGACTCCTGTACGGGGCGAAATGAGCAAGGCCTTCCCTCCCAGGGCTTCCTCGTAGACGGTCCGCTGCGACATGCCGGCGTAGGTGCCCGTGCCATACCTCGTCCAGGTTGGCTCATTTGTGCCCGGGCACGGGAACTTGAAGTCCAGGGTGAGGGCGGACCTGAGCAGGTCGCGGTCTCCGTGGAGGACGATGTCCGGCTTGATGGTGCCGCGGAGTTCCTCGGTGCAGCCTTCGGCGATGAGTCGCGCTTCCTTCTCCCGGCTGATGGTCTCCAGGAAGCGGGCGTTCGGGTAGTAGCGGTAGCGCTGCTCGATGCTGAAGGGCGCGGGCCACAGCTC